>CAWVWU010000084.1:0-15684 GCA_963933925.1 uncultured Puniceicoccaceae bacterium
TGGCTGCAAAGGAGGGAAACCACCTCTTTATTTTAACAACTTATGGGACTCTTCCGAAAGGGATGATGGGCTAGAGTAGCTTTAGTTCTAGAATCCTAGAGATTCTAGAAGGAGAGGAATGCACTGATAACGAGGCCGTAGGGTTCGATGTCTTCAACATACCATCCGCCGCCGTGCTCGAACTCGATTTCGGTGTTATCGTATTTGGCTTCAATCCCCCAACTAACGGCTTTGTCCGGAGAGAATATTAGGCCAACGGCGGCATTGTAACCCAAGCCTCCATTTTCGATATAATCACCGGATACAAAGGCGTTTTGAATCCCTGCTCTGACATAAGGAGCAAGGGATGTGCTGTCTAAGAAGATGTAGCGTACTCCGGCTCCGATTGGGATAATGGTAGCATTTGTGTCGCCTGCGATAAGAATCATTGGGCCTAGCTCGATATCCCAAGACCAATTGTGAGCGAATTCTTTTCCGATCGAAAAACTTAGGCCGATTGGGATTTCGAAATCGATTGTATAGCCTTCACTTTCGTAAGCATCAGTGAGATCGGAGAATCCGGAAAGGTAGTTGATATTGAGCTCATAATACCAGTCGTTGTATTCGCTGGATTCGTCTGCGTATGAGGATAGGCAGATCGTGCTAGAGAGGGTGAGGATTATAGTTAGTAGTTTTTTCATAGATTTCTAGAGGTAGGCGTTTCTACTAAGTTCTCAACTTGTAGGGTCTTTATTTCTATGAAAATAAGCACACCTAATATTCCGGACGGATAGGATTATTGAATCGCAACTGCAGACATTCCGCGGAGTTCATGTTCCGGCCTAACGAAGTAAAGATGGACGGCTTCGGCAGCAGGTTGATCTAAGAGATTGTTTTGGTGTCCGAAGAGGGGGCTAGTGCGGTGGCCATTTGGACGAGCAGGTAGAGACGAGTTTCGTCGCCGGGGATACCGATTTGAGCGATGCATTCGCACCAAGCTTTAGCTATCTGCGGGTCGAGTTGGAAGCCGTCGAGCTCGTCGGGGAGTTTGCGTCCGTGAGCGGTGGCATCGACTATGAGAGGGGCTTTGCTGTCGGTACAGAGGCTAAGGCGTTCGGCTATGAGTTTGAGGAAGTTAGACTTAGCAGTTCCTTCTTCGGTCCATGTGAGGTGGAAGCCTTTGCCGTCGATTTTAGAGTAGGCTTTGAGCCAACCCGCTAGGGTCATTTTGTCTAGGAGTTCGATGTAGATGCGTTCGATGCCGTCGTCTGTGTTCATGGCTCTTGTCCGGTGATGCTTTGAATTTGTGAATGAAGAAATATTTCGCCGGACTATGTGACGAGGTAGAGGCGGCTTTGCGACTATTTCTTTTTGGACTTCTTTTTTTTGTCCTTTTTCTTGGATTTCTTCTTTTTGCCTTTGGTTTTTTTGTCGGCCTTGGGTTTGTCCTTTTGGGGGCTCTTTTTGTCTTTTTCCTTGGATTTCTTTTTCTTCTTGAGGGGCTTTAGAGGAATTTCCTCTTTGAGAACGACGAGTGCGATTGCGGCGGCGAGTATTTTTTCGCCGCTTGAGGGGCCGATTCCTGGAGTTGTGCAGAGGGTCTTGAGGTCGCTGGCTGCGATGTCTTCTGCGGATGCAAATCCGTTTTCGGTGAGGGTGGCGGCCATTGCTGGGCCGATGCCTGTGATTTCTGTGAGTGGGGTGGTCATGGTGGCTGGGTTATCCGGCTTCTCTTTGATACGCCGGGACAAGTGGTTGGTTGGTTGGTTGGTTGGTTGGTTGGTTGGTTGGTTGGAGTTATTTTGTGGGGAGGATGATTGAGTTTTGGTGGAGTTACAAGGTGGGAAGGTTTGTGGGATGTTACGATTGGGTGTCGGTTTTTGGGAAATTAGGGCAATAGGGTCCAGAGTTGTTGGAAGGCGATGGAGCAGAGGATTCCGGTGGTGAAGCTGAGGAGGGTACCGACGAGGATGTATTCGGACTTTTCTTGTTGGTCGCCTTTAATGTCGTTGAAGCGGAAGATTGATTTTGCGGCGACGAGGAATCCGGCAGCGGGTAGTTGACCGGCCATGACGAAGGTGAAGAGGAGGGTACGTTCGAGATAGCCGATATAGTGACCGCCTTGGGGGAGGCCGTTTTGTTTGGGAGTGAGTAAGGAATCGGAGTGAAGCATGTGGGGGAGGATCTTCTTTATGATGATTGATGCCATTGAGGTGCTTGCTATGAATCCGGCGATTAGGAGGAGGGCTTTGAGGTAGAGACTTGGGTGATCGGCAGATATCCACCAAGGCGTTTGTGGATCGAGGTGGGGCGTGGCGTAGTAGGCAATGGCGAAGATTGAGGCGAGATGGGTTATTTGGTCGATTGTGAAGGCAGTGAGTTCGCTGAGCCAGCGTGGGCTGAGGCTGAGCTTGAGGAGGTCGATGACTGCGTGGCTGAATAAGACGGCGACGGGGATCATCCAGTTTAGAAATTGTCCGAGGAGGAGGTAGCTTGTGAGGCCTGCGATGAGGATGTGGAGGAGGAAGTAGAGGGGGTTTCGTTTGTTACGTACGGAGCGGTCGGATTGGAGGACGAAGTCGGTGAGGAGGTGAGCGGTGAGGAGGGGGATGAAGATATTTAGGGCTGCGGTCATAGTTGTTGGATGGTCTTTTTTTTGGGAGGCTGTTTAATATGTCAGCGATTTCGTATGCTCGTATCTTTGTCGCCCAGATCTCGTTTGCTCGTTTCAATGTGCCGCTTGGCACACCTCAAATAGCAATCCGATATTTTGACTGAAAAATCTAATTCACCTACTCGTGCGGACTTATTAAACAGTCTCTGAGAGTGGATTGGGTGTGTTGGAGTGCGTTGTTTATGAGGTCCCATTGGGCGTTCGCAAGGTGTTTACCGAAGGCTTGTTTGGAGATTGGTTTGATGGGCCAGCGCTGGGCGGATTTCTCGTTGGGGTCCCCGGTCGAGGCGAGGGCGATTGCGAGGGCTTGTTTACGGGTCCAGTTTTTGGTGCTGGCCTCGAGGAGACAGGCGATCGCCTTGAGTGAATGTTCGATGGAGGAGAGTTGGTCCGTGCAAGCGATTGCGATGCTTCTTGTGGTGGAAATTTCGTCAAGGCCCCGGCCGGAAAGGAGAAAGGCTTCCCCTTGGCTGGTGGATATGCGATCGAGTTCGAGTCGGTCGATACTGCCGATGCCAATGGAGAATCGGGTATCTATTTTGTAGAGGCCCAGGAGGTAGGTTTTGAAGAGGAAGCCGGCAGTGATGGCGTGGTGGGGGTTGGGGCAATAGAATTGCCAGCCTTCGCCACGGAAGACGTCTACTTGTCCTTGGATGAGCTCGGGGTGATCTGCTTGGAGGGTTTTACCAGCAGTGGTGATCGACTCGACGAGTTTATCTTGAATTGCTGGGGGGAGATTCTGGGAGGCGATGATGTCTCCAGTGATCGCGGCGGCTAGGGCTTTCGGTTTCATTTAAGTAAACTATTATTAGTTTACTTTTTAAAAGTAAACTAAAAAAGGTTTACCTTGTCGAGTTGAGGGGGTGAAAGGGGAGATGAAGGATTAAGAAGGAGGATGAAGATGGATCCGACTTCGTTACTCTACGTCGTGACAGGGAGGGAGATTATTGGGGGGTGAGCCAGGTTTTTAGGTCGGCGGGTTCTGTGATTAAGCTGCCGTTTTGATAGGGGCGGTCGAGGAGCTTTTGGGTGGCGGCTTCGGCGAAGCGATTGCAGATGAGGAGAACTTTGACGTTTTGGCCGGGGGAGCGGATAAGGCGGCCGAGTGCTTGGTTGATTTTTTGGATACCGGGGCGGAGGTAGACGTGGTTGAAGGTTTCGGCTTTGGTGCCTCGGTGGCGTTGGAGCTCGGCGTCGCGGAGGGCGTTCACTTCGGGGAGGGCGGGACTGACGATGGCGGCAGCTTTGAGTTTGCCGCCGAGGAGGTCGATGCCTTCGGCGTAGCTGCTGCCGAGAATGAGGAAGAGGGCGTCATTGAGGAAGAGTCCGGTTTCGATGAAGTCGCGGCGATCTTGGAGGCTGCCGCCTTGGGGTTGGACTTCGATGCGGAGGTGAGGGTGGCGGTGGATGGTCTGTGATTGAATGGCCTTGGCGTAAGCGTAGGAGGGGAAGAAGACGACGGTTGAGCCGTGGGTGTCGACGAGTTGGTTGATGTCGTCGGCGATGATCGGGGCACTTTGTTCGCGTTGGCGGAGGCGTGTGTCTACGCGTGCATCGATAGCGATGTCGTAGGCTTGGTCTCGCCAGGGGGCAACGGGTTGGAGATGAGGGATGGTGGGGATGCGTTGGGCGAGGCCGATTTCTTGGGTGAAGCTGGAGAATGGGGAGAGGGTGGCGGAGAGGAGGAGGGTGCTTTGGAATTGGTTGAGGATATTCTCGATGATGGGGCCGGAGTCGAGGCAAGAGAAGGCGATGCAGCTGTCTCGTGGGACCCAGATTGTGAAGGGCATGGCTCCGTCTTTCCAATTTTTACAGGCAGTGGCGAGGTTCCAGAGGAAATCGGAGCTTTGCTCGGTGAGGGCGTCGGAGGGAAAGGGGTGGTTTTCTATGGTGTCGGCGAGGGCGAGGACGGAATCGAGGAAGTCGTTGGAGTCGGCATCGGAGAGGCGGTCGCCGCGACGGCGGTGGTGGGCGAGGACGATGATTTCGATGATGAGGTTTCGAATACGGCTGGGCGTTCGGGTGGATTCGAGTTCGCCGAGTGCGGTATTGAGGGCGTGAATATCTACTTCGAAGGAGTAGTTGGCGTTGACGCGGGAGGGGAGGTTGTGAGCCTCGTCGATAATGAGGAGGGTTTTGCTGGGGGCGTAGTCGATTTGTGAATCGAAGAGGCCGGTGGACTGTGGGGAAAAGAGGTAATTATAGTCGCCGATCCAGACGTCACGGTAGCTGAGGGCGGTGCGAGTGATCTCGTAGGGGCAGGCTCCGATTCGTTTTCCTTCTTCTCGGATTGTTTCGATGTCGATGTAATCTTGTGTTTGGAGGAAGAGGCGTTGGGTGGCGTTGTGGGCGAGTTTCTCATCGAGGTTTTCGAGGTAAGAGCAGGTGGCTCGCGAGCAGCGGTATTCGTGGTTGATGCAGTGTTCGCGTTTGTTGCGAACGTTCCAGAATCCGAGGGAGCGTTGGTGTCCTTCTAGGAGGGAGGAGAGGCGGGTGGTGGCTTCGATTTGGCCCGTGGTCTTGCTGGTAAGGTAGATGATGCGTTCGGCTTTACCGCAGGCGAGGGCTTTGAGGGCGTATTCCCAGGCTACGCCCGTTTTCCCGTATCCGGTGGGGGCTTCGAGGCAGACGATGGGAGAGGAGTCGAAGGCTTCGGAGAGGTCGGCCTGGATGGTTTCTTGGCCGGGGCGGGGCTTGGCGTAGGCGGTGATATTTTGGAAGGCACGGAGAGACTGGAGTCGATCGCGTTTGGCGTCGAGGAAGGCGACGATGCGGTCGAGGTGGTCGGTGATGAGTGCGTCCTGTTCTGGGTCGAGACGGTAGCGTTGAGTGAGGCCAGTTTCGATTTCGACGAAGAGAAGTTCAAGGTGCCATGGTTTTTTGTCTCGAGGGCGTGATCGGATGAGGAGTTCACGGTAGGCGAGGACTTGGAGGATGTAGTGGGGGTAGTCGGCCTCGATATCTTCTCGTGAAAGGGGGAGGTTTCGGGTGAGGGTCTTGATTTCGCGGAGATGGTGGGTGGCGTCGGTTTCTTTGTATTGGTCGATTCGTCCGACGAGGCGGAGGTTCCAGCGGTGCCATGTGATTGTTCCGTCGATGGAGACTTCGTTGGTCATCCCTTCTTGGGCTTTGGCTGATTGGGTTTGGATGGTGGTGTGCCACTGCTGGCCGACTTGGGCACGCCACTGACTGCCGTGACCCATCGAGCCACGCTGCTCCTGCTGGGCAAAGCGGGCGAAATCCCCGACGCTCATTCGAGCGTTGTGCGTGGCTATGTCGATTTCCATTTGGTTGGTGCCAGCGGAGCTGGAGTGGTGGTTATGGGTTATGGAAGATGAAGATGAAAGATGAGGAGGAAATGGGGTGTTTTGAGAATTGCGACTTTGAAACGGGGAAAGTGTTAGGGTGTCGGTTGACAGGGAGGACTGAGGGACGGCTCGTTTGTAATAATATCGTGAGATCTACGTTGATGTTCAATGACGGGTTGCAGTGGAACGGGGTATGCTTAGCACTCTTTTGTTAGAGAGGATAGATCTATGAATATGAAACGCTTATATATTTTTCTGTTGGCCGTGGTAGGAGTTATCGCTGTTAGGGCTGATTATGAGGAGAGTATGCTAACGGGATTGAAGGGAGTGGGCTTGGAAATTAGGCCGATTAACCTTCAGTCGGATACCTTTGATTTAAGCGTTAGTGCGATCGAAAATCACATCATTGATCGCTTGGAGCATTGGGGAATTCGATTTTTGTCAGATATGGAATTGGAAGTGATGCCGGGGCAGCCTTTTCTGGAGGTTTCGCTCGATGTGATTCACGCACAGGGACCGAGTCATTTATACGTCATACAACTGGAATTACGTGAAATGGCGGAGCTTAAGCGCCCGCAAGACAGTGTCGTAACTATTGCAGTTGGTACATGGGAGCGGCAGTCGATGGGAGTGGCCAACCGAGTCGAAGCGATTTACAACGAAGTAGATAAGCTTCTGAGGTTGTTTGCAGATGAGCTCGTTGCCGTGAATCGGTGAGGATTGAATTTTGAGTGACCTTGATTCTTAGGTCAAATCGTGTGTGCCGCCTCGGTCGTTAATCCTGTCGTTTTGTGAGGTTGCTCCTGCTATCGATCGGATGATAAATTATTTTTCTAATTTGTATCGGGTATGTGTTAGTACGTCGGATTCTTTTACCATTTCGATGGTGGGCGTCACTTTGCTTTACAATGTAAATCATTTACAGGCTCAGCACCTTGAATTTGGGATGACAGAGTCGTTTTTCTGGCACATAGGTATTAAATGAAACGATTTTCGCTTACCCTCTTATTTCGTGCACTCGTGATGACTCTTGGGGTTTCAGCTTCATGGGCTGGGATTGAGTCAGATTCGAAGGATCTGGGGGCGATATGGTTTATTGGTGATTCGATTACTCAGAGTAATGCGGATGGGAGCGATGTGAGTTCTCCTCGATTGGCGTTGTATGAGTTGTTAACTGAGAATGGATACGACTTTAGTTTTACGGGGCACTTCGCTGCGAATGTGGACGGATTGCCGGAATCTGGTGCGAGTGTGGAAGATAACCTCTATCACTATCATTCAGGTGTTTCTGGGTATTTGATCGGAGAGTTGGGTGGTCAGCGTGGGATCGCTGATAATTTGTCGGCATACTGGGGTTCTGGACGATTAGCGACGGTTAAGCCGAATGTGGTCTTGATCATGATTGGGACGAACGATGTGGGGAGATTCCATAGTCTGGAGAATGCACCAAGCCGTTTGAATACCTTGGTGCAGATGATTTATGATTTGCCGGGAGTGGGGTCGCCGACTCTCTTTCTGGCGAGCATTCCACCCAACGGACGGAGTGCAGAGCAGATGGCCCATGTGGTGGCCTTTAATGAAAAGGTGCCGGATATTGTCGCTGAGTTTGCGGCGAAGGGTCGGGATATCCATTTTGTGGATCAGTTCCCTCCGCTCAATGACGACTATTCGAATGTGATGAGGGCGGATAACCTTCACCCGAATGCTGTGGGCAATAACGTGATGGCGCAGACGTGGTTTGAGGCTGTGTCATCGAGAGTCGCCTCGACGGAGAGTGAATGGTCGGGAGGTTTGAGTGACTATCATGGATACGATTTGTATTCGTTTTCAGAGGATGGTTTGAACTGTAAAGTTGCGGTTCCCGAGATTGTAGCTGAAGGGCGGCCTTGGGTATGGCGGGCACGGTTTTGGGGTCATAATCCAGATCCGGATGTCGCACTCTTAAAGGAGGGATTTCATGTGGCCTATGTTGATGTTTCGAATCTTTTTGGAAGCCCGGCAGCCGTGGAGCGGTTTGATCGGTTCTATGAATTTCTTACGAATGAGCATGGCTTCGATAAGCGCGTGGTTCTCGAGGGCTTGTCACGCGGAGGATTGATCGTATATAATTGGGGGTCACAGAATACGGGCAAGGTTCATTGTATTTATGCCGATGCCCCGGTTTGCGACATAAAGAGCTGGCCTGCTGGACTATTGGGGGGCAAGGAATCAGTAGCAGCGTGGAAACGATGTTTAGAAGCCTATGGATTTTCTCTGGAGGAAGCCGTTGCTTATACTGGAAATCCTTTGGATCGTCTTAAGCCTTTAGCGGATGCTGGCGTCCCTCTTCTGCATGTGGTGGGTGATGCGGATCTCGTGGTTCCTGTTGCGGAGAATACTGCGGTATTGGAGCAACGTTACAAGGCGTTGGGGGGAAGTATCGAAGTGATTCATAAACCCGGAGTGGGGCACGTGCATGGATTAGATGATCCGACTCCGATTGTTGATTTTATTTTAAGAAATGTAAGAGGGGAATGAGCCATTTCTCTGGTCTAGGATCTTCGTTTGATAGTCTGCTTTCTCGTTGACCGTTGTGCGGTTTTTGATGATTTGGAGGTAATTTTTTATGGAAGGACTTGATTAATGGTAGCGATGAATAGTGACGAACAGCCTCAGATGATAGCGGGGCCGGAAGGCTTGAATGTGAAGCGTCCGGTGTATCGGTGTCATGTCGGCTCTTGGGAGGAGCTCAGGGAACTGACGTTTCCGTCGGAGCATTTTGTTCTTTTACTCGCTGCGGATTATAGTGCGGTTGAGGGGAGTGCGATGGTGGAGGTTGCTCGGAAGCTGATTGCGAAGGGGAATGCTTATCTCTGTGCCTGGGGTGATGCCTGCGAGGAGGGTGAGACTCAGTGGGAAGCCGCGGCTGAGGATGCCGAGGAGAAGTATGGTTTTACGGCGATGGCGACTTCCCACGACGAGGAGACTTTAGAAGAGGCAGTGTGGTATGCGTTGAACTGTGCCTTTGTGGATAAGCATATTGAGAAGAGTACGTCTGTGGTTTTGGTCACGGTGGGTGAACCGCAATGGAAGGCGGTGATCGAGGGAATATTTGAAGATCCTGAGGCCTTTGAGGATCGGGAATTGGAGGATTACAAAGTATCTCCAGAAGAGATGGAGAAGAAGCATTTGGACGACTACTCCTGATTTGGTTGTTTTTTTGCCCACTGATTACTCAGATGAACACAGATTTGATTGGGCCTTAATGAAGTGTTTTCTGAGAGAATCGAGGTGGAGATTTAGTTAACCACTAAAGACGCTAAAGGATTGGGTTGTTCTTTTTTTTTGAACCGCTAACGACGCGAAGAATATGGGGGAGGGGTTCTGTCTCCAACCTATTAATATGTGTGTCTCTGTGATTGTTTTCGACTCCCATCAGGGATCCGCATAAAATTTAATGAGTTGATCTCAGTTTTCAGTGCGATTATAGCCCGAAAATAGAGGTCATTGATTGATCTTTTAGCATCGCCTCTAAGTCTTCGTCGGAGGGACAGCTTTGATAGCGTGTGGCTGCTTCCAGGAATTTGGGGAGAATAGTCAGGTCACCACAAGTATTCAAAAATACCTTTCCTTGGCTCATCCCATAGTGAACACCACGGTCGATGTCTTCTTGCTCTTCTAGAGGTTGGTACCAGGTTGAGCGGTCTCTCGGTTTCGTCGCCCAGGGTCCGCGGGCAATGGTCTTGATTAATTGAACGGCCACTTGGCGCTCTTTACACAGGGCCAAGAGTTCTAGGAAATCACGTCGATAGGCGGGACGCTTCAGCATGAGATAATTGCACGGCAATAGTACCGAATCGAAGTCAAAGCGTTCCAGGCTCCGTTTGTGCATGGCCGCAATCGTCCAGTTGTGGCCCGTCACTCCAATGTGTTTTACCAAGCCTGCTTCCCGGGCTTCGATCGCAGCCTCTAGGGCACCCTCCGAACCCATGACTGTATCCCACTCATCCGGATGAACCAGACCATGGAATTGAATCAAGTCGATGTGGTCTGTTTGTAGTCGATCCAGTGATTTATGGATTTGTTCTTTGGCCTCTTGGTAGGTCCGTTGGTCTGTTTTGGTTGCCAGGAAAAAGTCCTTCCGGTGGTGCTTCATCCAGTGTCCCACCCGTAATTCTGACTCGCCATAGCTTGGGGCGGTATCGATATGGTTTACTCCGTATTGAAATAGTACCTCAAGGGCCTTATCAGCGGTTGCCTGATCACAGTCACCCATTGCGGCCGCCCCAAAGAGGGTAATCGAACTTTCATGCTCTGTTCTCCCAAAAAGTTGTTTCTGAATCATGAGTATAAAAATGACTAATCGTGATTCGCTTTGCAACGATACAGTACGAGGAGTGAAGAGGTATTAGGAGCACAGAAAATCTGAATCAGGAGTCAGAGGTTTCGCTCAAAGCGATACGCTGGTGTGATCACCATTCTTTCAATGGATTTAGATCCGCCGTGGTAACGGTTTCGCCTTCTTGCCATACGGGAGAAAGCAAGATGCTTAGTGTTACCTGCCCTTCGCTTTCGGGGAGGTGGGCGATGAGTCGGCTTACTCCGGTGTTGGATTTTTGAGGAGGAGGTTGTTCTGCGGACTCTATTGAGAATGTGGCGTTGTTTGGGCTGAGGATTTGAGCGATGAGCTCTTTTCCCTGAAGGGTGAGGCGAGCACGTTGGGGTGTTTCGATAGTTATCTTAGAATCGGTTGTCATTCCCCAGTTGATTTCGCAGGCGTGTTCTATCGTGAACTCATCTTGGATGAGGACGGCACGTCGGTTTTGAACGAGGGCGATACCACGGTGGGCGGATGTCGCGTGGGCGGCATAGGCTTCAGTGAGGTCGATTTGGGCGAACGACGTTGTGTCTCCTGATTCAAAACGGGTGAGTTTTGCGACGGCGTCGGCGTTTTGGTTTTGGTTGCCGAGAATGGGGACGTTGTGGCTGAAAGAGTTGAGTCGGTAGTAAGTCCAGCGCGTGCCGCCTTCTTGGTAGGTCCAGTATTGGGGAAGGCTGTAGCTGTCGGCTCCGAGGTCTCTCGCCCAGCGTACGCCGAGTGCGTCTAGTTCGAAGTTACCCAGATCGAGGTGGCCGTGATGGGCTTGGTTGTAGCCCGCTTTGACGCCGACGAAGAGGGCATTGGGATCATCCCATGAACTTCGAAAGAGGGCGGTTTCGACTTGGCCCTTTACGAGGTGATCGAGTTTTCGTGTGGTAGCACTTTTCCCTGACGGCGGAGTGTACCAGATAATATGGAAAGGGCTAATATCCTTGGGAGTGATCTGCCGATGCTCTGCATCTGAGAAATCTGTGTTGTGGTAGGTTTGTGCCAGCCAGAATAGGGGATGTGCAGAACTGTGCTTTTTGAAGTCTGCGGAATCGGCGTAGCTGAGGTAGAGTCCCGTTGGTCCCGTGAAGTCGATGGGGATGTATCCAGTCTTATCGAGGCCGGGTGATGATGAGAGGTCGAAGTCGTTGCCGAGAGCAGTCTGAAGGGCTGTGAGGGCGAAGGCGGTGTAGCTCGTTGCATATTTCCAGTAGCTGATTCCCTCCGCCCAGACTCCGTCGGGGGCGAAGGAAGCGAGGGCCGTAGGAAGGTTTTTAAGAGCGTTTTCTATAATGAAAGTTGCGGTGTCGGGATCGCTTTCAGCGATGGCGAGTGCACCGATCAGTAGGGAGCCATTGCAGACTTGGTTCCAGTTGTATGCGTAGGTGAAGTGGTGGTAGCCGCGTTTGTAGCGTTCTATGCCGGGTGTGAGACCTTTGTCGATAAGGGCAGTTTTGATCGTTTCACGGGATTCCTCGTCGAGGTAGTGGTAGGTCCAGTCGTAGCCGACGGCAACAGCGTGCGACATCTCTGCTGCGTCGAGGAAGTGTCTTGGGTTCCAGTTCGGAAACGCGCAGACAGCGATGAGGTTTTCTTTGATCTTTTCAGCGTATTTGGAATTTCCTGTCCATCTCCATGCTATTCCTAGTGTGTAGATGCGGTCGATGCAGGTCCGGCTGGTTCCGAGTAATCTGGCACGATGTTTGAGAGGCGGTTCTTCAAGTTGGGCGTCTGCGTCTTCAATGACTTTGTGAATGAAACGCTGAAGAACTTCGTCAGTTTGTGCCTTTAGCTTGAGTTCCGTGAGAGCGTCCTCGGTTAACATCAGGCGTGGGTGTTCTGCTGTGAGCGTCTGAAGTATGGGAGGCGTTTCTTCTGTACCTCTCGCAAAACAGAAAAGGGAGAGGAGCAGTAATAGGGAAAGGGGGCGGAGCTTCAGCGTACTGAGGTGATCAAAAATCATGTGTGTGAGGGAGCTAGGTTCTTATTGGAGTGAACTCTCGAACTTTTCTAGAAGAAGAGCAACTTCGTTAGGTTGTTTTTTTGCCCGTCATCACAGTAGAGGAGTTTGAAGGGAGGGGAAACGGAACATCCGCTTGATGTACATATAGTCGGGACAAATGGTGGGGTTGAGCGGTTTGAGTGAGCAACTGAATCACTCTGTTTATTCTACTTCAGACTATCGTTTGATGCAATGAATCTGAACCCGCATAATAATGGCAGAAAAGGAGTGCTTGCAGGAAAGGGCTTATTCGCTCATTTTCTCCATTCACCTGAATCAATGTTCTGATGACCAAGAAGTTTCTCGAAAGAGAGAGGGGGCGAATTAGGAAAAATTGCTGCTATTCGTCCGATCAATTCGATCGAAAAATGAAATTATCTCCAATCCCCGTATTCATTAATTACAGCGAGACTATTTGCCATCAAATGTCTTGGACGTTCGCTGACAATTGTATTATCAATCTTTTCCCATTTCCTCTCGAATAGGCTATCTATTCATTTCCTGTGTTTAACGAAATAATTAACTGAAAGAACTTAAATGAACGACATTCGACAATTTAAAACCGAAGATATTCGGAGATGTGGAGAAATCATGTATCTGGCATTTAAGACGATTGCAGACCAACATAATTTTCCGCCTGATTTTCCAAATGCAGATGTCACCAGCAACGTGCTTGGGATGCTAAACGATGCCCCTGTGTTCGATGGCTTTGTGGCGGAGGAGGAGGGCTCGATTTTGGGCAGCATATTTGTCTCCAGACGCTCTTCTGTTGGCGGGATTAGTGTGATTACCGTAGATCCTGAGCTGCAGAACCGGTCGGTCGGTCGACAGCTGATGCAGGCAGGTATATCCCATCTTGCCGATCAAGGGCATTCTCGACTGCAATTGATACAAGCGGGGTACCACAGTCGCTCGCTTTGTCTTTATGCAAAACTGGGATTCATTGCGACAGATCTGCTGTCGACGATGGTAGGCGATCCGATCAATAAGGTTATCCCTGGGCGGGTTGTGCGCCCCGCGAAGCAAGAGGACGCTGATGCCTGTAACGCACTGTGTACGCAAGTACACGGATTTGACCGCGCTGGGGAAGTTTATGGGGCGATCGAGCAGGGCATGGCCAGCGTTGTCGAAAGTGGTGAGGGGATTTCGGGATACACTACTGGTGTCAGCTTTATTGGGCACGGAGTCGGCAGATCAAACGAGGATCTCAAGGCTTTGATTGTTTCTGCCAAAGAGCTAACTGGCCCGGGTGTTATGGTTCCCACTACTAACGGGGAACTCTTTAGCTGGTGCCTAGAAAACGGATTGCGAGTGAATCAGCAGTTTACGCTCATGGATACCGCACCGTCCGGACGACCTAATGGAGTTTACTGGCCGGGGATTCTTTGCTGATCAGGAGAACCAATAACACCTTTACGGCTTTGCCATTTCGCCGATGAAAATACGGCAAAGTGATTATTTGCGAACACGCCCTAGGTCTTTAACGCAGGTATTTCAATTTTCTGATATCCCTTATTGTGCCAGATTGGCGCAAAGGGGGCATTTTAGTACGACATCTTGCCGTGGTACTCTCAGTGCTGTTTGAACCTCAATCCGAGTGAGTTACGATGCTGACCGGGACATAGGACGGTGAGCCCTGTATTGGCACCATTCATGCTAACTGAAATCGCTCATCAATTTTATACACCTTCTGTCACGGGATGTAGTCGCGGCGTTCGTTAAAAAGATCAAAAAATGAAATCACTCAAGAGGCGATTGTCCTACTACAACGCATACTTAAGCTACTTTATTATAGCGGGATTTCAAATAATTTGTCCCACAGTTGCTGCAGACCCAGCCTCCAAAATCAATCCTCCAGAGTGGTCTGAAGTCCAAGAACAGACCCAGGCTCAAAGAATGAGGGAAATAGCAGGGAAGAGTGAAGAAATAGAAGAACGTCAAATTGAGGAGTCTGAAAAATTTATAAATTCAAAAGAGAGTTAACCCAAGCATTTCAATAAATAAGGTTTTGATTCGATTGTACTGTTTTTCTGCCCACTGATTACCCAGATTGAATGCCCTCCGACTGAGCTCAGAATTTACGAGGTTGTGTTTGGGGAGTCTTTTTATTCCTTGGTATGATTGCCGCTACGGTATTCGCACAGAGCAAAGCAACTTCCCTTCAAAATATGAGTAGGGATAGCGGCAAAGAAAGAATAGTTTGGTAACCCAATGGTAATGCGAGTCTGATAAGATTGAAAATTAAACTAACATATTAACTTCAAAAAACGATGGAAGCCTTTGGTATAATAGGAATGTCTCTAGGATCGTCCGGATTAGTATTTGGACTCATAGCCTTGACGCAAATCACCGAACTCAAAAAAGAACTGGAAGAGTTGAAATCCACTCTCAAAAAATCAGGAGTTATAGGAGATGAAACCAGCGAAGAGAAAGAAGACTAAATCATTCTTTCATTTGCATATGAAGGCAGTGTAGACAACTCAGATACAGTGTGTTCTTTGATTGAACCACACTCGACAACAAGCGAGATTCCTCGGTTGGGGTGTTGCCTTGAGTTCAGGGATTGAGCTCGTCTGCTTGATCCTGTTTCCATTCGAGGTAGGACATTCGTTTATGCCATTTGAATGACACAGAATAGGCTGCCTCCACTTGTCGATTTTTGCTTTTCGAAAATTTAAGGTAGTGAGCCTTTCCTTTTCCCCATCGTTTGTATTCAAACTCAGAGGGCTTTAGGTCGAGGTCAAAGGCATGGAAACAAAGGATCTTCAATATCTTGCTGCAATTCCCAAACCCTCCTTGGATTACACTTTCTAAACTGGGAGCACGCCCAAAACGCCACTCATCATGTTTTGCTTTGTCTAGGGTTCCTACTCTCAGGAAAACCTCAACAGGGGTAACCAGACCTCTTTCACTGAGGATGGCGTCAACTGCATCGACCACCTTGGGGTAGAAACTGTCCAATTTATAGCTCTCCTTATTAATCATATATTCAGATCTCTCCATTTTTCCTTATCCGTCAAACACAATAGAAGGTCCGTCACAATTTGCTAAAGGATAGCCCTGTTATGAATGTGTCACTTTGTGTTTAACTGCGTTCAAGTGTCGTTTCTCTGCTCCTCGGTACGGTACTTGCTTCGCTTCGTTGAGGTGTCGTCTGTTGGACTCGGTACGACTGAGCTCAGGATCTACGAGGTTGTGTTTTGTTTTAACCACATAAAGCACATAAGTCACAAAAGATGAGGAGGTTGTCTTTTGGTTGAGGTCTGGGGTTGTGTGCTGAGGTCGTTTTTAGCTAAATGTCAATAAGCACAGCCTGATCCGAATGGCACTCACTTAAGCAAATTATTTAGTAGAAAAAGCTTAAGCAAGAGCG
>CAWVWU010000085.1:0-15602 GCA_963933925.1 uncultured Puniceicoccaceae bacterium
TTTTTTTGGGTTGATCCTCCTTCGCTCGTTGGGCTGTGACGGGGTAAACATGAAGAGGGAGTAGTTTTTAACCGCTAATGAATGCTAATTGATGCGAATGGGGAAGGGCTTAGGTTGGTAAGGTGAAAAAAGGAGAGGGTAAAACCTTAGTTTTGGTGGGTGGTGAGGTATTAGGCAAGAGGATTGAATCGCAACTTGGTCTATTCCTCGAAGCTCTTGTCACGAACACACCCTTGGTGTTATTTCCAAAAAAAAGTGAATTCAGCTGCTGGTTTTATTCGCTTTTTCTATTATCATTAACGAAAACAAATTCATGAAAATAGGACGATCAATTCTAACAGCATTTGTATTCGCAGTGTGTGTTGGGCTTTTTAACACGAATGGATTCGCTCTCGGAAAGGATGTCAGTCCTGAGGTGAGCGAAGATGTGCGAATCATTGCGGCAACTGCTCGTTTGGAATCTGAACGAGAAACAATCGTCGTGTATGCCGAGGGGCTATGCTGTCCTTCGTGTGCGATTGGGGTTCGAAAGATGATTAGCAAATTGGATTTTGTAGATCGCAGCCGTTTTAATAAAGGCGTGACGCTTGATACTAAGACTCAGCTCGTGACCGTAGCACTCTCCACGTCTGATGGTGTGGATCTCGATGCACTTTCGAAAGCAATCGATAAGGCGGGCTATGAGCCAGTGAGGGCTTATTCTCTCGAGGGAGAGGAATTAGTAACTCGTTCGATTAAATTGGTAAGTGAGTAATGGCTAAACGTAATCGTAGTTTATTTAGTCTAGGCCTATTCATGCTCACGGTTTGTTCTTCGATTGGGAGGGCGGATCAGCCCGTTTTCAATGAAATGCCGCGCTGGAATAATGGATGGGGCGTCCAAGTCGTTGAAGAACACCGGAAAGAGCGCGACTTGATGTCGGGTAGTGAGGTGGTGGCCTGGGGTTTTTCTGAAGAGGTGAATATTCTTCATGTCGAGGGAGTGTATACTTGGGATAAGTCTGTTCGGTTGACCGCTAAATTACCTTTTGTTGTCGATGCGCAAAGAGAGCTTCCAGATGAAAACGGAGGCAAAGTCGTGCAAAACGACGAAGGCATCGGCGATCTGACCCTAGCTCTCCCGCTCAAACGGTATTTCAACCTCGATGGTCGTAGTGGATCTTGGACGTTTGCCCCGCAAATGAGAGTTCCGTTGTCGGGTGACGACGAATACGAAGTCTACGACGGGGCATGGGGAGGAGGGCTTTCTGTTGGTTACGAAACAGAAACCTACGATTATCTCTTTTCTGTCGGAGCTTCAACATGGCTTTTTGAGGGAGATGAAGCCAGCCAGACGTCTGCCCATGTCGATCTTGGGATAAACCTGAGGCTATTCGGCTCATCTGGACATATAAAGTGGGAGACGGACTTTATCTATAAAGATGACGGCACAGAAAAGCTTATGGTCGGACCTCATTTGTACTGGAAGCTCAGTGATCTCTTGCACACTCAAATCATGTACAAAGAGGAAGTGCATGCTAGGCGAAAGGCTTTGGATCATGGAAATGCTCGTTTGATTAAGGTTGGAATGGCGATGGTTTTTTAGAGACGCGGCCTTTGGTCGGTATTGAGACCGCCGTTGCGTCATATGGGGTAGTGGTGAAGCGACGTTTCGTCGCTTGATTGGATTTGGGAAAGCGGCAGGATGGTGCTTCTACGATTTGAGGAAAAATAGAACTCCTCTTTAAGGGGTGAAAGGTGGCTTGTCATGGCGGGATAGTGTGATTGATTGGCTGACTTTAAGTAATATGCGATTGGGAATTACAGGTGGAATTGGCTGTGGGAAATCGACGGCGGCTCAACTTTTCGAGACGTTGGGGTGGCGTCGGATTGATTGTGATGCGGTGGTGCATGGCTTGTTGGCGAATGATGTTGGCGTGAAAGGTCGGATCGTGGAGCGTTTTGGGGCTGAAGTATTAGGTGAAGATGGGGCTATCGTGCGTTCGGCATTGGGAGCGATCGTTTTTGCGGATTCTAGAGCCTTGAAGGACCTTGAAGCGATTTTACATCCTGAGACCTCAAAAACTTGGGAAGGAATGGTTGAGACGGAGCCCGATGCTAATTGGGTGATCGAGATCCCTCTTCTTTTTGAGAAAAAGTTAGAGAATAGAGTTGATCTTACGGTTTGCGTGTTCTCTGATTTGAGTTCGCAGCTAACCCGTCTGGAGCGAAAAGGAATGAATCGGCACCAGGCGATGGCTCGTATCGAAGCGCAGATTCCTCTTAGCGAAAAAGCTGAAAAGGCTGATTTCACACTGCTAAACGATGGTTCCTTAAGTTTTTTGGAAACCCAGGTTAAGCAATTGGTGTCTCGCATCCAAAATATATAATCCGAAATTAAATAAACGACGAATTTTGATAAGGCCCGAGTTGTTTGGGTCGTTATTCCTCCTCACGGAAATCCCCATTTCTAGCAATTAGTATGTCTAGTGAAACTGAATCTAATAAGCGCCCAGCAACTTCCATTGATATGGAGTTGGACTTAGGCGACAATCTACCAACGGCCAAGAGCTTGAAGACCCCGCGTAAGGCGACCAAGAAAGTGGCGGCTAAAAAGGCAGCGAAGAAGGTGGCTCGCAAGGCGACCAAGCGTGTGGCGAAGAAGGCGGTTTCCAAGACGGAAGCACCTGAAGCGGCGCCAGCACCAGCCCCAGTAGCTGAACCTGTTGCGAAGAAAGTAGAGGCGACTCCCGAAGAGACGCCGAAACCGAAGCCAGCGGCAAAACGTGTGGCCCGTAAGCGTGCCGTTAAGGATGAAGTCAGTGATTTTCGTCCGACAGATTTTAAGGGCCGTGGATCTCATTTCGACGGTGTCGAGGAGATTCAGGTTGCGAGAGAGTCTAAGGACTATGTGCCGACGAAGG
Source organism: uncultured Puniceicoccaceae bacterium (assembly GCA_963933925.1). Classification (GTDB taxonomy): domain Bacteria; phylum Verrucomicrobiota; class Verrucomicrobiia; order Opitutales; family Opitutaceae; genus JAKYXN01. The sequence continues at coordinate 2,903 of CAWVWU010000085.1, forward strand.
TTGTCGCATCGTCTTCATCTGACGAAGGGGGCTCCACTGAAAAGGTTGTCGCTGAGAAGTCTGAACCGACTCCTTCCGCTCCTAAGACTGAGAGTTCGGCTGAGGGTGAATCGCCAGAGCGTTCATCTGAAGGGAAGACTGAGGATTCGAAAGAACGTTCTGATGGTCGTCGCCCTAATAATCGCCGTGAACGAAACGACGATAGTCAGAGAGAACGCGGGGATAATCGCCGTGACAACCGTCATGGGAAGGGGAAAAACAGTCCTCGGGATCGCAATGCTAATCAGAATCAAGGCGATAAGCGCGGTAATCAGAGGAATAATCCTAAGGCCAAAGGCGGAAACCGTAAGGAACGCTTCCCGCGTAATGGTGCTTCTAATTGGTCCCAACCGAAGCCTCCATCGCAGGTTGATGATATCGAGGGAGAACTCCCAGCGTTGGAGCGTTTTACGAAGTTTGATGCTGTTGCGGAACTCGCTACAGGCGTGAATCGTGAGGAAGCTCTGATTGATGTATCGGTATTGTACGAGTTGAAGTTGGACGAATTGATCGTACAATCAGAGGCCTTGGGCTTGAGTTTCGAAGAGAAGCCAGGTCGTAAGCAGATTATCGAAGAGCTCTTTAAGTCTACTCGCGAAAGCAAGAAGGCGTATAAGGATGTTGGTTTCTTGGATTTGACCGATGCGGGACATGGATTTGTGGTGCACCAGGCGAGCAACTATCAGTTGAAGCCAGAGAGCGTTTATGTGCCGGCGGCGTTGATCAAGCATTTCAGCTTGAAGCGTGGGCATGAGATCGAGGTGGTTGCACTTAATCCTGAAGAGGGTGAACGTTGCCCAGCGGCGGTTGAAATCGTATCTGTCATGGGAGGGAAGCCAGAGGATATCGCTAAGGTGACGCCTTTCGAGGATTTGATTCCTTATTACCCGACGAATCGTTTGGTTTTGGAAACTCCAATGCCGAGCAATAGCAAGGCGGACGTATCGATGCGTGCTTTTGATCTATTGACGCCGATTGGATACGGTCAGCGTGGATTAATCGTGGCACCGCCGCGTACAGGTAAGACCGTATTGCTACAAGGTTTGGCGAACTCCGTGATGGAGAATTGCCCTGATGCTCACTTGATCGTTTTGCTGATCGATGAACGTCCTGAAGAAGTTACCGATTTTAAGAGGAAAATTAATGCTGAAATCATTAGCTCTACCTTTGATGAAACACCTACGAGCCATGTTCATGCTACTGAGATGGTGGGTGATAAGGCCCGCCGTATGGTGGAACAAGGTAAGCATGTTATAATTTTGCTCGATTCGATCACTCGTTTGGCTCGTGCCTATAATGCGCTTGCGAGTAATAGCGGTAAGATCATGTCTGGTGGTATTGAGGCGACGGCGATGCAGAAGCCGAAGCGTTTCTTTGGTGCCGCTCGTAATATCGAAGGTGCCGGGAGTCTGACTATTATGGGTACGGCTCTTGTCGATACTGGTAGTAAGATGGATGAGGTGATCTTTGAGGAATTCAAGGGAACCGGTAATATGGAAATCCACTTGGACCGCGATTTGATCAATAAGCGCATCTTTCCAGCGATTAGTTTTGAAAGAAGTGGAACGCGTAAGGAAGAGCTGCTTTATCACCCAATCGAATTGGAGAAGGTCTACGGCTTGCGTCGCGTGATGCAGGGTGTGCCAGGGGTTGAATCAATGGAAATGTTGATTAAACGCTTGAAGGCAACCAAGTCGAATGCAGAATTTCTTATGTCGTTGAAATAACGATACTAAATTCATATTTTTGATTTTATTCCTGTGGCCGACGCTTCCTTTATTCTCGATCTTGTTCAGAGCAAAGGATTGGTGTCGAGTGAGCAGGTGGATGCCGTGCGTTCGTCTCTCTCCGATAAACGAGATGCGGCTTTGGTCGATCGGTTGGTCGACAAGGGCTACCTTGATCGTCCGACTATCGTTGAGGTTTTGGCGGACGAGTTTTCGATGCCGTCTGTTGATCTCACCCGAATTGTTCTTCCGAGCGATCCACGGGAATTAATGACGATCGAGTTGGCGAAGCGTTTTAAGGCTTTTCCGATTGGCCACCAAAACGGCGTGCTGCAGGTGGCTATCTCTGATCCTCTTGATGTGGAGTCGGTGGATAGTCTTGCTCATATATTGGAGGATCCAGTGGAAGCTGTTCTTGCGGATGAGCGGCAGATCGCTCGTGCGATCGAAGTCGCTTATGATTCCGAGGAGAATAAGACCCGCAAATTATTTGGCGAAGAGGAGGAACGTCTTGCCAAAGATATTGCTGTTAGAGGCGAGCAAGAGATTTCGTTGCAGTCGGATCTGAATGATGAGGAGGATGCTCCGATCATTCGTTTGGTGCAGATCATGATTGCCGATGGAATTCGTATTCGTGCTTCGGATATTCATCTAGAGCCTTTGGCTGGTCGTTTTCGTTTGAGGTATCGCGTCGATGGCGTGCTCCAGGAAACTGCGAATCAGCCCCCTAAGCGCCTACAATTGCCGGTGATTTCTCGTATCAAGGTGATGGGGCGAATGAGTATTGCCGAAAAGCGTCTTCCGCAGGATGGACGAATTCAGGTGAAAGTGGATGGTCGCGATTATGATTTGCGTGTGTCGTCATTGCCGACGGCCTATGGGGAAAGCATTGTAATGCGTATTCTCGATAAGACAGGCTTAATGAAAGGGTTGCCTGAATTGGGTTTTTTGAGTGACGATCAGGATACGTTCGAACGCATTATCACGGTGCCTGATGGTATTTTACTTGTTACGGGGCCGACAGGATCAGGAAAGACGACGACATTGTATAGTTGTCTCAATTATATTAATAAGCCCGATCGTAAGATAATCACAGTAGAGGACCCGATCGAATACCAGATGTCGGGGATAAACCAAGTGCCGGTGCGTGCACAGGTAGGGATGACCTTTGCGGCGGCATTGAAGTCGATGCTTCGTCAGGCTCCCGATGTCATAATGGTGGGAGAAATTCGAGATCGGGAGACGGCTGAGATTGCTATTAACGCCTCTTTGACTGGGCATATGGTCTTTAGTACTTTGCATACGAACGATGCTCCGTCGTCGATCACGCGTTTGGTGGATATTGGAGTGAAGCCCTATTTAGTGGCAACGGCACTGAGAGCTGTAATGGCCCAGCGTCTCGTGAGGAAGGTGTGTCCGAGCTGTGCACAGCCTTATGAGCCTAATTCTGTTGAGCTGGGTGCCTTGGGTTTGAAGACGGCGACGTTCTCTTCCGCTCGATTTAGACGAGGTGAGGGGTGTATGGAATGTAGTTATACGGGAACCAAGGGACGGTTTGGCGTTTTTGAGATTTTCGAAATTGATGACGAAGTAGAGCGCATGATTTATTCAGGAGCGACATCGGCTCAATTGAGGTCTTTGGCACGTCAACTCGGGATGCGTTCGATGCGTGAAGATGGTCTGCGTAAAGTGGTGTCAGGTTTGACGACCTTAGAGGAAGTTCTTTCAGTTACCGTAGCCGAGTCTAGTATGGATTAAGGGGTTTTTATGAAATAATCATTTTATGATTATTTCCAAACCTCTCCTAAAGGGTTGATATTTACCGACTTGTTCGTTTTAATTTATTTGTCTGATTAAATCGGGCAAAGCTGTTCAATGTGGTACGAATTTAACCGATAGACCTGATAATGAGTTACGAGATGAACGAATTGCTCGAGCTAGTGTTTGATGAAGAGGCTTCTGACCTTCATCTTCAAGTGGGGCGTCCGCCTACACTTAGACTACACGGCTCTATGATTTCTGTAGAAGGCCCCAATTTGACTGCCGCTGACACGGAGAAACTGGTGCAATCGATCACTGCGGATTCTTATATGCAATCCGTTAAGGAGTGCGGTGGGGCGGATTTTGGTTTCGCGTATATGGATAAGGCCCGTTTCCGCGTGAGTGTGCTCAAGGCGAAGGGGTGTTATGGGATGGTTTTGCGTATCATACCCAATGACTTTTTTAGTTTAGAGGAAATCGGTTTGCCGGAGAAGGTAAAGGATTTGCTTTATCGTCCACGTGGTTTGATTTTGGTGACTGGTCCAACGGGTTCGGGGAAGAGTACTACCTTGGCGTCGATGATCAATTATATGAACGAACGTCGCAGTGGTCATATTATTACGATTGAGGATCCTATCGAGTATTTCCATGACCATAAAAAGTGTTTGGTAACGCAACGTGAAATCGGGGCGGATGTGACGACATTCTCTGAAGCGATTCGTCGTGGGTTGCGTCAGGATCCTGATGTGATTCTCGTAGGGGAAATGCGTGACTTGGAGACGATTGAAGCGGCGATCAGTGCTGCTGAAACGGGGCACTTGGTTTTTGGCACGTTGCACACTAACAGTGCACCGAAGACGATCGATCGTGTTGTGGACGCGTTTCCGGCTAATATGAAGGAAATGGTGCGAACTCAGTTGGCCTCTTCCCTAGTGGCTGTTATTTCTCAAGTTCTCTGTAAAAAAGAAGGCGGAGGCCGTATTGCAGGCTTGGAGATAATGATTATGACGAATTCTATACAGGCTTTGATTCGTGATAATAAGGTCTATCGAATTGATTCGGATATCCAAACCGGATCGGCTCTGGGTATGATTTCTATGGATATGCATCTCTTGAGTTTGTACAATCGAGGATTGATAGCGGCTCGTGAGGCTTTCGAGAAGTGTCAATCTCCGGAGGATATGCGACGGCGTCTTGAGGCACTGGGTGCAACGATCGAGGAATCTTAGATTTCGCGAAATCGTTTAATTTTTATGGCAGACCTTCGGATTTTCGGGGTCTGCCATTTTTTTGAGATTTTTGAGGGCTAGGCGGGTGGCTCGTAGTTTTCCATGAGCTTGACGAAGAGGGTGTCGCGGAGCTCTTTTAGGCGTTCGGGGGCGATTTCTGTATCAACATTTGTGTTATTGAGATAGAGGGTATCGATGGCTATACCACGTTCTGTGTTGATACGTGCGAAGGCGATATCGAAGTCGAACTTATGAGTGAAGTGTGCGATCTGGTAGAGGAGACCGAGGTGATCGGGGGCCTGTACTTCAAGAATCGTTCGTTTGAGTGAAAGTTCGTTATAGATTTCGACACGCGGCTGGAAGGTTTCCGCGAGAGGGTTGTCTTTTGGGCGGAAGAGGTCGGATTCGATTTCGTGGGTCTTCTTTTGAATCTGTCCGTAGAGATCCTCGTTTTTTATGAGAGTAGCATTGAGGGCTTCTTTGAAGACTTTTTTGGATTGTTCGATGTCGGAGGGGCCTCTGTTGCTTTCGGTGACGTAGAAGGTATCGATTGCGATATGGTCGTCTCTCGATATGGCCTTTGCACTGAGGATGCTATAGCCAGCGACATTGAGTGCTCCGGCAAGTTTGTGAAAGAGTCCGGATCTATCCCAAGTGACGACGTTGATTACTGTGAAGCTTCGATTGACGTCCTCTGTCCAGTTGATGACAGGCTCCAGGGCTCCGACGGAATCGGCGGTATTGATATCTTTAAGAAGTTGATTGATCAGTTCGATATGAACGATGATTTCCTTTTTCGATGTGTTAATAAAATAGCGATCAGGCAGGAGTTCGAAGTGGGCGTTTATTTCGTCCTTGCTGATTCCTGGTACGTCTAAATTCAAGAGTTGTTTCCGTGTCATTTCTTTTTGTTCCTCCTGCTTTTGCTCAATCTTTCCGTCGGTTTTGAATACCTCTAGAGTACGTGTAAATAGGGTGCTGTGTAGGGTGTTTTTATAGTTGTTCCAGAGTCCGTTGGCAGTGCCGCGAGCGTCGCAGAATGTATGGATGTAGAGCAGGCGTAGTTGTTGGGCTGTCTCGGTTTGTTTGGCGAAGGCTTTGGCAGTTTCTGGATCATCGAGATCATACCTTTGCCAAAATCGTGCCATCTCTAGATGATTCTTGATAATGTATAAAATAGTTACACGTCTGTCATCGGGAATCTGGAGACGATCGAGAATGGGGGCTGCGATTTCTACACTGTCGTCGGTCTGACTCTTAGCGGTTTTAGCTTTTCCGATGTCGTGAAGGAAGAGAATGAGATAAAGAATCGAGGGTTTTGAGAGTTTATGAATCTCGTCTCTGTAGTGGGCGAAAATTCCATCGGGGCTGGAGAATATTTTGTCTAACTCCCTTATCGTGTGGAGGATATGTATGTCTGCGGTGTAGCGATGGAAGTACTCGTGTTGGACGAGGCAGGTGAGTCGTCCCCATTCGGGAAGGAATTTTCCGAGTACTCCGTGCTCGTGCATGGAGTTTAGGGTGGGGTATACGTTGCCGACTTCGTGGAGGATTGAGCGGAAGCTCATGTTGGTGTCTTCTGACTGTCTAATGGAGTCGTCGATCATCGGTAGGGATGCTCGAATCAAAGCACGTAGCTCAAAATCGAGCTTCACATCGTGTTGTTGTTTGTGACGGAATACACGGATGAGGCGAGCGGGGTCTTCGCTGAATACGTTTGGGTTTGTGGTGGATATTTCGTTACCGCGAATGGTGAAGCCGTCGATGTGTTTTACGCGCTCCCTGCGTCGGGCAAGGAGGAACTGCTTCATCGAGTAAAGTGGGTTATCTCGTTTTTCCTGTTCGGCGTTAAGGGAGAGTCTGTTTTCTACGACTTTCGATATTTCGAGGATGGTTTGAGCGTGTTGGTAGTAGTCGCGCATGAAACGCTCGATACGCGTGAAGATGTTGCGTTCTTTGTAGCCGAGGCGTTTAGCGATTTTAGGTTGGACCTCTAGTGATAGGAGGTCGGTGGGACGTTTTGAAGCGAAATGCAGGTCGTTTCGAGTGCGTAGGAGAAAGTCGTAGGCTGTCTTGAACTGAAGCAGTTCGTCTTTTTTGAGGTAGTTTAGTTCGCCGAGGCCGTCGATGCTGGAGACGTCGAGACGTACTCGTGCCATCCAGAGTGTGTTTTGGTAATCACGGAGGCCGCCGACGCCATTTTTGATATCAGGTTCCTGCATGAAGACGCTGTCGCCGTATTTTTCGCGGCGATCTTTCTGGTCTTGGATGCGTTGTTCGATGTAGGCACGCGGTTTCTCTTTTCGGTAAAAGAGATGGTAGGACTTTTCGAAGCCTTCATAGAGGACCTTGGATCCCGTGATATGGCGTGATTCGAGGAGGGAGGTCTTTGTCTGAACGTCGGAGCGTGCTTCTTCAAGGATGTCATCCATCGTACGGCTTGATTGTCCGACTTTGAATCCAGTATCCCAGAGGGGGGTAACGACGTTGGTAGCGAAAATGTTTTGAGCGTGTTCGAGGTCGCTGGTCTTGGTTTTCTCTGGGTAGAGAAACATGATGTCGACGTCGCTGAGAGGGCAGATCTCGGCCCGTCCGTAGCCACCGATTGCGATGATGGAGATCGCCATATCGGTGCTTTTATCCGAATTGCGATAGATTTCGAGGGCACGGTCGGAGAGGAAAGTGATGATTTCGTCGAGCAGGACGGAGAGGCCGTAGGCGACTTCAAACCCTCCGCCTCCTTCGAGATGACGTTCTTTGGCGAGGGCTCTTCCGGCTTTGATCACTCGTTTGCACTGCCCCATCGCTTTCGCGAGCGTGGGGGGCGTGTCGAAGTTCAGCTCTTTGGCTGCTAAGGATTGGATGCGTTTTGAGAGTACTTGTTGATTTGCCATGGTCAGGAGCTCTGAAGGCCTCAACAAAACCCTAATTTTGAAATAGCGCTAGCTTGTTTTCGAGAAAGGACATTTCTCGCACCCTTAGATATTGCAGATTTGAATGGCTTTTTCGAGGGAAGCGATGGGGTTGGCCGCTGTGGGAATAAATTCCTGGCCGATGAATCCAGTGTACCCTGTGTCGACGATGGTTCGAATGATGGTGGGGTAGTCGAGGGATTGGGAATCGTCGATTTCGTGTCGGCCAGGTACGCCTCCGGTGTGGTAGTGGGCGAAGAAGGGGTGGAATTCGCGAATGTTTGCAATAACGTCTTCTCCCATCGTGGCCATGTGGTAGATGTCGTAGAGGAGTTTTACGCGTTCTGATCCGACGCGGCGGCAGAGTTCGATGCCCCAGGCGGTGCTGTCTGCCATGTAGTCGGGGTGATCGTGGGAGCTGTTGAGGAGTTCGAGGATGGTGGTGACGCCGTGCTTCTCGGCAAGGGGGGCGATACGTTTGAGTCCGGTGATACAATTTTCTAGGCCCTCTTGGTCGTCCATGCCGTCACGGTTTCCGGAGAAGCATACTATGTTTGGAGATCCGCCTTGTTTGGCGAGGGGGAGATCGTGTTCGAAGTAGGCGACGATGGCGTCGTGGTTTTCGAGGCGGTTGAGGCCATTTTCGATTCCACCCGGGACACCCCAGGTTACGGCGGCGGTGAGGCCGTGAGCCTTGAGGATTGGGTACTCTGAGGGGTTAACCAGTTCGATGGATTCGATGCCGAGGCGTTTTGCGATCTGCGCGAGTTCGTCGAGAGAGTAGGTGTCGTAGCACCACTTGCAGACTGAATGGCGGGGGGTGAATTGAGACGAGGGAGACATTAGATTTGGTTGTGCTTTTTATTGAAACCGCGAATGGACGCTAATGAACGCGAATTTTTATGAGGTTGTGGATATGTTAATTACCACGACGGAGCGATAAGTTGTTCAGGTAGACTTTTCACAGTAGAGAGAGGGATGCAATTACTTTGGTGTACTTTGTAAATGAATGAACTTGTTGTAGTCCAATTGTTTATAGACTTCAATCCGCGGTGATCAGTGTCCGTTGTTTCGTCGCTCCGCTTCTCAATTATAGTCCGTTCAATACTTGGTAGTGGTTTCAGGACTTGGTCTCGCAATGCGCGAGGTGTTTTTCCCGATGGGCGAGGCTCGAATGCGCTTGTCTTGGTCCTAAGGCCCTCTTATCGATTTCCCCTTTTTTTAGACGAGGCATAGAAATCATGGCGACCGAATTGAACCAGAGTTACGATCCGAAAAACGTTGAATCCAAGTGGTATAAAGCTTGGGAAGACAATGGCTGCTTTGAAGGAGAGGTCGTGGAGGGCAAGGATCCTTTCACAATTATGATTCCACCTCCAAATGTTACGGGCATGCTCCACATGGGGCACGTACTCGATAACACCTTGCAGGACATCTTTATTCGCCGTGCCCGCATCGAGGGTAAGTCAGCACTCTGGCATCCTGGGACTGACCACGCTTCTATCGCGACTCAGGTCAAGGTCGAGCAGGCTTTGAAGAAGGAGGGGACTCACCGCCGCGACATCGGTCGCGAAAAGTTCCTCGAGCGTGCTTGGAAGTGGAGCGACGATCACGGTGGAATTATTCTTAATCAGCTCCGGACTTTAGGAGCGTCGTGTGATTGGCGTCGTACGACTTTCACAATGGATCCGGACTATGTTCGTTCGGTTCAAGAGGCTTTTGTTAAACTTTACGATCGTGGGTTTATCTATCGCGGTAAGCGTTTGGTAAACTGGTGTCCCGTTTCCCAGACTGCCTTAAGTAACGAGGAAGTCATCATGAAGCCGCAGAATGGCAAGATGTACAAGATGCGTTATGAGCTCGTTGATGAGCCCGGCCGTTTCTTGGAGATTTCCACAACCCGTCCAGAAACGATTATGGGCGATTCGGCTGTAGCCGTTCACCCTGAAGATGAGCGTTACAAAGATTTGGTCGGAAAGAAGATCTGGCGTCCCTTCCCGAAGGCGGAGATTCCAATCGTTGCTGACCGTGCGGTTGAGCTCGATTTCGGTACGGGAGTATTGAAGGTAACGCCGGCTCACGATCAGGCTGACTTTGATATCGGAAAGCGTCACAACTTGCCGGTAATCGACATCATGAATCCAGATGGCACGCTCAATGAGCTTGCCGGTGAGGAGTTCGCAGGTGTGGAGCGTTTCAAGGCCCGTAAGATGGCCGTTAAGAAGCTCGAAGAGCTAGGGCTTCTGGTAGAGATCGAAGATTACGAAAACAACGTGGGTTACTCCGAGCGTGGTGATGTCCCTATCGAACCACGCCTTTCTGAGCAGTGGTACCTCAAGTACCCGAAGGTTGAGGAAGCGAAGCGTGCGGTTGAAAACGGCACCATTAAGTTTCACCCGAAGCGTTGGGAGAAGGTTTACCTTCATTGGTTGAACAACATTCAGGACTGGTGCATCAGCCGTCAGTTGTGGTGGGGACAGCGTATCCCAGTTTGGTACAAGAAGGGGGAGGATCGTAAGGATCCTGCCAATATCCACGTATCCGTTGATGGACCGAGTGATCCGGAGAACTGGGAGCAAGATGATGACGTCTTGGATACCTGGGCATCGTCTTACCTCTGGCCGTTCGCGACCTTTGGTTGGCCGAATACGGATGAGAAGACCAAGCGTGAGCTCGATTACTTCTTCCCAACGAGTATGCTCGTAACAGGTTTTGATATTATCTTCTTCTGGGTGGCTCGTATGATTATGGCCAGTTTGGAGCTAATGGGCGAAGACAAGGAAACGCTCACCGATGAGGAAATCGAAAAGCGTGTTCCGTTTAAGGACATTTTTATTCACGGTTTGATTCGCGATCCTAAGGGACGCAAGATGTCGAAGTCATTGGGCAATTCGCCTGACCCGTTGGACTTGATTGAAAAGTTCGGTGCGGATGGACTTCGTTTCGGTATCGTGAATATCGCACCGAGTGGGGCGGATATATTGTTCGCCGAGGAGCGTCTCGAAATCGGGCGTAATTTCTGTAACAAGCTTTGGAATGCGTGCCGTTTCCGTCAGATGAATGGGACGACTGATGGCAATCGTAGCCAAGAATTGATCTTGGACCGTTTGTCGAATGCACAGATCGATGGATACGGAAACTGGATTTTGTATCGTCTCTTGGAGACGTTGAAGGATGTTGAGGTTCAGTTCGAGAAATTCGAAATGCATCAGTTGACGCACTCCTTGTATAACTTCTTCTGGGGTGACTTCTGTGATTGGTACGTGGAAGCGGCGAAGGCGATGCTTTTGTCTAAGGATGACCCTCGTCACGATGGTGCCTTGGCGGTTTCGGATCTCGTGATTCGCGAATCACTCCTTTTGCTTCACCCTGTCATGCCACACATCACTGAAGAGTTGTGGCAGTCCATGGGCTATTGTGAAGAAGGGCAGTTCTTGCAGAATTCTACTTTGATCAAGTCTGCTGACCTTAACGCGGCTTTGGCAGCGAAGGGGGTGACCGTTGATGTTGCCGCGGCTCTACGGATTGAGCAGGTGAAGGAATTGATTACACAGGCCCGTGCGGTTAAGGCGGAGTATAATGTCGCTTCAAAGCGCGATGTGACTTTGTTTGTAACGCCAACGGATGAATCCTGTGCGGCGTCATTGGAAGATAACTTGGATACGATAAAGCGACTCGCAGGCGCGGCGGTTATCGAACTTCGTGATAATGTCGAGAATGCACCCGGTTCGGTGTCTGCTCTCGGTACCGTCTATCTCGATCTTGCAAGTGCGGTTGATGTGGACGCGGAACGCGAACGCCTCGGCAAGGAACTGCAAAAGCTCGAGAAGGTGATCGCAGCCGGAAACGGAAAGCTTAAGAACGAGACCTTTATTAGCAAAGCGCCGCCACAGGTTGTGGAAGGAGCCCGCAAGCAACTCGCGGAAACCCAAGCGAAGTACGACGAGATCAAACGCTTGTTAGCGAGCTTTGGTTGAGGTTGTTGGCCATAAAGAGACACAAAGATAGTTTCTGAATTTGAACTCCATTAGTGGGCACCGATGCCGGTGTATGCTAATGGAGTTTTTTTGTGTCACTGCGAAAAAGGTTTAAGGATTTGGGTTGTGCTTTTTTTGCCCACGAAGGACACGAAGAGACACAGAGGAGATTGGGGGTTGAGAATTGTTAAGGAGGACATTTTAATATTTTGTTCCGGGTGTTGGATGCGGAGTGAGTTTTTAACCACAAGAAGCACACAAGACACAAAAGGTTAGGTTGTGGCCTTTAGGTCTGAGTAGGAGAAGCGTTAGCGACGAAGCAATTTCACAGATAGGCACAGAGGGGATTGGGGGTCTTGAGAATTGTTAAGGATGAAATTTAATCTCTTGTACTAATTGATGTGCTTGTGATCGACAACCTCGAGGAGGTGCTCGAATTACCGCCCATTCTAAATACTTAGATCAAAACTGGACAACTACGGGAGTGTCGACAAGGATTCAGCTCCTAACGAACATACTAAAGTTCTGATGTTATTAAATCGCTTTCTTCGTCTTACCTCGCTTCATCTTCAATCGGACTCCAACACGTTTGTAGGGGGAGGAATCGATATCTCTAATTTCGATATAGAGGGACACCCAATGGGGGGAAGCTGTTTTTTGAAAACACTAGCTCAGTAGAATCCATTTTTATGAAATCTATTTTATGCCTTATTCTCCAATGTTTCGCAGTTCTTTCGATCTACGCGGAAAGTCCCAAACTGACTCTACTCACTCCGGGGGATATGACTTTCCAGATCGGACAAGAAATTTCTATCATAGCGGAAGTCGAAGATACAGACCTCTCATCTGTCGAATTTATAATAGACGGTGAAGTTCTTAAAACACTTTCCACAGAGCCTTTCACTTTTGATTGGAAAACTGAAGCTCTCGGCGAATACGAGCTTACTGTCCGAGCGACGGACGATATCGGGAACTCTACAGAACAAAGCATTCAGCTTACCTTGAAGTGGACCCCATTAGTGAGACAGGGGTAGCCGAGTTGTTAGTTGGTTTAT
>CAWVWU010000086.1:0-15526 GCA_963933925.1 uncultured Puniceicoccaceae bacterium
CCCGTGTTTATAGCCCAGAGCTTCTAACGGCTCAAAGCGAACTGCTTACTGCCTATCGTTACGATCCACAAAGTACCGCCACTCAATCCGCGAAAGAGAAATTGCGCCTCTGGGATCTATTGCCTGATCAAATCGAAGCCATTTTGGAAAGCGGCAAAGCCAAGGATCACTTTGAGCTCAAAGCACCCGTCTCTGGGATCGTTGTCCATAAGAATGTGAATGAAGGTGATTACATCAAAACCGGTCAACCTCTCTTCAAAATCGTCGACCTTTCCACTCTCTGGCTCCGACTAGATGCCTACGAGTCGGATCTCGCTTGGCTTCGATTCGGGCAAACGGTGGATTTTTCGGTCGAATCCTATCCAGGTAAAACCTTTCAAGGGAAGATAACTTTCATCAATCCCGAACTCGATCGCAAGACACGAACAGTTTCCGTTCGCGTCAATGTACCGAACGGCGAGGCGACGTTAAAACCGGGAATGTTTGCCAAAGCCATCGCTCGATCTCGAATCGCACAGGCGGGTAATGTCTACGCTCCTGAATACGCGGGCAAATGGATTAGCCCCATGCATCCTGAAATCGTGAAGGATGCGGCAGGCTCATGCGACATTTGCGGCATGGACCTTGTCCCCGCAGAGGAGCTCGGCTACGTTCAAGATCCCGACGCCGAAGCTCCGTTAGTTGTCCCGGCTTCTGCGGTTCTTCGCACCGGAAAGCGAGCAGTCGTTTATGTTGAAAAACCAAATGCAGAACGCCCCACTTACGAAGGTCGTGTTGTTGAAATTGGGCTCAGAGCGGGTGACGTATTCATAGTGGCCTCCGGTTTGGAAGCGGGAGAACGTGTTGTCACAAAGGGAGCCTTTAAGATCGATTCCGCCCTGCAGATCCAAGCCAAGCCCAGTATGATGAACCCACAAGGTGGGGGTCCAACTCCTGGTCACAATCATGGTGGTGAGGAATCTGCTTCCGTTAAAAGCGGGCATGATATGGCCGCAATGATTGAAATCAAAACAGATGTACTTGCCGAAATATTACCAAGCTACTTGGATCTTCAAGCGGCATTGGCTAGCGATGATTTGGCCTCAGTGAAAGAATCCCTAAAAGCGATGATGAAGATCAGCGGTCATTCAGGTGCCCTCCCAGATCTGATTCACGCAATGTTGGCGGGGGATTCATTGGATGCGATTCGTTCGCCTCATTTTGCGACGTTATCTTCCGCATTTATTGCTGCCGCCAAATCGAATGGACCCAGCCTCAGTTCAGACTTGTTCATCATGAGCTGTCCGATGGCTTTAGACAACCAAGGAGCCGACTGGCTTCAGTCTTCAGAACCGCTCCGGAACCCCTATTTTGGAGCGATGATGCTTAAGTGCGGTGACGTAAAGGAATCCATTAAGGCTAACTCAAATTCTCAAAAAAGTCATGTCCACTAGTAACGATTCAAATCCAATAAATAAGCTAATACGCTTTTGCCTGGAGAATAAGTTGGTTGTTATTCTCTTTACTGTAGCGATGGTGCTGTGGGGTGTGATGGTCGCTCCTTTCGACTGGGAATTCGAAAATCTCCCGCGAGATCCTGTTCCTGTGGATGCCATCCCTGATATCGGGGAAAATCAGCAAATCGTATTCACGAAGTGGATGGGGAGATCGCCTCAGGATATTGAGGATCAGATCACTTACCCGATGACCACGGCTCTTCTCGGATTGCCCGAGGTGAAGACGATCCGAAGTTATTCGATGTTTGGGTTCTCTTCGATCTACATTATTTTCAAAGACGATGTAGAGTTCTATTGGACGCGTAGCCGTATTTTAGAGAAATTGAATAGTCTCCCTTCGGGTACGCTGCCGCAAGGGGTGTCGCCACAGTTGGGACCTGACGCGACCGCACTCGGTCAAGTGTTTTGGTATACGCTGGAAGGTTATACGGCTGAAGGTTCCCCGTCAGGTGGTTGGGATCTGGACGAACTCCGCTCGACGCAGGATTGGTATGTTCGCTACGCCCTTCAAGGGGTTGATGGTGTGGCTGAAGTCGCGTCGATCGGCGGATTCGTTAAAGAGTATCAGGTGGACGTAGATCCAGATGCGCTCCGTACCTACGATATAACGCTGGCCGAGGTGTTCGCCGCCGTACGAGGGAGTAATATAGACGTGGGGGCACGTACGATCGAAATCAATGCGGTCGAATATGTGATCCGAGGATTAGGGTTTATCGAAACACTCGATGATCTCCGGCAAACCGTAATCACGCAGAGAGACAATGTGCCGGTGACTCTCGACCAAATTGCGGAGATCGAATTCGGTCCCGCAATGAGACGAGGTGCCCTCGATAAGGCTGGGGCTGAGGCGGTTGGCGGGGTGGTCGTTACGCGTTATGGCGAAAATCCACTTGAAGTCATAAAACGCATCAAAGAAAAAATTAAGGAAATTTCTCCAGGTCTTCCTCAAAAGACACTCGAAGACGGTACTAAGAGCCAGGTGCAGGTCGTTCCATTCTACGATAGAACTGGACTAATCTATGAGACCCTCGGCACCTTGGAAGATGCGGTTCGTCAGCAAATTCTCGTGACGATCATTGTCGTCGTATTGATGCTGATGCATCTCAGGAGTGCCGCACTTATTTCAGGTGTACTCCCGCTCGCTGTGCTATTCGCGTTTATCGGTATGAAGGTTTTTGGAGTCGATGCCAACGTCGTTGCCTTGTCGGGAATCGCGATCGCAATTGGTACCATTGTCGATATGGGCGTTGTTCTCGTTGAGAACATTCTGAAGCATCTCGATGATGCCCCTCCAGATGAGAATCGATTAGAAGTGGTGTATCGGGCTTGTACGGAAGTGGCGGGAGCTGTGGTCACAGCAGTTCTGACGACAGTTATCAGTTTTCTTCCAGTATTCACGATGGAGGCTGCCGAAGGGAAACTCTTCCAACCATTAGCCTATACGAAAACCTTCGCTCTGATCGGTTCGATTATTGTGGCTCTGACCATTATTCCCCCATTCGCCCATTGGTTTATCGCGGGGAAGTTCAAAGCTCAGTGGTCCAAAGTTGGTTTCTGGGGCGGACTCGCATTGATAGGCATCATCGCCACGATCTTCCTCTCTTGGTTTCCTTGGTGGCTCGGCCTCCTCATCTTTTGTGCGGCTGCGTTCCATATTCTTGGCGATCGGATACCTGGAAAAGCAAGACGCGCTACTCTCATTAGTTTCAACTTCGTAGTCGCTGCACTCGTAGGAATCTGGTTAGCAGCAGACTGGAAACCACTCGGGCCTGAGCAAACGTTTCACAATATCTTGTTTGTTCTTTTCTCAGTAGGCGGTTTATTGACGTTCTTCTATCTTTTTATCAAGTTCTACGCTCGAATTCTCGGTTACATCTTAAATATAAAGCTAATATTCCTAAGCTTCTGCTCGCTTATTGTTGTATTTGGATTTTCGGCATGGATGGGGTGGAGCAGTCTC
This sequence comes from uncultured Puniceicoccaceae bacterium, assembly GCA_963933925.1. Taxonomy (GTDB): domain Bacteria; phylum Verrucomicrobiota; class Verrucomicrobiia; order Opitutales; family Opitutaceae; genus JAKYXN01. The sequence goes on from CAWVWU010000086.1 coordinate 3,457, forward strand.
TTTGGCTGGTTGCCTGAATCTATAAGAGAAACAAAGCTCTACTCTTCGCTTGATCATTCAATTCCAGGGCTTGGCAAGGAGTTCATGCCAGATTTGGATGAAGGATCGTATCTGCTTATGCCGACAACGATGCCTCATGCTTCGATTGGGGAGGTCATGGATGTGCTTCGTAAACAGGATATGGCTATAAACTCCATCCCGGAAGTGGATGTCGCGGTAGGTAAGCTCGGTCGTGTCGAGAGTCCTCTTGATCCGGCACCGATTTCGATGATCGAAACGATTATTAACTATAAATCGGAATTTGTTACCGACGAAAATGGTCGGATATTAACATTCGAATACGATCGTACCAACGACGAATTTGTTCGAGATTCAGTAGGCGAACTCATTCTAGACGAAGATGGGAAATCCTTCCGCCAATGGCGGGATGAAATCAAGTCGCCCGACGATATTTGGGCAGAGATCATCAAAGCTGCGGCTATTCCCGGTACTACTTCCGCTCCCAAGCTCCAACCCATCGCTGCCCGTATCGTGATGCTTCAAAGTGGGATGCGAGCACCTATGGGACTCAAGGTTTACGGACCAGACTTGGAAACCCTTGAAAAGGTTGCCCTCGATATTGAAGGCTTTCTCAAGCAGGTGCCTTCGATCAAATCCGAGGCCGTACTCGCCGACCGTATCGTGGGTAAGCCTTACTTGGAGATCGATATCGATCGGGCAGCCATTGCTCGTTATGGAATCAAAATCAAGACGGTACAGGATGTCATCGAAGTGGCGATCGGTGGTAAACCCGTGACTCAAACGGTAGAAGGGCGCGAACGCTATCCTGTGAGGGTGCGTTATATGCGTGAGCTTCGCGACTCGATCGAGGATATCGAAGACATTCTTGTTGCCGCTCCCGATGGCACTCAAATCCCTCTGAAGGAACTCTCGATAATCAACTACATACGAGGGCCTCAGGTGATTAAGAGCGAGGATACCTTTCTTGTTGGATACGTAATATTCGATAAGCTACCGAACTATGCTGAAGTCGAAGTTGTCGAGCAAGCTCAGGCGTTTCTTGCGAGTAAGATTGATTCTGGCGAGCTGTCGATCCCCGCTGGAGTGAGCTATAAATTCACCGGGAGTTACGAGAATCAAGTTCGTGCGGAGAAGAAGCTGGCTGTCGTTCTTCCGATCGCACTTTTTGCAATCTGGCTTATCCTCTATTTCCAATTTAAGCAGATCTCTACGACATTGCTCGTATTTTCGGGGATCCTATTTGCCTGGTCTGGAGGGTTCGTGATGCTTTGGTTGTACGGACAAGATTGGTTTCTTAATATAGATCTATTTGGTCACAACATCCGAGAGCTTTTTAGGATGGGGACGATCAACTTAAGCGTAGCAGTCTGGGTCGGTTTTCTCGCTCTTTTCGGAATAGCCACCGATAATGGCGTGATCGTTTGCACCTACCTACAGCAAACCTTTCGCGAGAGGAAACCTGTTTCGATGGCGCAAATAAGGGAAGCCACCGTGAGTGCGGCAAATCGTCGTGTTCGTCCCGCTATGATGACAAGTGCGACGACGATTCTGGCACTGTTGCCTGTATTGACGTCAACGGGCCGTGGTGCAGACGTGATGGTGCCCATGTCCATCCCGACTTTCGGAGGCATGTTGCTTGCGATTATTACGATCTTTGTGGTTCCCGTGCTTTATTGTGGAATCGAAGAGACTAAGGAAAAATGGAAACGTCTAAATTTTAACCTAAAGTAAATATGAATACAAAACTAACGACTATAATCATCATGGCATTTTTTAGTGCTGTTTCATTATTTGCCCATTCAAAGGCAATCAAGCCAGCGTATGTCGATATGCTGCTCACACCATACTTTGGCCTGCAAGAAGCTCTGGCGGGAGATGACCTTGAAAAGGCAAAAGCCAGTGCGGCGACCTTTAAGGAAATGCTCGGCCATGGTCCTTCGCATGATGAGGCTCCGTCGTTGGTCGTTTTGAACGAGGAGGCAACGAAGATCGCTTCCGCTTCCGATATCAAAGTAGCTCGTACGTCTTTTCATGTGATTTCGAAGAGCCTTGTTGAGATGGTGGAGCATGTCGGGACTTCCGGTAAGAGTGACGTCGTGAAGATGTACTGTCCGATGGCTTTCAACAACAAAGGAGGTGCCTGGTTGCAAAGTAGTAGTGAACTGACGAATCCCTATTATGGCTCAATGATGTACAAATGTGGATCGGTTCAGGAAACGCTTGCAGCGGCAATAGGTGGACACGGCGATCATGACCACGGGAAAGAGGAGATGAAAAACGCTCACGACCACAGCGGACATAATCACTAGCATCGAAGTTCCTTAAACTGTGGAGGCACTTCTACAGGGAAGAGTGCCTTGGTGTGGTTGCTTTTACATCTGGCGGATTTTCTCAAAGTAATGACTCTATTGGGGGTATCCTTGTATCGGCTTTCGCGGTTAGGGGTATATTGGTATTGTGGGGACTATACCTCAGGTTGACCTCATTGTTAGTGATTTGGCCAGGTTTGGGGATGATTGAAGGCAAATACTCAATATTGTTCGGTGTAATTCGGTGAAGAACTATGGCGGATGCTTGGAATTGAGTGTGACTATTTAAGGATCGGATGGGGACAGAGCGAAATTTGGATAAGGGATTGTAATCAAAATAGTTATAGGGTCTTCAAAGAGATTGCATCTTTGTAGTTAGTATTCGGTTATAGGGGGAGTGTATGCTATGAGAGTCGATTATCACCATATTCCTGAAGAGAATGCCTTAATCGAACAGATTACGGGTGAAGTTACTCTTGAGGGATTGATTGCGATGAAGAAGGAGGAGCAAGAGAGGAACTATCTAAATTCTTCGGTGCGTATCCTCTCGGTTTTTCTCGATGCGAAGATCTTGCTGTCTGTGGGCGATATTAAGGCTTTAGGTAAGTGGCAGACTGAGAATAATCAGAGGCAAAAAGGGGGGCAGACGGCTTTGTTAGCTACTGAACCGGTTGCGATTGCTTTAAATCTGTTTTATTCACGGGAAACTAAATCGATCCGAAGAATGGAAGTGTTTTCGACTTATACGGCTGCCTTGAAGTGGCTTGAACTCGATGTCGAAATATTGAGCAAGCACTGGAAGGGCTTTTTGTCTCTTGCTTAATGAAGGTGGACTGAGTGACTTAATTATGTCGAGGTCTGACTATCTTTAAATTTGTACTTCGTTTATATGCTCAATTCTCGTATTGGAAGTATTGAGACGAGATGGGATAATTCCTTGTTGTTGGTTTAGCTGGTTTTTTTTTGATCGTATTCGATTTGAGGCTGTTATCCAATTTAGATGATAGTTGGGCTGGAGTGTTTTGAGGTTTTCGATCATATAGATGTGATGAAGCATTGTGTTGAATGGTTGAGAGCTCTTGAGCGTCCGCGGATTTTGAGTAAAGGCGATTCGTATTTGGATTCAGTCCCCATTTCGGTAACCGCGTCCCGGTGTGAGCGGAGTGCAGGTGGAGTTAATGATTTTTATTCTGAGGGTGATTACTGGTGGCCGAATCCAGAGGATGCGGATGGTCCATTCGTGCGTCGAGATGGTGAAACGTACCCGGGGCTATTCGTGGCACATCGCGAGACGATGGTTAGGTTGAGTGAGATTGTGGGGACCATGGCTTCGGCGTTTTTGCTGACGGGAGATGAGGCGTATGCCTCTGTCGCGGTGGAGCATTTGCGAGCGTGGTTTGTTGTGGAGAAGACACGGATGAATCCGAGTTTGCTCTATGGGCAAGCGATTCGAGGAATTTCTACGGGGCGTAGTATCGGACTCATCGATACTCTTCATTTGATTGAAGTTGCTCGTGGGGCGAAGGTTTTGGCTGGGGCGAACTGTTTTTCGAAAGAGGATCAGGGTTCCGTGATGGATTGGTTTCGAACTTATCTTAAGTGGATGAATGAGCATCCCTATGGTCAAGAGGAGCGGGTGCATCCGAATAACCATGGTGTGTGTTGGTCGTTACAGGCGGCGGTCTTTGGGGATCTCGTCGGTGATGCCGCGCAAGTCGCGTGGGTGCGGGAACAGTTTAAGACGGTTTATTTGGGAGAAATGATGGGTACTCGGGGAGGATTCCCTGAGGAATTAGCTCGGACGAAACCTTATGGTTATTCGCTATTTGTGGTGGATGCCATGGCGGGGATAGCACAGGTGGTGTCGACGGCGGCGGATGACTTGTGGAGCTATTGTACCGCTGATGGTCGGGGGATGCGTCTAGGGGCTTCGTTTATTGCCCCGTTTGTTAGGGACAAGTCGTCGTGGCCTTTGGCTCCGGATGTGTTGCACTGGGATGATTGGCCGGTGCGTCAACCGATTCTTCTTCTGGGTGGTTTAGCTTTAGGGGAGCAGTCTTACATTGACCTGTGGGAGGGTTTGGAGGCGGATCCCAAGGTTTTTGAGGTTTTGAGGAATTTGCCGATTCGGCATCCTTTACTCTGGGTCGGGCTAGATTGATGAGTGTTTTGTGATCTATGGGGTGTTGAAATCATGTAGATGGATTTTACCACAAAAAGCACACGATATACAAAAGGAGAGATTTAGAGTTATTCTATAAAACAATGGCGATTCACTCATGGGTGATGGGTTGCATGAGTTGGGATTGGAGTGTATCGTGGGGAAGGCCTATTTTTGAAAGGGATTCGTAGTATTGGTTATTTGGAAGTAAACCAGCGGCGATTGAGGTGGCGGCGTAGATGTATTCGCTTTGCCATTTTGTGAGTTGTTTGCCGGGCCAGGTGCTCTTGGGGTCTGCGGCGTGGGTCAGGAGCTCTTCGAGGGCTTTTGTAAGAGTTGCTCCATTGGGGGCGACGTAGGTGTAGAGGCTTTCGCCGTATTTGTGGGCGATGGCGGCGATGCGTGAGAAGTGTTCGATGTTTTCGGTGCAGTAGGACCAGGACCGGGTACGGGCGAATTCGAGGGGTTGTTTCCCTTCAGGTGTGATTTGGTGGGGGATGCGTTCTTCTTTGACGCGTTGGATAATATGGGCGACGAGGTTTTCTTGGTTGAGATAGGCGGCGATGGCGAGTTGTTGGAGATCGTAGGCTGTGCCGTGGTTGTTTTTTGCATTAAGTTCGTGGATGCCGTTTGAGTTATAGGTGAGCCATTCTAGGTAGGTCGTGAACCAGGCATCGATCCCTTTCTTTTCGCTTTCGGGCCATGAGTAGGAGGTTTGGAGGATGCGTAGGGCATCGACCAATTCGACAAAAACGAGGGTGTCGATAATGCCAGTGCCACGACCTTCGCTTTTCCCGGGGATGGCTTGAGCGTGTTGTAGGTTGGGTAGCATGCGGGTCGACTCGTCAATGAACCAAACTCTCAGAAGTGTGCTGGCGTGTTGGGCGTAGCGTTCTTGGTTCGTGGCGTTGTAGGCAATTGAGAGTGTAAGAACGTCGTCTATCATGGCGTGGAGTAGAGGGCGGTCTGATACGAGATCGCGTTCGGGGTTGAATTGGCCATCGCGTCTGACGTAGGGGAGTCCGTCATCGGTGTCTGGGTTTGCCCACCAGTAGGGGCCGGTGCTGTAGTAGGAACGCTTGTCTCCACTGGGGGGAATTCGGTCGTTGGAGGTGACGGAATAAGTTTGTCCGTCGGCGACGAGTTGGTCGGCTTTTTGTATGGTGGCGGTTAGTCGTTCCCGTCGCTCAGGGTTTTGGACTTGGGAGAGACGGTTGAGCTGCTTGGGCTCGATGACGATCGTATCTGGATGGATCTGGTGCCACTGGGGACCGACTTCGTTTCGGTCCAGAAGTTTGGGTGTAGGTTGGGTGAAAGTGAATGCGGGCGTTCCGTCGGCGTTGGTTGGTTGTGGGAGGCCTTGGGAGTTGCGTGGAAAGGTTAGTTTTACTTTTTCGAACCCTTCGAGGTGGGTGGTCCCGGCTTCTTGTCCGAATGCGAGGGTGTTGCCTTCGAGAGTGAGGTCGGAGAGTGTACCTACTATTTGGGTGCCGGCATTGAAAGTGATGTGAATGAGGTTGTTGGCGACGCGTACGTTGGAGGGGAGGATGACTCTATTCTTTTCGCCGTAGCCTCCGTGGAGGTAGATGCCGTTTCCGTAGCCGTTATAGATAAGGTTATTTTCGATGGTGGCGGAATGGGCGGCGAAGTATCCTTTGAGGACTGAATCAGGGATGCCGCAGTAGAGTACGATGAGGCCACCGGTAACGTTTGAGATCCCTTCGAAGTAGTTGTTGCGAATGGTGTGGTGGGTGCCGATGAGGCGGACTCCGCCGGCACCCGCTTTCCCATTGCCAATGAAGGCGTTGCCTTCGACGAGGTTTCCGTTTCCGTGGCGTAGGGTTAAAGTGCCTGCGGATTGGTAGAAGGTGTTGGATCGTATTGTGTTGTTCCCAGTTTTAATGGATACGATTTCGGTTTCTCCATCACAGCGTTCGAAGAGGTTGTTTTCGATGATGCAGTCGCCGTCCTTTTCTGAGTCACCGCTTTGTCCGAGTTGGATGCATTCGAATCCGTTGCCGTCCCCCGGTGCTCGGTCAAGGAAGTGGTTATGGTCGATGCTGTGGCGGGCATTGGCGACCTTCATCATAGCTTGGATAGTGACGCCACTGTGGGCTTGACCGGAGAAGCGGCAGTGGTCGACGCGGTTGTCTTGGCCATAGAGGCGAATCCAGGCGTAGCGTCTGTTGGGGATGATGGGATTACAGGCGTCGAAGTAGCATTCGGTGAGCCTACTGTTGGTGGCGTAGTTGTCGCCTCCGTGTTTGAAACTCACGATGGCATTTTGCCCCTCTACGGCTTCGGCATTTTTGAAGTGGAAGTTGGCGAGTGTTATGTGTTGGCCTCCGATTTCAATTTGGCTGGGGCCCGTTACGAGTGTGGTACCGTTGGCGGCTCCTTGGATGAGGATCGGGTTTTCTTGAGTGCCATGGGCGTCGATTTTTAGCGAAAGATTGTGCCATGTTTTGGCGGCCAGGGTGAGGGTGTCGCCTGGTTGCAGCAGGGGTACTATCTGGGCGAGGGCGTCGGAGTCGTCTGCTTGATAGGTCTTTCCGATAGCCGAGGGGAGGAGCAGGGCTATTACGGTGGTTATGGTTAGGATGGTTTTAGTGAAGGCGTTCATTTGTGTTGGTGAGCCCGTCTTGGGGGTGTTGTGAAGTTTGTTGAAAATAGAGGTGTATGTCGATGTCGCTTCTGGGTTCCAACCTTGGCGAGGCTGAGAGGTGGTTGTGTCATTTGTCGTGCCATGGGTTTTTATCATAACCTAGATTAACTCTCTTGAAAATGGCATAATATGATCAAAAACTTGGCATAACCCACAGGTTTTGATCTTTTAGGAGATATGTCTGATGTTCCGCTTGTTGAAATGTTGTATCACCGTAGAGATTTCTTCGAAGCGGAGTATCGTTTTCGGTGGCACGCACATCCGTTTTGGCAATTGGAGATCGCGTTGGAGGGGCGGATTGAGGTTTCTCTAGAGAGCGGTCGGCAGGAATTGGCTGCGGGGGATTTTTTTGTAATTCCGCCCCAGCAGCGACATAGCTTGGCTTATCTTGGAGAGCGTAACGAGTATGTGTCGATCAAGTATCGTTTGGGTGAAGGCCATCGATTTTCGCGGTGTGGACGAATCGACTGTGATGAGGTGTTAGCTCGTTTTAGAAGTTTGATGGTGGCGTTGCTACCGGAGGGGGAGCATGCCCCTTTGGTGAGAGGAGGGGCACTGGCATGCGTCTTGGAAGGAGCGTTGGTTTATATGGAGGGCAATGTTCAGCCGAGGGAGGAGCAGGAGAGGGATCGCGGGCATAGTTTGGTTGATCGTGCCTTGCGACTATTGGAGGAGCAGCCTGGTAGTCTGAGGCAGGTGGGGGATGTTGCTTCGACTTTGGGGGTGAATCAGGCGTATTTGTCAGCGAAATTTCGTGAGGAAACGGGAATCAATTTAAAAGGGAAGATTGACGCTGCTACGATGGGTCATGCTCGCTTTCTATTGTCGTTTTCAAATCACTCGATTTCGGGGATTGCGGTCCGGCTTTCCTTTCCGGACATTTTTGCATTCTCTCGATTTTTTAGTCGTCACGAAGGGGAGTCGCCGCGTGCGTTTCGTTCGCGAATAAGAGGGTGAAGACTAAATGGGGCTCTAGGAGTTCTGGTTAATTACGACTTCTTAGATTTTCGAGGATATTGGATTTGGGGTGATGACGTCTATTCGGGAACAGGCTTCGTTATGAAACTCGTTAGAACTAGGAATTAGGCGTTTTGAGATTGAGTGACTGAATATGTGCAATCAGGGCAGTCGCCGCTCTTTGAGCTTCTGGTAGACGAGCCATGGCTGCGTCGCCATCGCCAGAGATACATTTTTGCTCCATATCTGATGTAATTTCGGAGAGTTGGCAGGCTCCGAATTCACTAGAGCTCCCTTGTATACGATGTGAGAAAAAGCGGGTTTGCGTGATGTCTTTTTGAACTTCTATTGCATCGACGAGTTCTGCCATCGTTTCAGCGGTACTTTCTTGGAAAATTTCCAACATTTCATTTATGGCTTCATTGTCGTCTCCGCAAATGAGCTTGAGGCGATCGAGATCTAGTATCTTCGGGGCAACTATTTCTACTGCTTCGGATCCGTTGCTGTCCTTGTTCCAGTTTTCGTGATGCTGGCCAACCCACTTTTCTAGAATTTCGGCGATTTGTCCTGGGTGAATTGGTTTTGCAAGATAGTCGCTCATTCCAGCTTTGATGCACTCATCGCGATCGCCCGTCATCGCATTTGCTGTTAGTGCGATGATGGGGATGTTTGATTTCTCTTCTCCGGCGTCTCCATTTCGGATGGCACGACAGGCGTCGTATCCATCCATCTCAGGCATCATGCAATCCATGAAGATGAGATCGTAGCTGTTTTCGGTTAGTGATTTTATGGCCTCTAAGCCGTTGATTGCGACATTCGGAATGAATCCGTGCTTTTGTTCGAATAGCTTGGAGGCAATCATTCGATTGGTAAGATTATCGTCGACGAGGAGGACTTTGAGTCCTTCGTAGATCACGGGTTCTGCTGTAGATGTCATATTCGCAACGTTTTTTGGGGAAACTGATCTGCCGAAAACGATTTCTCGTAGCGGGGCAATTCGAATGGGTTTGTTGAGAGTTCTGTTGTTAGTTGTGATGGCCGAACTTGGGTTTTCATCAGATCGCCGTAGCTCAATTGTACTAGAATTTTGTAGTAAGGAGGCGGTTTTGGCTAGGCTTTGCCAAGTCTTTAGATGTAAATTTACATGGTTTTGATCAATGAATACGAAGTCGTAGGCTATTTGATGTGTTACTTGGTCTTGAAACTGGTTTGATTGTTGGAATTCTTGAATCGAAGAGAACTCATCGGACTGGATTCCCCAGTAGGTGAGCCATGATCTGAGGTTTACTCGAAGGTTAGTATTGGGGTCGATTACAAGACCCCGTTTTTCTATTGATTTCGCTTTGGAGACTGGGGGAGCAAGGAGCTCGGGATGTTGAGGGATTTCAAACCAGAAGGTCGAGCCTTCGCCCTTAGTGCTATCGAAACCGATGTGTCCGCCCATCAATTCGATTAGCTTCTTGCAAATTGCGAGACCGAGTCCGGTTCCTCCAAAGTTTCGTGTCGTAGTTGAGTTTTCTTGGGAGAATGATTCGAAGAGAATCGATTTTGATGTGGAATCGATTCCGATGCCGGAATCCTTAACTTCTATTCTAACTGTGGGTTCGTTTGGGTTGTCGTTAAACGCGATACTGAGAATGACTTCGCCTTTATCTGTGAACTTTATGGCGTTGCTAATCAAATTGGAAATGACTTGGCGTGTCCTGTGAGGGTCTCCTAGAGCGAGATGAATGTCTCTTGGAGGACTTATGCAAATGAGGTTCAATCCCTTTTCATGGGCGATCGGGGCGTGTAGGTTGCAGACTTCTTCTGCGAGTTCGAGGATATCGTATTTGATTTCTTCGAGAGTCATTTTTCCGGCTTCTATTTTCGAAAAATCTAGAATATCGTTGATGAGTACCAAGAGATCGTCGGCACTGTTTCTTGCGGTATGAAGGAGTTTCTGTTTTTCTGCACTCATACCTTCTTCGAGAAGATGTAGCACACCGATTAGTCCATTCATTGGAGTTCGGATCTCGTGGCTCATTGTGGCGAGGAATTGCCCTTTGGCTTGAGCGGCTTTTTCGGCCTCGATTCGGGCGATATTTTCAGCTGCGAGGCTTTCTTCCACTTTCTTGTGAGCACTCTTAAGTTTGATGTCCGCTTCGATTATAGCGGTAATGTTTGTTCGGATACTTACATATTTTGTGATTCGGTCATTGTCATCTTTGAAGCAGACGACAGTGCTATCGACCCAATAGAGATCACCGTTTTTTGATTCGTTGCAGACGGTGTCGTTCCAATGCCCTTGTGACTTAAGAGTCTTATACATGTTTGCGAAAAATTCTCTTGGATGAAGCTGACTGTTGATTATGCGGTGATTTTGTCCAAGGAGTTCATCGCGAGTGTATCCACTGGTATTGCAGAAATTGTCGTTGACGTAGGTGATACGGCCTTTGGCGTCGGTTTCGCTGACTATGGCGTGCTGGTCCAGAGCTTTTTTTTGAAATTGCAGGTCGCGTGCGTAGTCTTTTGTTTTACGGTTTGCTTTGATTTCCTTTCCGAGGGAGGTTTCCAAAATTCGGGCAAGTTGGCCGATTTCGTCCTGTGCGAAAGAACTGGAGAAGGAAACGTTTTCGTCTAGGCCAAGAGTGGTGACTTTGTCTCTTATTCGCTGAATCGGATTATAGATTCGTTTTATGAGAAGCAAATAGGCTATGACCGAAATTAGGAGAATGACTGCACCTTGGTAGATCAGGTTGCTTAATAATTGACTGTAGATTTCATCGTGGAAATAGCGTGTGTCTAAAATCACGAGGATAACACCCTGACGACTTCGTTCGTTTTCGGGTGAAATGCCTTCTACTGAAAAGGGCTCAGTGTATATTGCGTGGTGAGTCGATTTCTGAAAATTGTGCTTCCCGGTTTTTGCGTTGAGAACGTCTATGAGCTCAGCTCGGATTAACGGGGGGGAGATATCGTTAATGAGACGATCTTTCAATTCTGTTTGAGTGGTGGCGATCACCTTTGTGGGATGTCCTCCTACGACGACTACTGTGGCGACCTCGGGTTGGTCGCCGATTGAATTTACAAAACGATCTAAGGTTTCATGGCTTGTAGTCGTTTCGATCGCGTAACTTATGGCACTTGTCGTAAGGTGGGAACGTAGTGCTATGTTAGTGGAAAGTTGTTTTTCGAATTGTTTATAGGTGAGAAGACTGAGAAGTCCCAATGCTGCCGCGCACGTAAAGAAGAGCGGCAGTAGTATGCGGCTTCTTATAGTTGTTTTAGAATGAGTTGCCTGGGGCATTGTGGATGAAGGTCCGTTTTTTCCGTAGGTCTGTTGTGAGTTGAGTGAACTGAAGAGTTTGGCTGGACTGTTTTTTTGGATTTCTAGGGCCCTTCGGTGGGCGAAATTCTATATGAATAGGTTATCGTTAGATTACGGTCTTGGATGAGGAATTCGTAATTATCTGAATTAAGCGAAATTACTTATCGTCTCAATTCGGCTATTCTTTAGAATCGAAGCTTTGATGAATTTATTGTTCGTTTATGTCTTAAGTTGTTTGTATAGAATTATTTAGGGTTTATTTTGTTCTCTGTTGTTTCGGCTTTTTGGATGTTTATACCTCTCTTTAGATCAGTGGATACTTGGATTTTGTGATTATTAAATAAGGGATGTTTGATTCGGTTTTATAAGGGTCTTTGTTTCCTTTGTTATGGGGATTAGGGTGGTTTTACATTTATTATTGGAGGGGGCGCACCTCGGGGTTTTTGGGTGGATAGCAAAAGGGCGTAATTGGGTAGGGCAAAGATGGAGAATGCGCTCAACCTTTCTTTCCGAATCGATGGCGTCGTGCTCAAAATAGATGGAATTTTATTGTTGGATAACAGGGTCGATTCATCCGTGCGCAGGCGATGTCACGCGGCTGCGTCGTTGTTACTGATTCAGATGAGGCCGAAAAAGAGGGGAGGACT
>CAWVWU010000087.1:0-15523 GCA_963933925.1 uncultured Puniceicoccaceae bacterium
CCTAACACAGAACTATACCACCTGAAGTTTTAACAAGAAGTGGGACATCCCCCTCATCAGCCTGGAAACAAAAGAATAGAGCCGTCACTGTTCTATCATGGACAGGTGCATTGGGTGGAATTGCGTTTCTACTTCTACAATCGTTCTTTATAAATGGGTTTTGCCCGTTCTGTGCCGCTCACACCGTAGTCCTTCTTCTTTTCGCATTGGCAGGAGCTCAATCAAAAGGCATATGGCAATCTGTATTCATTACAATAGCCACAATAGTTACTGTGCTCAGCTTTGGGAACACCGAAACCGAGATCGAATCACTACCACCCCAAACCACCTCCCTCCCAACTCCCCCAAAAGACAATCGAGACTTAACTCCAGGTAGCTTCGAATGGGCCTTAGAGGTTACCTACGATTGGAAAATCCCTGAGAACGAAGAAGCTACTGAAATTGCAATTGTTAGCTTAAGCTGCCACCATTGTTGGGACTATCTTGAATCTCTCCCGAAAAAGCCCGAGATAAGACCTCATCTTATCATCGATCCAGGAACTGGGTCCAAGGAACAAGTAACGCTTACCTTCATGGAGTCTGTATTCTCTCAAGAGAATTCCCCCAACCGTAGAATTGCTTTTGAGCGTACCCTAGCAGACTTCCTAAAAAACCGAGACGACTACCTCAAAGACGCACACGCATATCGAAAAGCTCTAATTTAAAAGGGTCTCCTTCCGAAGACCGTAAACCAATCAACAAAACGAGAGGCCCTAGATGCCATAAATAGCCAACGCCGAGTAACCGGATTCCTAGGGCTAGAAAGAATCCCCAGACGCTTAAAACTAATGAAGAGTGTCCTTCTGTGGAAGAAAACAGAGAACGACAAGCAGCGTCACGGCCAAGCAAGACGACTCGCCAATCATTGGCTTCTCGACATCGAAAACGGATCACGAGACTACGAAGCCGATGAAATCGAAATCGTTATTTACGACCTAGGAAACCCACGCTGCTGGAAGCCCATTAAATCAATCGTAGAAAACCGCGACGATCGCCCACTAGTAATGTTTGTCTCTCAGAGCGGGCCAAACGCAGAACAAGCGACACTCAGCTTAAACAGCTACGTGCTCTCACACAGCACCATTTCAGAAAGGAAAAACGCAGCATACAAAGCTCTCAGCATGTGGATTGAAGACCCAACTCAAACACCATCGGCCTTTAAAACGAGCCTACTGACAGAGCTGGACAGAGACTCCTTCGACCCCAACGTCACCAGAGAAGCTCAACGACTCGCAAAAGATCACAACTACTACTTCTACTACGAAGGCATTCCTCATACTCCCGTTGGCTTAACTCTACCCTCTGCAAAGAAATAAAAAGCGGTGAATAACGATCTCCGCTCTTTCGAGAGAGGAACCAACGACATGCTAAACGCCGAAGAAGTAAAACGCCTCAGCGAAAGCTAAGAAGAGACGCACTAATTCAACTCATAGCAAAAAGGCCCCAATTCGGACTAATCTATAATTTTCGCTGCTAGCTCTAATTCTTTAGATTTGGAAAAGCACGCGGCTGCCTCCTCGTCTCTACCCAACCGAGCGAGTGCTTTCCCCTTGTTATTCCAGGCTGAAACAAGTTTCGATCTAATCGCGATGGCCTTGTCGTAGCATTCAATAGCCTCCTCGTCTCTGCCCAACCCAACAAGTGCATTCCCCTTGTGATTCCAGGCTCCGAAGTAGTTCGATCTAATCGCGATGGCCTTGTCGTAGCATTCAATAGCTTCCTCAAACCTGCCCCACTCACGGAGAGTATCCCCTTTACCGAACCAAGGATAGGGATCGTTCGAGCTCATGGTTATAACCTTGTTGTACAATTCGATGGCCTCTTCGTATCTCTCCAGCTTTCTGAGAGCACGCCCTATATTACACCAAGAAAAGATTTTGTCCGAATCGATCGCTATGGCCGATTTGAAGGATTCAATGGCTTCTTGATATCTGCCCAATTTAATAAGAGCATTCCCCTTGTGATTCCAGGTCGGAATATCGTTCGAATCGAGTGCGAGGGCCGATTCGTGGCACTCAAGGGCATTCTCATATCTGCCTAAATCGGTAAAAGTATGCCCCTTGGCGTTCCAGGCTGATCGAAAGATTCCATCACTATAACCGTTTGGTTTCATGGCAATTAACTTGTTGTAGCATTCAAAGGCCTCATCGTATCTGCCCAATTTACGGAACATCCCCCCTTTACAGAACCAGGCATTGCGATCGTCCGGCCATAGGTCGATTATTTCGCCGTACCATTCGAAGGCCTCTTCGTATTTCTCCTGCTTCATGAGACAAACGCCCTTGTAGACCAAAGCTTCGTCTGGCTTATTGTTCAGGCTGATCGCGATGGCCTTGTCGTAGCACTCAATTGCCTCCTCGTATTTGCCCAAATTACGGAGAGTATGCCCCTTGCCTACCAATGCATCGTAGTCGTTTGTGATTACTACATCTGAAGTTGTGTTTTTCACTGTTGAACAACTGCAGAGTGTAAGAACGATAATTCCTAAGAGAGTTTTGAGAATCTGATTTTTCATATAGTCTTCAAATATCACTCTGAGGCACGTAGTGATTGAACTGTAGCTAACTTTTGTTCGTGAAAGTTCAAGATCGGAGTGGTCTCGAGCTGATTCCGAGATAAGCTGCTTGAGCTTGCGTCAGCACGACATGCTTCACCCGCAAACAAGGCAGGTTGTAATGTCATAAGAATTTCAAGACCCATAATCTATGGCCGCGTGGACAATCTGTGGAACGAGCAGAAGCGAGATCATTTCGGATTAGATTTTTGGGATCCGACCCGAGCAATATTGAAATATGGTGGGGCGAGGTAACGAAATCCTAACCTAAATACGCCGAATTATGCGACATGAGCAGTTTGCTCCACGTGACCTAGTATCCATATTGTAAACCTCAATTCTCGAAAACAAAAGCTAATCATTCACCCCTTAGTCGACATTATGCCCGACATGCTAAACGCCGAAGAAGTAAAACGCTTCAGCGAAAGCTAGAAAATATTTTCTCCTACAAACAACCTACTCACCAGAACTCAAAAGGGCTCTGAAAAAGACAGATTCCTGATTCTCTTCCAATGGCACCACAACCCTATCGTATCCATCTCGCTTGAGGTTTTTATAGACCTGAGCCTCAGACAAATCAAGCTCCTGCCACTCATGCTTCGGTTTCGAAAGATCATCTGAATAGAAAACGGAATAACCAATCCCATACAATTGATAGGTACTCAGCCGGCTAAACTCCAATTCAAACCTTCCGCCCTCCTTAAATCTCTGAATTCTAAAAACCTCCGAGTTCGAGTCATTTCGAGTGGGATCTGTACCAAAAAAGCTTTCCGCAAAGTTCGTCCACTCGTCCCCGTCTGGATTCCCATCGTACGACCGGTCGATTCCCTCAAGACCAAAACAACTTGCATACCGCTCCACAAAGGCACTCACATCGCCTTGATCAAGCACGGTCAAATCAATCGGATAAATCCTCGATAGACCGACCTTTTGAATACGAACGGGACCAATCAAACCAGAACTCTGAAGGGGCGAATTTTGATTGAGATGAGGATGAATTGTCCACGTCGCCCGATCAACTTCAGCCACCCTTTGATCACCTATAATTCGATTCGCCCAGGTGTTTGTAACATGAACCTCCAATTCGTTTTTTCCGACTAACAACACATCGGAAATATCAACACGCCACGGACTTGTCCAAAGCATTCCCAGATCAACTCCATTAACAACAACGCGCGCCATATTCGCGACCTCGCCCAAATCCAAATAATAAACCGAGGCTCCCTCCTTCTCCTCCAGAATAAATTCATTCAAGTAAACCGCCTTACCGCTGTAATAACGAATATTTGGATCAGAGTGAATCGACCAATCGCTCAACTCATCAAAAAGAACCTCTCCCTTTGGCCCAAAGTTAGCAGCAAAGCTCACTGACCACGCCCCCTCAATCTCCCCGACCTCTTCAAAAGTCGGGAAATTAACGGCTCCACTAAAAACAGCTCCAGACGGTCTTCGAAAAACAACAAACAAAGACTCCCCAGCTCCAAACTCCAATGGAACGCTAACGCGACCACAGTCATCCGTATACACTGGCAGATAACGCACCTCTCCGGTCACCGCATCCCAGAGTTCAGGAACGAGTCCATTAACCCGAAAACCAAGAACCTCCTCTCTGAGTGTCTCACTCTGATTCGTCACAAAATAGATCTCCGCGTCTAAGGTTGAGCGATGGCTGAACAACAGCTCCTCCTGATCCCCCCCTAACAAATCAGGCTCTACCCCCAATTGATCGAACACATCCTCGATACTTCCCTCAGAAAAGACCCATCCTTCGCCGTGTTGACGATTCAGAACATCACCATCTCCCCACAAAATTTCTGACATCGCTTCGACCTTCCGATCAGCAATGGGGAAATTCTCCAAACTCGGCGAACGCAACGGTGATTGCCCATATATAGCTCCTCCAGCCTCCACCAGCTCAAGCAACCTCTCAAGCACCTCCGGCCGCATCGTCTCAAGCGGAGGGAGAACAAGCAGTCGGTAGCGTTGACCATCAAACAGGACAAACACCCCATCCCGAACCTCCATTCGCTCCATGATGACTTCAGCATTTATAAAATCAAAATTGTAACCATCAGGAATACTCGGCTCTAACACGCCTGTCATCTTCGGAGTATCCTCTCCAATAAAGTAAGCGACATCCGCGACTTGATTTCCCTGCTGCAGCAGAAAATGCGAACGCTTCAAGTAATCGATCCAACTCTTCGCCTCACCAAACCAAGTATTGTGACGGTTAAACTCAGATCCAAACGGAGCATTCACCCCGGGCTTCCTCTCGTCTGGCTGATGTATGGATACATTCAGAGTAAAGTGGTTCACTCCGATCGACTGTGCCCAGTCTCCAATGGTCCTCAGTGAATCCGGCGTATGCATCCAATGCTTATTCGCAGCGGTAAACGCTTCTGCGGAAACCCGTTGTTTACCATAAATATGAGCCGCTGAGGTCGCCGCCCTGAGTTCCATTTCTCCAAGGACATAATCAACCCAGAACTCACCAGCGACCTCATCACTCTGACCGCCGTACTGCAGGAACTCCCCTGGAAATCCCCAGTGCCCATAATTCTCAACCCAAAGATCAAATCCATGACGATTCGAAATATCCCGTAGTCCACCCACATACTCAGTCGACATCCGATCCGCCACCAATCGGCGTAGATCCCAAAGAAAACGATCCGACTGATCTGCCGACTCCACAATCCGCCCACTCAAAACAGGCAACCACGGAATAGGATCATATCCATAAGCATCATGAAAAACCTGCTCAAACCCGTCCGTCCAATTCTGAGAACCAGATTCATAACTATCGATGACGATTTTAGAGACGGCGTCCCAGTGCTCCAAATCCGTATTCTCCAAAATCTTCCCAATGAACGAATCAAAATGCTTCGCCACATTTCGCTTACTTAACTTGTCGACTTCATAACCCGTCGCATCTGGAGACGATGGATTGTTCACCACCCCAGTCGGAGCCATGCCAATCCATTGCACCAGCCAATCACCCGCCGGAACATCCCAATTCAAAACGCCTTCACTATTCGTGAACTCACTAAGATCCAAAATCTGATCCCCATCCACGACCAACGACACCTCATCTGATTCGTCCCACAAATAGGCATCCCATTCCGGAAGAGGAGTCTGCCACAACTTCCCCAACTGCTTTTCTACAAATCGATCCAAAAGCGGCACTTCCAATAATCGGATCTCTCTCACACCTCCACCAAAACCGAACGCGCGATTCTTAAACACCAAACGAAACGTATCCGAATTTACAGGCGGAATCGCGACACTTACGGGTCCATCAGAAATCGGCCCCAGAAAAGCATAGGACTCTCGCCGATCAACGACAAAGCTCTTTACCAATTCAAAGCTCCCATCCGATGCCTTCGCGTACAGTTCTACCTCAAAATACAATTTGCTTTCCTCCGGATAGACTTGAACCGTTCTGACCGTCTTTTCCCCTTGGGTACGCAATGTAATCTCAAGTTCACTTCCAGCTCCTGCACTTCCATCCGGAAACGCAGTCGACGCAAATAGATCCCCATCAAACCATCCACGCACACCCGAGAATGAAAGATTCGAAGAAACATTCGATGCATCGAAAACAAGAGAAGCTCCATCGAGGCTCGATACGGGAAATGCAAGCATGGCAACCTCTTGAAAATGTTCCGCCGGTTTCTCCAATTGAATTTCAACATGTTGCCCCCCGGTCAGCCTAACCTCCGACTGGGTCAGGTACCGCATCGATTCTTCCGGAGCGACCCATGGCCCACCGGAATTGCTCCACCCGGGGCCATTGAAAAGTCCAATATTAATCCCGATTCGATCCCCCTCAGCGATCGCAAAAGAAACCATATCCCACCATTCCTCACTCAAACTCACAACAGGCCCTCTATGACCGGGATTCACATCAACATCAGCGATATACGCTTCACCGATCCCTATCGACGCCATTGCTTCAAGATCCTTAGTAATCCCCTCCTTAGAGATCATCCCACTCGCCCAATACCAGAACGTAGCTGGTGCCGTAGACTCAGGGGGCTCTTCAAACCCAGACTCCAAAGAGTCCGCAGCTTCCAAAGCACACAGTGCTATTGTCGCAAAAAGACTTCTCCAAAAAATCCGAAATTGATCCCCCATTTTTAATTACTATCTAACCAGCAACGAAGCACTACAATCCCCAAAACAAAACACAAAAAAGCCGCGGAGCAATAAACTCCACGGCCTAAAAAAAATCAATCTACGATCTAAGGACTAGATTCCGCCTTCGTCCTTCAAGAGCTTAAACTCGACGGCATCGCGGATCGCCTGCCAGCTGGCTTCGATAATATTGTCGCTTGCTCCAACGGTTCCCCAAATTGACTCGCCATCGCCGGACTCGATCAAGACGCGGGTCTTCGATTCCGTTCCAGACTGCGAACCGAGGATACGAACCTTGTAGTCCTTCAGAACAACATCATCCATCTTCGGATACGATTTACTCAAAGCGAGACGCAAGGCTGAATTCATAGCACTCACGGGGCCATTACCTTCGGCCACTGTATAATGAGGTACCCCATCAATCTTAACCTTGATCGTTGCCTCAGCCATCGCTTGCTCATCCGCACTACGCTTTTCAACGATAACACGATAACCTTCGAATTCGAAGTGAGGTTTATGGCGATCGGTCAAACGATCCAAGAGAAGACGAAGTGAACCATCAGCCGACTCGAATTCGTAACCGTTATACTCAAGCTCCTTGAGCTTTTCGATGATCACCTTCGTTTCAGGTGAATTGCGATCGAGGTCGAAACCGAGCTCCTGAGCTTTCATTAACAAACTACTACGTCCCGCCATATCGGATACCAAAACGCGTTGTTTATTTCCGACTAAAGGCGGATCGATATGCTCGTAGCTATAGCTTACCTTCTTCGTCGCATCAGCGTGCGCCCCACCCTTATGAGTGAAGGCAGACAAACCAACAAACGGGGCCTTCTTATCATGAGACAAGTTAGCCAAGTCCGCGACGAACATTGAAATTTCACGAAGCTTAGAGAGGTTATCCGCACAATTGGCAGGATATTTCATCTTAAGGATCAAATTCGGAATGATCGTGGTTAGATTCGAATTTCCAACGCGCTCTCCATATCCATTAAATGTTCCTTGAACATGAGTCGCTCCTGCCTCTACACCCGCAAGTGACAAGGCCACACCCAATCCAGAGTCATTATGGCAATGAACCCCAACGCGGACATTTGGAAACTTATCGACTACAATTTTCGTGTACTCAGCGAGTTCCGAAACGAGTTTACCGCCGTTCGTATCACACAAGGCCAAGCAATCAGCCCCACCTGCGACAGCAGCTTCGAGAGTCTTCAAGGCATACTCAGGACTATCAACGTAACCATCGTAGAAATGCTCCGCATCATAAACCACCTCGCGTCCAGCATCCTTCAAATAACGAACCGAGTCCTCAATCATCTGAAGATTCACCTCAGGCTCAACACGAAGGATTTCTGTAACGTGCAACAACCATGTCTTACCAAAAATAGTAACAACCGGAGTTTCCGCATCGAGCAAGGTCTGCAACTGAGGGTCTTCTTCGGCCTTCAAATTAGCACGTCGCGTAGAACCAAAGGCAGCAATCTTAGCATGCTTCAATTTCAGTTTCTTGGCTTCTTCGAAAAAAGCCATATCGCGCGGATTAGACCCCGGCCATCCGCCTTCAATATAATCGATGCCAAATTGGTCGAATTTCTCCGCAATACGGAGCTTATCCGCGACTGAAAACGAAACCCCTTCTCCTTGGGTCCCATCTCGCAATGTAGTGTCGTAGATCTTTATCTGTGGCTTGCTCATGCTTGGTCTTTGTTTATCGATTACAAATTCTCGCTTATAAATGCTCTGATAGCATCTGCGGTTGGGGTAAGGGCGTATTTTTTAATTTCTCTCTTCTTCAACTCCTCAAGACTAGCGTGGGTTGACTCAACTCCAATCGCTTTCTCTATCACATCTGGAAATTTCGCAGGATCTGCAGTGGAAAGCACAACAGCATTTTCCAATTCATCCAATTCCTTAAACGCACACGCAGTGTGCGGATCTGTTACATAATTAAAGCGTTTGTAGATATCAGCAATCACGCTTTCAATCTCTCCATCGTCCATTCGAGTACTGCTCATCGCTCCGACAATCGACGCATCCGCAGCAGTAAAGGACTGATCCTTCGCAAAGCCTTCCATGAGCTCACGTGCTTTATCGCCATCTTCTCCGAGCCCATAATAGAGGAAACGTTCGAAGTTCGAGGCTATTTGGATATCCATGGAGGGAGCCAAACTGGGAGAAACCGATCCGATCGAGTAAACACCCTCCGAGAAGAAACGGTGCAAAATATCATTCTGATTCGTCGCAACGCGAAAACCAGCAACCTTCATCCCCATACGTGATGCCAACCAACCAGCGAGTACGTTTCCGAAATTTCCAGTCGGTACGACAAAAGTCGTTACTTCGCGTTTCTCCACGGGCAACTGAAGCCACGCATAGATATAATAAACACACTGAGCGAGAATCCGAGCGAGGTTGATCGAATTAACAGCCGATAAATTGACTTTTCTACTAAAATCCTTGTCTCCAAAAACTTCTTTCAATGCCGCCTGGGCATCATCAAAACTTCCTGTGATCGCTAACGGGAAAATGTTATCCTCTTCCAAGCAGGTCATCTGACGTTCCTGCAAGGGCGACACACGTCCATCTGGATACAGAATAAAAATCTTAACGCCCTTCTTATCGAGCAAACCATTAATTGCGGCCGCACCAGTATCTCCAGAGGTCGCCCCCAACACATTGATATCCTCGCCGCGAACCGATACCTGACGTTCATAGAGGTTACCAAGCAACTGAAGTGCAAAATCCTTAAACGCCAACGTCGGACCATGAAACAGCTCCAAGACATGCAGCTTTTCGTTCAATGAAACCAAAGGGGCACATTCAGGATGATCAAAACGTGAATAGCTCCGCTCTACGATTTTCTTCAACTCATCGCGTGGAATATCCTCCGCGAAGTGCTTAAAGAATTCATAACACACCTGAGCATAGGAAAGCCCTTCCCAGCTCTTCATCTCTTCAGACAAATCAGGCAAGGCATCAGGTACGAACAATCCACCATCAGGTGCTAACCCAATCCGGACCGCTTCCGAAAATGAATGAGGCTCAGTCTGGCCGCGTGTGCTTACGAATTTCATACAAATGGGGATATTCTAGCCTTCCTTATCCAAACCAAACGCGGTGTGCACAACACGTACCGCGTTCTCAGCTTCAGCTTCATCGATCAAGACGGAAATCTTAATTTCAGAGGTACTGATGATTTGGATATTAGATTTCGCCTCCGCGAGGGCTGCGAACAAGCTACTCGCAACTCCGGAGTGACTCCTCATACCGATACCCACAACGGAAAGTTTTACCACATCTCCCTGGAGGGCGATCTCACCACCACCGAGTTCAGTCAACACCTTCTCAACCGCAACACGAGCACGATCAGAATCGTCGCGTGTAACGGTAAACGTCAAATTCGCCACTCCATTGCGCCCCATATTCTGAACGATCATGTCCACAATAACGTTCGCATTGGAAAGTGCCTCAAAGATAAATGCTGCCGATCCGGGTTTATCCGGAATATTCGAAACCATTACCTTGGATTGATTCTTGTCGAGTGCGACGCCGCGTACGACGACGTCTTCCATTGAGCTAACTTCCTGCTTCACGATAGTGCCTGGGTTGTTATTGAAACTGGATCTGACCTCGAAGGTCACATTATATTTATTTGAAAACTCTACCGAACGAGCCTGCATCACCTTGGTTCCAAGGCTGGCGAGCTCGAGCATTTCTTCGTAACTAATTTCTGGGATCTTACGGGCCTTAGGCACCATACGAGGATCCGCCGTATAAACGCCATCCACGTCAGTATAAATCTGACACAAATCCGCATTCAATCCAGCGGCCAAAGCAATTGCAGATAAATCCGAACCACCACGCCCTAGAGTCGTGACCTGTCCTGCGTCATTAACGCCTTGGAAACCTGCCACAATAACGACTTTACCTTCTTTAAGTGACTGCTCAATCGCTTCACACTCCATGCTCACGATTCGAGCGCGTGTATGAGAAGGGTCAGTCTTTATTCCGGCCATGCCGCCTGTGAAGGAAATGGCATCAACACCAATCGCATGCAGAGCCATCGCAGTCAGAGCGATCGTTTCCTGTTCGCCAGCGACAAGAAGCATATCCATCTCACGATCACTAGGATTACTAGTAATCTCTTTCGCACGTGACACCAATTGATTCGTTACTCCAGAACGAGCAGATACGACCACAACAACCTGGTTGCCACGATCGTGCTCCTCCTTCAATAGACGAGCCACGTTCTTGATGCGATCTACGTCACCAACTGATGTGCCTCCAAACTTTTTTACGATACGAGCCATTGCCTTAAATCTAGTCTTCGAAATTGCCTATCGGCATGCTGAACGGCTTCGCCTCAACATTATCGAGTTTTTCTAATGCTTCGAGAGCTTCCAAGATCGCCTTCTCCGTAGTAGAATGAGTCGTCAGAATCAAAGATGCCTTCTGAGCATCTTCTCCTACTTCTTTCTGCAAAACGCTAGCCAAACTTACGTCATAAGAAGCTAAGGACGCTGTTACCTCAGCCAAGACACCTGGCAGATCTTTAACTAACAAGCGAACGTAGTAGCGTGATTCAATTTCTTCGGGCTCAGCCAATTCAATCTCAACGCCATGACTCGGAGCCGGATCGAGGAAAGGAAAACGATTCTCGATCCCACCGAGAAGAAGAAGCTTCGCTGAATCCACTAAATCAGCAATCACAGAACTTGCCGTAGCATCGCGCCCAGCACCCGGACCGATATAAACGGTTTCTCCCACCACATCGCCACGAACTGAAACAGCATTATAAACCCCATCGACACGTCCAAGAACATACTTCAAAGGCACCAAGGTAGGAAGAATCGAAATATACAACTTTCCGCTCTTACGGGTTTTAGCGATTACCGCAAGAAGCTTAATGCTGTATTCATTATCTTTCGCGAATTGAATATCGTCCTGCGTTACTTCCGTAACCCCCTGAACAATCAAATCCTCATAAGGCACCCAACGACCATGAGCAAGGTAAGCCAAAACCACTGCCTTATGTGCAGTGTCTCCACCACCTACATCCAATGCCTCGTCTGCTTCCGCGTAACCGAGTTCCTTGGCATCAACGAGAATTTCCTCATAGCTCAATCCTTCATTCGCCATGCGAGTAAGGATATAGTTACTGGTCCCATTCAGGATCCCCAAGATAGTACTAAAGCTGTTAATCGCCAAACCTTCATTGAGGGCCTTGATGATGGGTACGCCGCCCGCAACACTCGCTTCGAAGAGAATATGCCCTCCTCCGAGTTTCGCCGCGTCCAAAAGCTCAGCACCGTGGTAGCATAACATTGCCTTGTTCGCTGTAACCACGACCTTACCGGCCTTCAATGCAGCGAGACAAACCTCAAGAGGTATTTCGATACCGCCCATCAACTCACAGACGATTTCAACTTCGGGATCTGTCGCCACGGACATCGGGTCAGAGCACAAAATGCTCGGATCGAATTCGAAATCACGAGCCTTACTGGTATCACGAACCGCAATACGGGTCACCACAAAGCGAGCCCCCAGCTTTTCGCCAAGCATCGCTGCTTTCTTATCGAGATGATTAAACACGCCTTGGCCAACAACGCCAAACCCGCACAATCCTACTTTTATAATTCGCTCGTCCATGAACAATGTCCTAATTGGAACTTTCCGATTTCGCTTTGCGATCAAAGCGATTCTCTTCACCGTGCATCAATCGCACGATATTCGACTTATGCCTCACCACGATCACTACCGCGAGTACGACCGAGAACCAAAATAAGGGAGCCGAAACGCCTAACACGTAATTAGTGATCGGCAGACTTACTGCCATAAGTATGGACGCCAAGGATACATACCTTGACGCGTAAAAAACAATTAACCAGATAACGATGCCAACCAAAGCTGCCACATACATCAAGGCTGTCACGCCACCGAGCATGGTAGCAACTCCCTTACCTCCACGAAACTTCGTGAAGATCGAAAAGGAATGTCCCACGACTGCCGCTACGAGCCCGATAAGCCCGTAAATATATAATTCGTAGCTCTGTGCCCCGAGAAACAAAGGCCAACCTGTCGCCAAGAGGCCCTTCACATAGTCGAGCAAGAACACGAGATTCCCCGCCTTCTTGCCCACCGAGCGTTTCACGTTGGTCGCTCCCGGACTGCAACTGCCGACCGTAAAGATATCCACCCCATTCGCCTTCGCGACAAGATACCCGAAAGGCAAAGAGCCCACCAAGTAACCTACAACCGCTACAACTGCCAATGTGATGTCAAAGACCATCGAATATATCTACAACCCTTATAGGTTCACGACTTTCGCCTGCTTGATTGCCTCAATAGAAAGGATTTCCTTCATAGCCTCGTCACTCAAAGGAGTATCCAAGCTCGCAATATTGAGAGCTACTCCGCCCACTTCATTACGACTGAGAGACATTCCCGCGATATTCACCTTATGCTTGCCGATGATCGAACCGATCTGACCTACGATACCAAACTCATCGTGATTCGCGATCACGAGCAAGCTACCCTTAGGATCAACCTCGATGTCACGACCATTGATGTTTACGATACGAGAGCTTTTGCCCTTGCCGATAAGCGTTCCGTCGACGGATACCTTCTCACCGTTCGCGTAAATCGCTTCGATACGGATGAGTTCTGTATAGTCTGTCTCTTCAGTAGACTTAACGATCTCAACTGCAATTCCAAGACGCTCAGCAAGAACGAGAGCGTTTACGAAATTAACGTTGCTGCTAACATCCTTGAGGAAGCCCTTGAAAATCCCACGGCTCAATGAGTTCGCATCAAGATCCAAGATCTTGCCGAAGTAAGTGATTTTGACCTTCTCAACCTTATCCAAAGCGAGTTGGTGAGCCATAGATCCCATTTGAGTACAAAGCTCGAGGTAAGGACCAACCTTCTCGATAGTCTTCGCATCGAGAGATGGCATGTTGATCGCGTTAGCAATCGTTCCAGTCAGAAGAACGTCTGCGATAGATTCTGCTATCTCGATTCCAACACTTTCCTGTGCTTCCGTAGTAGACGCACCGAGGTGAGGAGTGAGAACGATGTTTGGATTCTTACGGAAAGGATGATCCGCCGCCAATGGCTCGCCTTCATATACGTCAAGACCTGCTGCAGCGACCTTGCCGCTTTCCAATGCTGCTAGAAGCGCTTCTTCCTTGATAATTCCACCACGAGCACAATTGAATAAACGAACACCGTCCTTCATTGTAGCGATCGCTGCTTCGTCGATCATGTACTTAGTCGCGTCGGTCAACGGCATGTGAACCGTGATGTAATCCGCAACTTTAAAGAGATCAGCCAACTCAACAGCCTCTACGCCCATCGCTTCCGCGCGGCTAGCAGTGAGATATGGGTCATAGGCAACCACATTCATATTGAACGCCTTTGCACGCTTCGCGACTTCCGCACCGATTCGTCCAAACCCGCAAACACCGAGTGTCTTGTTACGCAACTCGCTACCACCGTATATCTTACGATCCCAACGGCCTTCACGCATGCTCTGAGACGCCTGGGAAATTGGACGAGCACCACACAACATGTGGGTGAAGGTCAATTCCGCCGTCGCGATGGTATTACCACCTGGCGTGTTCATTACGACTGCACCGTGGTCGGTTGCCGCATCTGCATCGATATTATCGACACCCACGCCCGCACGACCGATTGCCTTAAGCAACGGAGCATTCTCGAAGATCTCCCGAGTGATTTTAGTTTCGCTACGCACAATGATAGCGGAAACGTCCTTGGAAAGTTCCAAGACCTTCTCGGGACTCGAGCCATAGGCTTCTATGACTTCGAATCCTTCTTGGTTACGAAGGAATTCCACTCCTGTGGGCGATATTTTGTCAGCTACTAGGATTTTCATCGGAAAAAAGAGAGCTGATAAAAGGAGATGAACCCTAAAATGCAATTATATACTCGATTGCTTATCGTTCTTTAACACAAAGCCTTACTTTCCCTCGGAAATAAGCCAAAAAAACCCTCCTACAAATTATAATTTCTAGTGCGTACTGCGAATGAATCGATCCACGCGATTCCAATAGCTCATCCCTGCCCGATTCACCAAATCGTTATGCCCCGCTCCCTCGACCCAAAATGTCTCCATTTGGGACTCCGGAAGCTCATCCGCCAAGGTCTCACCATGTGACACAGGAACAACCTGATCCTCTTTCCCATGAACCACTAACACTGGGCATTGCACACGACCCAACTTCCCTTCGTTACAAAACTTATCTCCGGGTACCCATCGAACCGGGAAATAAAGCTTATAAATACTCCGAAACGTGGACTCCAAAATCAACCCGCCCACATTGTGATGCAGTGCCAATTCCGTTGCGGGACCTCCGCCCAACGAACGCCCATGTAAAATGATAGAATCGACAGGAATTCCCTTTGTCTCGGTCAAAAAGATCAACCCCGCTAACGCATCTTCATACACATTAGCCTCCGTTGGCTCTCCCGCAGACAGCCCATACCCGCGATAATCGACGCAAAAAACATTATACCCTCGCAACCGATACGTGCTTAAAAGCGGCATAATATCACCGATATCCTCCGCGTTCCCATGAAAATAGAAAACAGTATCCCTCGCCCGAGGACTTTCAGCAAAATAGGCACTCACCGACTCTCCATCTCCACTCTCTAGCATAAAAAAGCCTTCACCCCCAGAATAACGAGGAGCCTGCGGCTGAAACATCGCCATGCTCGCCACCTGGTGAGCGAACAGCATCAAAAAGACGATCACGCTCAGAATCACCGCGAGCA
>CAWVWU010000088.1:0-15369 GCA_963933925.1 uncultured Puniceicoccaceae bacterium
CAAACCGATTTCCACGCCCCTTCGCTTGCGAAACTAAAACGGGAACTGCCGCCAACAAGCCCATTGCCACAACAAGAGGAACCATCATCAGGTTACTAACAAAGGAACAAGCCCCCAACTCGGTAATCCCAACCCGACCCACCATCATCGTATCAACGACTCCGATCAAGATCTGCCCCACATTCCCCAAAACGATCGGCCAGGCCAACCCCATCGTCTTACCCAAATCCGTCAACCACAGTCTGTACCTACTTCTTTCCACCTTGTAATTCTCTAACGGCCTTCAGTAGCCTCCCTCCACCGTGCGAGCAACGACCGAATCGCAAAAAAACATGGACTCCAATAGATCACCCAACCCAGCCCAGAAAATCATCGCAATCGCTGGCGGAAGCGGGTCTGGAAAGACCTGGCTCGCTCAACGCCTCATAGACCATTTCCAAGACTCCGCCGTTCTCGTAAGCATCGATTGGTACTACAAAGACCTCTCCCACCTCACCAAAGAGCAGGCCAGCCAAACGAATTTCGACCACCCCGACGCAATTGATACCGCTCTTCTCTTCAGCCATATCAAAACGCTCATCGAAGGACACCCCATCGAAGCCCCCAGCTACGATTTTTCCACCTACCAGAGAAACACTAAAACGACCGAAATCCACCCGAGCAACATCCTCCTAATAGAAGGTCTTCACGCACTCTGGCATTCCAAAATCCGTCAGAGCCTCACCCATTCCGTTTTTATAGACGTTCCTTCCCCGCTACGTCTCGCTCGGAGAATTCGTCGCGACCAACGAGAACGTGGCTACCCGCCACAAGTCGTCCTCAACATGTGGCACAACAAAACCGCCCCAATGCATCAAACCTTCGTCGCTCCCACTCGAGAGCACGCTCAAACAGTTTGGAGCCCCGACCACGACGACTCACACGCCAGTCACCTCATCAAGCAACTCAGCCAAACTTAGAATTCCCCAAAAACTAGCCTCTAGACGGCTTCTTAGCAGCCAATTCTTCCTCGGTCATCGGACGGTAAAAGCTACGCTTCTTCCCAACTCCGCCAACACAGAGACTCTCCGTCGCCTTTTCAACCACTTCGATCAAGGTCGCCATCTCATCACGATGCGCACTAAACGCCACTTTGATCAGCTCATTCTCCTTGAATGCCAACACGAGTTCACGAACTACTCCCTCAGAGACTCCCCCTTTACCCACATGTACTGCCGGTTTAATTCGTTGAGCCACGGCACGTAATTCGGCCTTCTGCTTGCTAGATAATTCGATCATCACAGTTCTGTGACGCATCACTGCCATCCAGTCAAATCTAGAGAAAGCTAATTATTCCTCACCGAGCCTTCTTTTTCTTAACCGGCAAATCCGCCCAGACACGCAACAAATACTCGGAAAGGTTCAACATACTAATCCGTTCAAGCCCCTCCCGCACCGCAACCTCCCGAAACGGCGACTCATAACGGGACCTCTCCTCAAAGTATTCCCAAAATCGACCACTCAAATCATTCGCCATCGCCTGATGACGTATATTCTGCCGACTCACCTCAATCACCTGAGCTTTCCAGAAGCGTTTCTCATCCGGACGGTTCTCCAAATAATCAAATAGGATTTGCTCGTAGCGATTCAGACTCATAACTCCCCAAACGCTCTATGAACTTACCACACCAATGCGACGAAATTCTTCCACCAGCTCCAAAAGCACTGATAGAGTACAGACCCTAATCTTCTCCCCCATGTAATGACGAGGTTCTTAATTGCTTGTAAATCAAATGTAAACGCGCAGAGTGAAGCCATTGTTTGAATGTGCATTGTAACGTATGCCAGTCACCTATTGTTGTATGATGAAAGCCGGCGAGGTATCGCCGGCTTTCTTGCGTTTAGACGAGATTAGATAGGTCCACTTAAGGAGCACTAAGTAGATCTATCCACCGAACGATCAGGTGTATCAGAAAAACACGAATTTTCCCCAAATCTCACCCATTTATCGTAAAGCACCCCGCTCCCGATGTCGTTATATCTCCTGTGCTAGAAGGCCTCCTACGACTCTAAATCGTCAGCCAGATAGACATCACTACTTTTTAGTTGGTTGGTTAAACTACACGGAGAGCTCGGTTCGGCGGAATCGGGCTCTTCACGTATCCAATATAAAATACATACACAACAACTAAAAGCGGGGGCAATTCCCCTTCACGCCCTTTCGGTCAGAGTCTCAACGCATCCGCTTAAAAGCAGCCGACAAAAGCTCAGCATCACTCTTGCCTCCAGTCTTTTCTCGAGCGGAATCGATCATCTCCTTCTCAAGTTCATTCTTCGTCGGCATTTCCGACTGATAATACACCCCGAACTTACCTGGCCACGCTTCCTCAGCCAATGCCATAGCATCTGGCATATTCGAAACGTCATGCTGCGTCTCGTCAATGATCTCAAAAGCTCCTCCCTTACGTGGATTCGCCGCATCAAAGGCACCTCGAAAAAACATCGGACACTCGCTCAAGACCTCCACGACAGAAAATCCATTATGCCGAATCGCCCGCTCGTAGACTTCCATCATGTGCTTGATCTGCGTCGCATGGGTACGAGCCACATAAGTCGCTCCGCTTGCCAATAACTTACGCATAGGGTTCACCGGGCGATCGATTGCCCCAGCCGGATCCGTCTTCGAGCGGAAGCCTTGCGGCGACGTAGGAGAAGTCTGCTTCTTCGTCAAACCATAGACGAAATTGTCCATAATGACATAAGTCAGATTTATGTTCTTACGCCCGATGTGATCGAGATGATTTCCTCCAATCGAAAATCCATCCCCATCCCCACCAAATGCAAACACATGTAGATCGTCGCTCGCTAAACTCACTCCAGACGCAAACGGCAAGGCGCGACCATGAATAAAATGACCCCCATGAGTATTCACGAAATAAGGAAAACGAGACGAACACCCAATCCCCGCCAAAGTCACAATCTTCTCCTGGTCCAATTGCTGTTTTTCCAGCACCTTATAGAACGCAGCCAACACCGCAAAATCCCCACATCCCGGACACCACGTAGGATGGTCGGCAGCCAAGCCCTTTTTTGTCATTTTACCACGTTCTGCTTTTACTGGGGAACTCATTTAAAAATCTGGGGTTTGGGGTTACGAAAATATAAACTGCCTCGCCTTATTCCTCGAAGGCTCGGATTGCACTTGAGACATCACGCAGCCTTAAGGTTAGGCCATCGGTTTTAGTAACACTTCTAATTTTCGAATTACAGGTTTGCGCACGTAATAGCATCGCCAATTGACCGTATCCATAAAGCCCCTCATCATTCATCTCAATCACGAGAACATCCTTATAGCGATCAAAGATCGTATTAAGATCATTGGGCAATGGATTCACATAGCGAATCTGCAAATGCCCAATCCGTCTTCCCTGATCGCGCTCGCGGATTACTGCCTCACGAATAGGTCCCCACGAAGACCCCCAACCAATAATCAAAGTATCACCTTCCTCATCCCCAAAGACCGCACTAGGTGCATACGATTCTGCTAAAGCTTTTACCTTATTGCGACGCTTCGCCATCATCTTCACATGCATCTCTGGATTCGCAGAAGGATGCCCCGCTTCATCATGCTCCAGACCAGTCACCTGAGGGAACACTCCGCCCTCGATCCATGTTCCCGGAGGGGCATGACGCGTCATTTGATCCAACCCGTAAGGCTTAAAGTCGCTCGGCCGATCTTCCGTATCCACAACAGGTTCGATCATCAGCTTCTCCAAGTCAGGCTCATAGAACGCTTCAATACGCGAAGCCATCGACATATCCGAAAGTATGAATACTGGAACGCTATATTTTCGAGCAATCTGACACGCCTCGTACGCCGTATAAAAACAATCCTCAACATTCTGAGCCGCAAGCACCACACGCGGACCGTCACCATGGCTCCCATAGATCGCCTGCATCAAATCACTCTGCTCGACATTCGTAGGCAATCCAGTACTCGGTCCCCCGCGCTGTACATTAACCACAATCAACGGAATCTCCGCCATCGTCGCCCATCCAATCGCTTCCATCTTGAGGGAAATTCCTGGACCAGAACTCCCCGTCACTGCCAATCGGCCACTATAGGAAAACCCAATAGCCATCGACACCGCGGCCAGCTCATCCTCCGCCTGCACAAAAAGTCCACCATACTGCGGAAGCTCCGCTCGCAAAGTCTCCATGATCGAGGACCACGGCGTAATTGGATACCCCGCACCGTGCCTCACTCCTCCCGCAATCAACCCCATAGTAAGAGCCATATTCCCATCCATCGTAACCTGAGGCTCCGCTTCCGAAATATCTTGAGTACCGAAACGATAGTAACGGTCCAATACATTATCCAGCGGATACGAATAGCCCGCATCGAAAGCAACATAAGCATTGCGAAGCACATCCTCCGACTTTCCACCAAACCGTTCCTTTATAATCCCACGCAACTTATCAGCCTCCAAACTAAAAACACGGGCCAACAATCCCAAAGTAAACAGGTTTTTCCCCTTCTCCCGAGAAGAGCCGCCCAAGGCCTCAATCGTAAGGCTGTTTATCGGAATCCCCACATACACAAATCGACGATCCTCCAAATCAGGAGTCACCTCATCCGAATCATAAATCAATACACCGCCTTCCTTCAGAAAGTTGATATGCTCCTCATAACTATGCTGGTAGAATGCGACCAGAAAATCCGCCTCGTCTCCCGACGAAAGAACCTCACCTGAGCCCATCCTCACCTGAAAAATCGAAGGTCCGCCAGATATCGTGGCGGGAATTGTCATGTAAGTCATGACATCCTGTGCACTGCGGCCAGCTAAGCGCGCCAAGAATCCTCCAATTGATTGAATTCCATCCTGCGAATTTCCCGCAAGACGGATGACTGCATCATGAATTTGTTCCTCTTTCAGAGAAACTGGGGTAGTTGCGTCTGATGACATGTATGAGTTCAAGCCGTATCAGATAACTCCCCAAACAGTCAACCGCAGGATGCTTTTTTGATAAGTTTTTTTGATACGTACATTTCCTTACCTAATACATAATCAGTCGAACAGACCCAAATCTAATCCCGTATCCATATCCCCCTATAATATCCTCTCCCCAAAAACATAGAAGCACCATCCTGCCGCTTTCCACAACCCAATCGGTAGCGGCCTTCGTCCCCGAGGGGCACCCATAACACCCTCCCTCAAAACGCTCTCCTTCCTAGTCACGGCGTAGAGCAACGAAACCGGATCCTCATCCTCTATCCCCCTCTGTTTCGTTTTCTCGACATCTAGTGTTTCTCCTCACTTCCCCTCAAAGCACACCACAACCCAACCCCCAATTCGTAATTCCAAATTCCCCTCCGCCCCCTTGCCCTAATTGGGGTCATAATTCAGCATTCGCCATTCAAACACCCTAAGCTTGCAATCTCCCGACCGGATGTGAATCCTCCCGCCCTAAATTCTCAGGATTCCAGCAACCTTCTATGAGCGTCGTTTCAGATCAATTATCCAAACCCAAGCACATTGGCATCATAATGGATGGCAACGGTCGTTGGGCTAAGCAAAAAGGCCTCTCCCGCATCAAGGGCCATCGCCAAGGTGCAGACACCTGCCGCACCATCATCGACGCCTGCCAAGAGCTCGATATCCCCTACCTCACGCTCTACGCATTCTCCGCCGAAAACTGGAACCGTCCCGAGACCGAAATCAAAGCGCTCATGGAACTCCTCCAGTTCTTCGTCGAGCGCGAACTCGCCACTCTCAGCAAAAAGAACGTACGGCTCCGGGCCATCGGACGCATCGACGAACTCCCCGCCCGCACCCGCAAAGCCCTTGAGAAGGCCATCGAGAAGACCAAAAACAACACCCGCTGGAACCTTACCCTAGCTCTTAACTATAGCTCGCGCAACGAGATCATCGACGCCGCCAAATCATTCGCCACCCAAGCCGCTCAAGCCCCCCAACAAATCGACGAGCTCGACTGGGAAACCTTCGCCAGCCACCTGTACACCAAGGAAATCCCAGATCCCGACCTCATAATCCGCACCTCCGGAGAAACGCGCCTCAGCAACTTTCTCCTGATGCAGAGTGCCTACTCAGAATTCTACTTCACCCAGACATTCTGGCCCGACTTTTCAAAATCACACCTCGAAGAAGCGATCGCCTCTTTCCAAAAGCGCGAACGTCGCTACGGTAAAACCGGCGAACAAATCGCCGAAAAAACCTCTTCCTAATCCACCCCCTTTACCAACAACCCTGTGAAACAACGGATCTTTAGCACCTTCGCGATCTGGACCATAACCGGTCTTATCCTCTATTTCATGGGAGGACAAGGCGCTGTCTGGCTTCTAACCGTACTCGCCATCGGCACCCAATACGAGTTCTACACCCTGCTTGAAAAGATGGGGCGCCGCCCCTTCAAGCGCTTCGGAACACTCTTGGGGGCCATCATGATTCTGGCACCTTACTACACCAGCCGATTCTCCGATGCCCACGCCCAAGGCATGGCCGCCGGCATCGTCGCCGTCACTATCGTCGCCTGCTGCCTCCGCATTCTCGCCCACCGCGATACCCACGAACGTATCGCCACCCTCGAAGCCACCCTCGTCGGACTCATCTACATCCCTTTCATGCTCACTTTCATGGTGCGCCTTCTCGAACTGCCCGCCCATGTAGCGGGCATCGATCCAAGACTCGCCGAAATACAGGGTCTCATGATGATCCTCTGGTTCGTCATCACGACCAAGTTCTGCGACGTCGGTGCCCTCCTCTTCGGCAAGATGTTCGGCCGCCACAAAATGGCCCCCAACACCAGCCCCAAGAAGACATGGGAAGGGGCCGCTGGCGGTTGCCTCACATCCGTCCTCCTCGGACTCGCCCTCACCTACTTCGCCCGCGACTATTTCCCGGTCAATTTCACTCCGCTCTGGGGAGCCATAATTGCCCTCCCTCTCGCCATCATTTCCATTATCTCCGACCTCGTCGAGAGCATGTTCAAGCGCCAAGCCGAAGCCAAAGACTCCGGAAAGTTCATCCCCGGAATCGGAGGAGCCTTCGACCTTACAGACAGCTTCATCCTCACAGCACCCACCGCGTTTCTCCTCATCCGACTGATCGTCTAAATGAGTGCACTGCTCTCCATGTAGGACCGGATGCTATCCGGTGAACCGCACAACCAAAATCCATGTAAGCCCCGGTGCTCGCCCCCCTCCAAAAAAACACACAAACCAACTACCCGATAAAAATTCGCATTCATTAGCATCCATTAGCGGTTAAAAAAAAGTACAACCACGAAGACCAAAACCCAATCACCTTAAAAGATCCATCCGTACATATTCGTGAAAATTCGTGGTTCCAAAAAAAAACACAACCAAATCTCCATGCTCTCAGCGTCCACAGTTTATCCCGCGATTGCGGTGACGGTTAAACACAAGCACAGCAAAAATGCCTGACCGGAAAAAAGTTGTCCTTCTCGGAGCCACGGGCTCGATTGGCGAAAGCTCTCTCAAAGTCATTCGCAAACACAGCGATAAACTCGAGCTCATCGGCATAGCCGCCAACCGCAATGTCGACGCCCTCGCGGCCATCGCCCAAGAGTTCGACGTAAAACACTGCGCCCTCTTCGACGAATCTGCCTGCACCGAAGCACGCAGTTCCGACAACTTCCCACAAGGAGCATCCATCCACTCCGGAATCGACGCCCTTGTCGATCTCGCCACTCTCGAAGAAGCGGACATCGTCATAGTCGCCGTCGTCGGCACACTCGGCCTCATGCCCGCCCTCGCCTGCCTCGAAGCAGGCAAGACCCTCGCCGTCGCCAGCAAAGAAATCCTCGTCCTCGCCGGAAAGTTCATCATGGCAGCCGCACGCAAAAGCGGCTCCGCCATCCTCCCCGTCGACAGCGAGCACAACGCCCTCTTCCAGTGCGTCCACGGCGAATCCCCCAAACACGTCGACAAGCTAATCCTTACCGCCTCCGGTGGAAGCTTCCGCGACCTCCCTCTCGAACAATTTAAAGACGTCACCCTCGAGCAAGCGCTCAACCACCCCAACTGGGACATGGGGCCCAAAGTCACACTCGACTCCGCAACGATGGCCAACAAGGGACTCGAAATGATCGAAGCCCGCTGGCTCTTCGACCTGGCCCCCAACCAAATCGACGTCGTCATCCACCCCCAAAGCATCATTCACTCGATGGCCCAGTTCATAGACGGCTCCATCCTCGCCCAGCTCTGCCCCCCAGACATGACCTTCGCCATCCAACACTGCCTTCTCTACCCAGAACGCGGCCCAGGAGTCATGGAAACAGTTGATTTCTCTCAAGCTCTCCAACTCGACTTCCGTCCCCCAGAACTCGAACGCTACCCCTGTCTCAGCCTTGCCCGACACGCCATGACCGCCTGCGGCGTCGCCCCAGGTGTCTTCAACGCGGCCAACGAAATCGCCGTCGACGCCTTCGTCAAGGGACAAGCCCGCTTTATCGACATCGCCAAGATCGTTGAGAAAACCCTCGAATCAGTTAAGAATATCGAACCTAATTCGATTGAAGAAGTCTTGGACTATGACCAACAAGCACGACGCACCGCCCAAACCATCCTAAAAAATCTCCATTAACATCTCCATGTAGGACCGGATGCTATCCGGTCACCACAACCTCGAAGACCCTGAGCCTGTCGAAGGGCAATAAAAATCATCATCTATTAGCATTCATTAGCGGTTAAAAAAAAGCCCAACCAAATCACTCTCCAATCTCAGCGTCCTCAGCGGTTAAAAAATTCACAACCCAATCCGACACTAAAAATTTCCAAAATATGAACTCCGAATCCATTATCGAATTTCTGACCTCCGCTCGCGGCTGGGTCATGGTTCTCATCTTCTTCCCAGGCTCCATCTTCATCCACGAACTGGGCCACTTCCTCGCCGCCAAATGGAGAGGACTTCAAATCGACCGCTTCTCCATCGGCTTCGGCCCCCGTCTCTGGGGATGGACCCGTAACGGCGTCGACTACCGCATTTCCCTTCTCCCTCTCGGCGGCTACGTCGCCCTTCCCCAACTCGCGGGAATGCAAGGCATCGAAGGCGATTCCGCCGTCCCATCCAACAAACTCAAAGACATCTCCTTTTCCGACAAAGTCATCGTCGCAGTAGCCGGCCCAGTCTTCAATGTCCTCTTCGCCCTCGTCATCGGAACCTTCCTCTGGCAAGTCGGCATCCCTGCCCCAGAACGCAGCCAATCCAAAGAAATCGGCTACATCACCCCCTACATCCTAGACGAAGCGGGTGAGAAAGTTGCCAGCCCAGCAGTCCAAGCAGGCTTCCAAATCGGGGATATAATTTCATCCATCGATGGACGCAAAATCGAAAACTTCGGCTCCATAGTCGAATCCGTCGCCCTCAGTGCAGGCGTTGACAACGACGGAAAACGCGTCGTCAATTTCTCAGTAATACGCGACGGACAACTCAAGGACCTCATCGTCTACCCTTCTCTCAATGAAGAATACGGAATGCGCTACATCGGCATCGGTGCCGGCTACGACGTCATTATCGGCGAAATTTCACCCGACTCCCCCGCAAGCAAAACCGACCTCCAATCCGGAGACCTCATCCTAGCGGCCGATGGCCAACGCATGCGCAGCATCGAAGCCTTCATCACATTCATCAGCGAACGCGGCAGCAAAGAATTCGAACTCCAAATCAAACGCGGCACCGAAACCCTAACCCGCAAACTAACGCCCACCCTCGTTTCCTATAACAAAGACGGCGACCAACGCCCGATGATCGGAATCGGATTCGACTCCAACACGATCCTCGTCAACAAATCCCCCATCACCCAAGTCGGCGATGCCGTCAACGCGACCATCCGCACCCTATCCGCCCTCGTAAACCCCAAGTCTGACGTCGGCATCCAGCACATGAGTGGTGCCGTAGGAATCGCCCGCATTATCAAAAACACCGCCGCCCAAGATCTCCGCTACATGCTCTTCATCGTCTTGATCATCAACATCAACCTCGCGATCTTTAACCTCCTTCCAATTCCCGTTCTCGATGGAGGACACATCACCTTCGCCCTCATCACCAAAATCCGCAACAAGCCACTCTCACCTAACTTCATCGCCTCTCTCCAAGGCAGCTTCATGTTCATCCTCCTTGGACTCATGATCTACGTCACATTCAACGACGTCAGCCGTTGGAGCAAAGATGCCTCCGACGAAAAGAAATACGAAGAAAACAAAGTAGAACTAAAATTCGAAGACCCCAAGACCGACCCAACACCCGCCATCGAACAACCCGCCAGCGACTAGTCCCATGTAGGACCGGATGCTATCCGGTCAACCAACAAAATTCGCATCTATTAGCATTCATTCGCGGTTCAACAAACAGTCCAAAAAAAAATCATCCTCCATCTTCATCCTCATCTTCCATCTCTCAAACAACCCAATCACTCTCCGATCTCAGCGTCCTCCGCGGTTAAACAAAAAACACAACCAAATCTCTTTGTGAATCTTCGTGCCTCTTCGTGGCAAACAATTCACAACCCAATCAAAATTCGCGTTCATGTTTCGTCGCTCCACTTCTCAAGTGTCGTCGTAGAGCTCCTCGGTACGCGGTTTAAAAACATCTGAGCTCATCTGTGCAATCTGTGGGCAAACAACAAACACCTTTTTAATAATGCCAAAGTATTGCCCATCGCGATACACGACTATTCGTCGTCACACCACAGAACAACACGTCGGCAACATCACGATCGGAGGTAACAACCCGATCCGTGTCCAGTCGATGACGACGACCAATACCCAAGACGTCGAGGCCACCGTAAAGCAAACCCTCCGTCTCGTCGACGCAGGCTGTGAGATCGTCCGCATCACCGCCCCCAACAAGGCCGCCGCCCTCGCCCTCAAAGACATCCGAGCCCAGCTCGATGCCGCCAAGGTCGACGTCCCCCTCGTCGCCGATATCCACTTTCTCCCCAACGCCGCAATGACGGCCGTTGAGTTCGTCGAAAAAGTACGCGTCAACCCAGGCAACTACGCCGACAACAAGAAATTCGCCACCCGCGAATACAGCGATTCACAATACGACGAAGAGCTACAACGCCTTCACGACTCCTTCTCCCCGCTCGTCATCCGAGCCAAAGAGCTCGGCCGCTCCCTCCGCATCGGCACTAACCACGGTTCCCTCTCAGACCGCATCATGAACCGTTACGGCGACACGCCCCTCGGCATGGTCGAGTCCGCCCTCGAATTCCTCCGCATCGCCGAGTCACACAATTTCCAAAATATCGGCCTCTCCATGAAGGCCAGTAATCCCAAGGTCATGATAGAAGCCTATCGCATGCTCGTCGAACGCATGGACCAAGAGAAGATGCTCTACCCCCTCCACCTCGGAGTCACCGAAGCAGGCGACGGCGAAGACGGCCGTATCAAATCCGCCATCGGCATCGGCAGCCTACTCCTCGACGGACTCGGCGACACCATCCGCGTCTCCCTCACCGAAGACCCCGAATTCGAAATCCCCGTCGCCCGAGCTCTCGCCGACAAGGTCATGAAGCTTTGGAATCATCAAGAAGCGGATACACGCCCCAACGATTCCATCGATCCCTACCATTTCGAAAAACGCCCGATCGAAACCATCGAACTCGGCAAGAGCTGCACCCTCCACAACGAGCAGCCTCCCAGCGTTATCTTCAACAGCCACACCAGCCTAAGCGACACCGCACAGCTCGTGGCCAAAGTAAAGGCCGACCAAGCCAGACTCATAGACACCCCCATCGAAGGCATTCTCGTCAAAGCAGAATCCGTAGCCGACCTCGACCATCTCGACACCGTCGCCTCAAGACTCGCCAACGACATCGCCTTCCTCCTCGTAGACCTCGATCCCAGCATCGCCTCCGCGGCCCTAAAGCCCGTCACAGCAGGCTCACTCGCCTACCTCCGCGACGCCCACAACATTTCCACCGAGGACCTAACACAATTCCTCCAAGCCTGCCAAAGCAACAAGGCAACTCCATTCCTCGCCCTCACAGCCGAGGACATCACTAAACGTTCCGCGACACTCCAAAGCAGCAACACAGTCATCACCCTCAGTACTGCTGCTCACGGTGATTCCGACGACCACGCCATCGGAGCCTACCGCCTGCTCGCCGAAGCCCTCAAAACACAAAACCTCTCCCTCCCTATCTGGATACGCAACACCGTAGCCAGCAGCATCCAGCACGATCTCAGTTTCCTCAGCCGCCTCCTCGAAGGCAGCATCCTCTCCGGATCCCTCCTCTGTGACGGACTCGGAAACCTCATCAGCATGGAAACCGAGAAGGATCTTAAGACGAGCATCAAGCTCGCCTACAACATCCTCCAAGGAGCCGGAGCCCGAATCACCAAAACAGAATTTGTTGCCTGCCCCAGTTGCGGCCGCACCCTCTTCGATCTGCAGTCCACCACCCAACGCATCCGCGAACAGACCGGGCACCTCAAAGGCGTAAAAATCGCCATCATGGGTTGCATCGTCAACGGCCCCGGCGAAATGGCCGACGCCGATTTTGGATACGTCGGCGGAGCCCCCGGAAAGATCAACCTCTACGTCGGCAAAGAGTGCGTTAAATTTAACATCCCCGCCGCCGAAGCCGACCAACGCCTCATCGACCTCATAAAAACCCACAACAAGTGGATCGACGCCCCCGCCCCCATCGTCTAATATGCCCTCTTCTTCAATTTCACTTCTCGTGAATGCGACCTCCGGAGCTCCGCTCGAACACAATGAGGAGCTTATCGAAAAATAAGCTTATTTCCGATCACAACAACCTCACTGATAAGAGAAACAGTAAGCACATGATTCTACACAGATACTTAGGATCCCACTTAGAAGACACGGTGCTCAATCAGAGGTTAAAAGCGTCTAAACCGTCCCAATTTAATGATCCCTTCGAATTCAGGTTTAAGGCTCTAGATGATGTTTCAGGAGATAAGCTAGACTACTATCTTGAAAACATCCCACAACAGAACATAGAAGCCTATTGTGCTGGTGCGAAAAGAGAACTTAGCCCCGAACAGGTTATTGAAGGGATCAAGAAGCAATATCCAGACTGGAAGAACAAGCTCCCCAACGACCTCTACGCTATAGCAAAGAACATATCTAAGAAAGCCCAAACAAACTCCGAGAAGGCGTTTAGAGTCATATGTTTCAATGACCCCATAAAAGTAAAACCAATGGACGAAATTCTACTTTGGTCACACTATACCAACAATCACTCAGGAGCTCGAATAGAAATAGACACTGATTTCCTAAAAAAAGATAGTCCACTCAGAGAGGTAAAGCGAATCAACTACCCCCCAGCACTAACTCAAATATCCACAGTTGATTTAGCACTCAACAAGACCACCGCTCTGGTGGATACGATGATAAGCAAAGCTAAGCAATGGGCATACGAACAAGAAGTTCGATGCTTTCCTCTGCTAGAACAGACAATCTGCTTAACAACCCCAGACGGTCTCATCGAACTCGTAGATCTACCGATTCAAGCAGTTCGTAGAATAGACTTCGGCATTCGCTTTGATCGCACTAGAAGAGACGACCTCGTCACGAGATTAAGGCTAGACAACCATTCTCACATCAATTTTCGACAAGCAACTTGCAGTGAAGTTGAATACAAAATCGAATATATTGAAGTACACTAAAGCGCTTCAAAACTCGACGTCGTAAATACCCAACACGAGTACCCTCTACGAAAAAAAACCAGACTCCAAAACCTATTTATCCGAAGGACAACCTACATTCCGCTCACGGAACCCTAACAATCAACTCAGAGCTTCCCCAACAACTCCACGTCCCTCAAGAATCGCTCCACCGCCTGCAACACTCCATCCAAATCCTCTAAGTAAAACCGTTCTCCCCCGGAATATTTCGCTGACGATTCCTCAACCGTTTCCTCCCCATCTAACAAACTGACATTCATTCTCTCAGCTCGAATTGGATCCAAGACTTCAAGGCTCGCTCCACGGATTCCACATACAACCTCTACCGGAGGAGTCGAACTCCCATCCAACAGTTTCCAATAGTCAGCCACCCCCACATACTCCGCACAAAAATTCGAATACGAGCGTACAAAACGCCTCCGAATCGTTTCAACCGGAATGGCATGCCCTCCTTGCCGGATTCTCTCCGCCACCCGGCTCACTGCGAACTCAGCATCCGGCAGCCAGAGATAGACGACCTCTATCCGATACCCCAAGTTCCTCAAACCACGTAAACGTCTCACCAAGGATAAGCCGCTAAAAGTCGACTCGACAACAAACGATTCACCTGCTGCGGCCAACCCTTCGAAACGCTCCAAGAACTCTCGACTGGCCCGAATCGCCACCTTTTGAGGTTTAAACGAAGAAATCCCTTCAGCGATCATATCCGCGTTTAGAAAAGAGTACGCATCAGGCAAATGCTCCAAAAGGAGTTGACGGGCCAAAGTCGTCTTCCCCGCCCCATTCGGTCCCCCTACCACGATCACCGTCTTCTCCATAAGGCATACCTCACCATCATAGCAAGTTTGAGTCAAACCTAGGCTTCTCGCGACTCAGCTCGCCCCATTTCCCCAAATTGTAACAAGATCGATAAAATGGGCGATTTCTCTACTGAAAACGGCTCTCACCTCAATTCCCTCTCGCAATTCCCCTAAGCAGATTTCTCTATCATCAACATCCTAGTAAAGTCCATACATTCAGCCATCCACATATCCATTACAACTCTTCGAACATGATACCCTTTATTGGAATCCGACTCCGCCTCTTATTTGGTCTAATAGCATTGTGCACATCTATCACCACTACGTCTGCAGAAGAATTTGCATATAGTATTTCTGATAACCAAGTAACGATTACCGGTTACTCCGACTGG
Source organism: uncultured Puniceicoccaceae bacterium (assembly GCA_963933925.1). Taxonomy (GTDB): domain Bacteria; phylum Verrucomicrobiota; class Verrucomicrobiia; order Opitutales; family Opitutaceae; genus JAKYXN01. Next base: position 14,874 of record CAWVWU010000088.1, read on the forward strand.
CGAAGCTACAAGCCTGTAACGATCCCAGCCACTATCGAAGGCCTACCAGTTACCAAATTAGCAGAAGGGTTGTTTGCAGGTAGCAATCTAACGGAAATTACAATTCCAGACACCATCTCATCAATTCCTGAGGTCACATTCAGAAACTGTTCAAGCCTCACTAAAATAACAATTCCAGAAAGCGTAACAAGAATTGGCTACCAGACTTTCGAAGGCTGTACGAACCTAGCCGAAATAATTCTCCCGGCGAATATTACGAGCATCGCTGCTTACACATTTTCAGAATGTACCAGTCTCATAACCATTTCAATTCCGGACGGTGTAACCAGCATAGCTACTGGGGCCTTTTCCAACTGCACAAGCCTAGCCGAAATCACTCTTCCCAAATCCTTAACCGAAATTTCCAGCTACACCTTCGACTTCTGCATCAACCTAAAAGAAAGTAAGCGGTACTAAATCGACCACCTTCCCGAATTTCCTTAGATAGGATAGGATG
>CAWVWU010000089.1:0-15241 GCA_963933925.1 uncultured Puniceicoccaceae bacterium
GCGACCCTCGATACCACAAACCGATGCTCTAACCAACTGAGCTACAACCACCATTCATCTCGATAAAAGAGATTTCGGACTCTCTTTGTAGAATGCCTTCTGTCAACGAAAAATGAGAAGGTTTTGAAAAAAGATGACTGTCCCGTGATGGCTTTTACAATCCTGCGTTGACGTGCTGAGAATGGATACTCTATGCCTTATGCCCATGACGCGAATCGAGCAGGCATTTAAAAAGGCAAAGTCGGAAGGAAGAGGAGCATTTGTTTCTTATATCTGTGCAGGAGACCCTGATCAGGAGACTTCGTTGGAGGTGTGTCGTACTTTAATTCGCTCTGGCGTGGATATTTTGGAGATTGGTGTGCCGTTCTCTGATCCGCTGGCGGATGGGCTGACGAATCAGCTGGCGGCCCAACGGGCCTTGGAGGCGGGGACGACTCAGGAGGATGTTTTTAATTTGGTCCGTGGGATCCGTTCTGAGAACGATGCGGTGCCGATCGTGTTCTATACCTACTATAACTTGATGTTTAGTAATGGGTTGGATGAGTACATCGAAACGGCAGCGAAGGCGGGAGTGGATGGGCTATTGGTTTTGGATCTGCCGCCGGAAGAGGCTGGGGATTATATGGCGTCTTGTGAGAAGCATGGCGTGGGGACTGTGTTCTTGTTGGCTCCGACGACTCCTCCGGAGCGTGCGAAGTACGTGGCGAGTCATGCGACGGGCTTCGTGTACTATGTGAGCCGCACGGGCGTTACAGGAGTACGTGCTGATGTGGCTTCTGATTTGCAGGAGAAGGTGGCGTTGATTCGATCGGCTACCGATAAGCCTTTGGTTGTTGGTTTTGGAGTTTCTAAGCCGGAGCAGGTTCGTGAGATTGCGAGCGTGGCGGATGGTGTGGTCGTGGGCAGTGCGATCGTTAATACGATCAAGGAAAACCTTGGCGATAAAGCTGCGATGATGTCGAAGATGGAAGCGTTGGTGACGGGCTTGGTTGCTGGGACGAAGGTGAGCTAGTTTGGCTGTTTGTTAGAGAGTAGGCTGAAGGTTGTGCCTTTTTCGCCGACCGATTGCATTGATAGGATTGGGTTGTGTGTTTTTTTGAAACCGCGTACCGAGGTACCGAACGAAGTGACACCTGAGGAGATCTACGACGAAGCATGAAATGACGACACTTGAGGATCGTAGAGACGAAACATGGACGCGAATAAACGCGAATATGATTTGGTTTGAGCCTTCGCCCGTTGGGCTGCGGCCGAGAGGGTGCTTTTTTGCCCACGAAGGACACCAAGAAACACGAAGGATTTGAAAACTTTGAGGTTGGTGAGAATCGTTCGTTTGGGATTAGGACACTTGAGTTTAGGTTTTGGTCAGTGCTTTCTTTTATTTTTAGGAAAACCGCATACCGAAGTACCAAACGAAGTGACACCTGAGGAGCTTTACGACAAAGCATGCAATGACGAAACATGAACAAGCTGGATATGTTTTTTTGTTTCGCTGTCGTTTGTGGCTCGGTACACGGATTTGATTGGGTGTTGGCTTCATTACACTACTCCGTGACATGTGTGCTTTTTCTTTGACCACGAATTATTCGAATAAGACGAATATTAGTTTGGTTGTAGTTTTGTTTTGAACCGTCGCGAGCTTGTTTTTTTAGACTGAAGGGTATGGCTGGTTTTACTGGAAGGACGGATTTGATGTGGGCATGAAAAAGCCGCAGATTGGTTTGATCCGCGGCTTTATTTCCAAACAAGGTGAGTGAGTCCTGAGGTGCTCTTTAGAGTAGGACTTTGACTATAGGCCAGAAATTGTGATTTGGCGAATGGTTCGGAGAAGTTTTTTAGTAGCCGACGAGGGAGGTCGCTTTTTCGACGACGTTGGCGGGGAGATCGATTTCTTCCTCGATCTCTTCTTCGGTTCCGGCGTCTTTTTTCATGGGGAATTCTTTTATGAAGTCGGAGAAGTAGACGAGTTCGAAGCGACCGTTTTCGTGTTCGACGATGGCGGAGAGGGATTCGACCCAATCGCCTGAATTGAGGTAATGGAAGTTGTCTTTTTGCTTATTGGCGGGGGTGTGGATGTGACCACAGATGACGCCGACGCAGCCTCGGGCGGCGGCGAGGGAGGCGAGTTTTTCTTCGAAGTTTGAGATGAAACTGACCGCCTTTTTGACCTTGGCTTTGACGGCCTTACTAAGGGAGTAGTACTCCTTGCCGCGCCATGAGCGGTATTTGTTATACCAGCGGTTGAGAGACATGAGGGTCCGGTAGCCCCAGTCGCCGATGTGGGCGAGGAAGACGAAATTCTTGGTGATGGTGTCGAAGATATCTCCGTGGAGGACGAGGTAATTGCCGTCTTTGGTTTCGTGAATAAATTCTTCGACGATGGACATTGCCCCAAATTTCATGGGGAGGAAGCGGCTGAGAATGTCGTCATGGTTACCACGCAGGTAGATGACTTCGGGGGTGTTTTTCTCGATGCGTTTCAGGATATGGCGGACGAACTTGGTGTGGTCCTTGGTCCATTTTCCTCCGCGTTTGAGTTGCCAGCCGTCGATGATGTCGCCGTTGAGTACGAGAAGGTCGCAACGGGTATTTTTAAGAAAGTGAGTGGCTTCCTTCGCCTTGCAGTTTATCGTACCGAGATGAACATCTGAGATGAAGATCGTCTTGTACTTCTTTGGGGGCTTTTTGGTATTGGCTATTATTTCTGACATTTTCAATCGTGCCTATCTCTTGTATTGAGGGATCGATGTGGACGGAAGTGCGAGCTATTTGTTGATTTGGTCGAAAGATGTAACCGTGATGTAACTGGGGTGTTTAGATTCTGGCAATTTGGCTGGGCTTTGATCTCAATGCCGCTTGATCGTAATCGGGTGGGGCCTGTTTGGACTGGACTCACTCAATTATTATGATCTGAAAACTTTAAGATTATCCATCCATGTCGCAATCTCAAATTATTCATGTTCTTACGGGCTGTACTGCAGTTGGCAAAACCGAGACGGCTTTGCGTTGGGCGGAGGCGAACGATGCCGAGATCGTTAATTGTGATTCGCTGTTGTTTTATCGGGGGATGAATGTGGGGACGGCGAAGCCTTCGGCGGAGGAGTTGGAGCGGGTGCCGCATCATTTGATTGATTTGATGCCCGTGGACCAGCAGATGGATGTGGGGAGGTATGTGGAATTGGCGATTGAAGCGGTTCGGGATATCTCGTCTCGCGGGAAACAAGTGTTGGTGACAGGGGGGAGCGGATTTTATTTGAAGGCGTTTTTTGGCCCGGTGGTCGACGAGGTTCAAGTATCGGATGAGATTAGAACGGAGGTCGCTCAGCTCGAGGCGGAATCAGGTGTTGTGGGAATTGCGATGCGTTTGGAGGATTTGAGTCCGGATTGTGTGGGGCAGGTTGATTTGAATAATCCGAGGCGGGTGGCGAGGGCGTTGGAGCGTTGTTTGGCGAGTGGGTTGACGGTGACGGAGCTTAAGAAGCGATTTGCGGAGCAGAGGAATCTCCTGATTGATTCAGAGAAGTGTCTTGCGGTTTTGGAGCGAGATAAGGGGGAGTTGGCTGAGCGGATTAGTCAGCGAATCGGGTTGATGCTCGAGGCGGGCTTGGTGGCGGAGGTTTCTGGGTTATTGGAGGCTGGAATCGAGTCGAATTCCAGTGCGGCGACAGCGATTGGCTATCGGGAGACGATTGCTCACTTGAAGGGGGATTTAAGCTTGGAGCAGTTGAGCGAATCGATTGCGACGAATACGCGTCGATTGGCGAAAAAGCAGCGGACGTGGTTTCGTGGGCAGTTGCCGAAAGGGAAAGTTCATTTCTTGGAAGGAAATTTGGAGGTGGACGTCGGGGAATTATTTGGGTGAATTTGCGGAGTAGAGATCGTTTATGAATATGGAAGACCAAGAATTAGGCACTGAAGGCGAAGTGATTGATAAGGATACGTTACCCTTGTTTTTATCGATTTCGATAGGAGCGGGTGTGGCATTTATACTGGGGTTGTTTTTGCCTTTCGTAAATTACTTGATCGGTGGGTTGGTTGCGGTTTGGCACTATACGAGCTCGAACGGTGTTAGCATTGTGCCGTGGCATGGAATTCGTATTTCGTTTATGGCTACAATGTTGGGAGGACTATTGCTTACGGTGGCTCTGAATATTACCTTTTATAACGAGAATGGTTTGGACCTCAGGGAGTTGAAGGAGAATATTATTCTCGAGTTTGAAAAACGTGGGGACGATAAAAGCATTGAGTTTGCGGAACAGAGTTTCCCGGATCGGCTGACACCGGGGTTGATTGTAGGGATGAATCTTTTGATGATGGCGGTGCTGGCTGTGGTGGTCTTTGTTATTTCGTTGCTTTCGGGCTGGTTGGGAGCGACGCGGTTTCGGAAGGGACCTCTGGCTCTGTAGGCACGCTACGCGTGATTGCTGATTGCGAATTCTGACTTCAGAGGATTTGAGGTTTAGGATTGAAGATTTTGGGGCTTATTGCGTATTGCTTGGGTCGTGAGTGCTATTGATGATTTATTAGAGACCATGGCTCGACTTCGAGCTCCTGATGGTTGCCCGTGGGATAAGGAACAGGACCATAAGTCCATTGCTCAGTGCTTGATAGACGAGTGTTGTGAGTTGCTCGAGACGATCGACAACGGGGATATGGATCACATGCGGGAAGAGTTGGGCGATGTTCTGCTACAGGTCGTTTTTCATGCTCAGATGGCACGCGAGGCGGGGCATTTTGATTTCGATGCGGTGGCAGCGGAGATTAATGAGAAGTTGGTGCGTCGTCACCCTCATGTTTTTGGTGATGTGGATATTGATAATTCTGATGAGGTGCTCACTCAGTGGGAGGCAATCAAGGCGACGGAGAAGCGTAATGTGGATAAGCCGAAGTCGGTATTTAAGGATATCCCGCCGCCGTTACCTGCATTGTTGTACGCGTATGAAATTTACAAGCAGATCGATAAACGTGAGTTGACGGCGGGTGAGCTCGTCGAGCAGGAGTCGATCGAAGGGATAGCGAAGGATCTCGATGAGGAATCGGCTGGGCAGATCCTTTTCGAAATTGCGGCGGCTTGTCGCAAGAAGGGGATCGATCCCGAGTCAGCGGTGCGCCGTTATGCGTCGCAGGTGAAGGCTGAGGTTGAGGCGTTGAGTGCAGGAGAACTAGGGAATATTTGATATTTGACCCTTTTTGTAAATGACTGAGCAATTAGAAGGACGTGAGTATCCGTCGTGGATGAGCCAGTGGGTGCACCCGTTTCAGTTGCATTTGAAGCATGAGCGGCGTTTGTCGGAGTATACGGTTCGGAATTATTCGAAGGCGTTGGAGGTTTTTTTTGAGTTTTTGGATGCGAATGGGGTTTCGAATTCTGACTTATCGGGGATCGATTTGAGGATCGCTCGGGATTTTTTGATTGAGCAGCAATCGCGGGTGTCGCGGCGGACGTTGCACAATTACGTTAGCGGGATTCGGACGTTTTTTAAGTTTTGGATACGGCAGGGTAAATTGGATAAGAATCCGCTCAATGGGCTGACTTTGCCGAAGTTGCCTAAATCGTTGCCGTCGTTTTTGACCGTAAACCAAATGCGGGAGCTTTTGGGTGGTCCGCTGAGTTTGATGGAGGCGGGAAGTTTGAAACCGTTTGTGGCGTGGCGGGATCGTTTGGTTTTGGAATTGTTGTATGGAGCGGGTTTTCGTGTGAGCGAGTTGGTTGGACTGACTTATGGACAGGTGAGCGAGTCTGAGGGCGTGGCTCGAATCGTGGGTAAGGGAGGCAAATCGCGGGTGTGTCCTTTGGGGCGTGTGGCTTTGGGAGTTTTGGTGAAGTGGAAGGAGGAATTTGCTCCGTCGACGCATTATGATGACCGGATTATTTTGGGGAATAAGGGGAAGGCGTGGTCGGCCCGTCAGGTTCAGTTGATGTTGAAGCGGTATTTGAGCCTGGCGGGACTGCCGATGGATTTGACGCCGCATAAGATTAGGCACTCGTATGCGACTCATCTTTTGGACAATGGAGCCGATTTAAGGCTAGTGCAGGAGCTACTCGGACATTCTAAATTATCTACGACTCAAATCTATACCCATGTGAATATGGGAAGGTTGAAGGCTGCGTTTGAGCAGGCTCACCCTAGAGCCTAACTTTAGCTGTTGGTTGATAGTGGGTTACGGGATAGAGCAGTGCTTTGGCTGGCTGAGACTTTGGGTGCTGTGGGTGGTTGTCGGCTTGGGTGTACTGAGTGCGAAGAGTAAAGACCATGAAGCTACGAGATATGTGGAGTCGGAATTGTTGGTTCAATTTCGTCATGACTTGGAAGATTCTCGAGTAAAAGATTTGTTAGGCAGGTACGATGCTGAGGTCGTGAATCGGTTTGAAATTCTGCCGCATAGTGGGTTGTTGCGGGTTTCTAGGAGTGTTGAATTGGAAACGGCTTACGAAGCGTTTCAGAAATCTGACCTTACTTTGTCGGTTTCCTATAACTATGTAAGAAGCTATAGCATTGCACCTGACGATCCCATGTTGGAGGTCGGTGCTCAATGGGGTTTGGACAATTCAGGGAAGTTACTTCCTGGATTGGATGGTGCGGATATTGGGGCTTACGAGGCCTGGGATATTCGGACCAATGCGGAAGAGGTTATTATTGGGATTCTCGACACGGGAATTCGTTATACGCACGAGGATTTGGCGGGGAATATGTGGGTCAATGCGGCGGAGATTCCAGGAAACGGGATCGATGATGATGAGAATGGTTACATTGATGATATTTATGGAATTAACACGATCAATTTGTCGGAGGATCCAATGGATGATAATGGTCATGGGACCCACGTGGCTGGAATCGCTGGGGCGGTTGGAAATAACGATATCGGAATCAGTGGGGTTGCTTGGAATGTGAAGCTGATGGCTTTGAAATTTCTAGATTCAAGCGGTGATGGTAATGATAGGGATGCTATTGAATGTATTGAGTATGCTTTGAGTCATGGAGTGAAGGTGCTTAATATGAGTTGGGGGACGGGAGATGATAGCGAAACGTTTAAGAATGTACTCCAAATAGCGAATACTGCGGGTATGCTTGTTGTGGCCTCGGCGGGTAATGCGGGTAACGATAACGATTATGTGAAGAACTATCCGGCGTCGTACGATGTTCCGAATGTGGTGGCGGTGACCGCGACGGACCGGTTTGATGATTTGGCTAGTTTTGCGAGCTTCGGTGATGAGGCGGTGGACATTGCGGCACCGGGAGATGCTGTTTATTCGACTTACAATCGTAGTGATTCGGATTATACACAGAAAAAGGGAACTTCCATGGCGGCTCCGCATGTGAGTGCCGCGATTGCGTTGTTGTTAGCGGAGTTTCCCGAAGAGTCGATGGAGTCGATATTAGATCGGCTCTATTGGTCGGTAACGCAATTGGAGGGATTGTCTCGGAAATGTAAAACCGGGGGTCGTTTGAACCTCGCTCGTGCTCTTAACCCCGAAATACCGGCTCCTCTGAATGATCGTTTTGAAAATGCGGCAAATTTCATAGAGAAGTTAACGGTTCAAAACCAGTTGGCTACTCTTGATGATGGTGAGCCAAATCTGCATGAGGATGCTACGGGTAAGAGCGTTTGGTTACGCTGGACTGCTCTTAAGGATGGTTTGGGGAAAATAAGGATAGAGGGGGTCGGTTTTGAGACCGTGGTTGGGGTCTTTGTGGGTGACTCAATAAATCGTTCAGAGGAAATTGTGACACATGTCGAAGCTGATAAATTGGTCTTTTCTATTGATCAAGGAGTTGAATACAAAATTGTAGTGGATGGACTGGATGGGAAGTCTGGTGTTATCAATCTCAATGCCTCTCAGAATCTGTCGAACGACGATTCCGAAAATCGGAAGAAATTGGTTGGAATAGGTATTCACGACGAAAAGAATAATTTTGATGCAACGGCGGAAACGAACGAACCGGATCACGCAGGGAGTGAGGCGACGAGTTCGTTGTGGTGGTCATGGGAGTCACCTGTCGAGGGTATCGTTAATGTATCCACGGGAAGGAGTAATGTGTTTGATTCTGTGTTGGCTGTTTATCAGGAGGCTGAATCGTTGAGTGATTTGCAATTGGTTGCTGAAGATGATGACGGTGGGCCGGGGTTTACGAGTGATGTATCGTTTATGGTGAAGCATGGAGATCGATTCGCTTTGGCGGTCGACGGTTGGTTAAATGGTTCGATTGTTGCTTTTGGAGATGTGGGCCTGACTGTAACAACGGGGGAGAATGACAATTTGTGGAATGCACGATCGATTGTTGAAAATAGATTTGAGGATTTGGCGCATAATGGAAGTGCGAGCAAAGAATTTGGTGAGCCGAATCACGCGGATAATCAGGGAGGCCGTTCTTTGTGGTGGTCGTGGACTGTGGGGCGTTCGGGAACGGCCACGATATCGACGATTGGTAGCGGATTCTATACGACCTTAGCAGTTTACCAAGGTGAGGGGTTTAATGATTTCGTTCATGTGGCGAGCAATCATCATGAGGCCGGAGGCACTACCAGTAGTGTTGATTTTGTGGCGACGCGTGGAGAACGTTATTTGATCGCGGTCGATGGGTATCGCGGACAGTCGGGAATTTCTAACGGTGTGGTCCAGTTATCAGGGGTGGTTGAAGAACTTCCTGGTCGGGCGATTCCGGTGGTGATTGATATGGAGGCTCTGAGTGGAGTTGTGGGACAGCAGCTTAGTTTTGATGTCTTGGCAAGAGGAAGTCCTGGTGAATACCGTGCGGTGGGCTTGCCTGAAGGGTTAGGTATCGACGGAAGTACTGGGAGCGTTTCGGGAACTCCGGTTATGGCCGGTCGCTTCGATGTACGGTTCGAGGTAGAGAATGAGTTTGGTGTTGGGGAGTATTCTAAGACTTTGGACATCCAGTCGGATGATATGTCGCCTCGGATTGATTCTATTTCTGAATTTAAGGGAGGAGCGTTAGGCGAAGAGGTCTTTTTGAATGTCGTCCCGTCTGGAGAAGGAAACTTTTCGTATCAATGGTATCAGGATGGCGATGTGGTTGCAGGTGCAACTGAAGATGAACTTCGGATCGATCGTTTAAGTGCTGAAGATGCGGGTCCTTATCGAGTTGTTGTCTCGAGTGAGCATGGGGCGGTCCGTTCGGAACTTGCTGAAGTACGTGTATTCGATAATCTCCTGGCCAATATTTCGACACGGGGGAATGTTGAAACGGGGGATCGAATTATGATCGCTGGCTTTGTGGTCGGAGGAGAAGAACCTCGTGATATTTTGATACGAGCAGTGGGGCCGTCTTTAGGACAATTTGACCTATCGGGAACGCTACCCGATCCCGTGGCCCATCTCATCCAAAATAATGAGATCATCGCGAGTTTTGATAACTGGGTCGATGAGGCGAATAAATCTGAAATTGAATCTGTTTCTAAGGATTTGGGGGCGTTTGACCTGATTGATAATAGGGATGCGGCACGCCTCTTCCGTCTAGAGCCAGGCGAGTATACTGTATTTGTATTGGGCAAGGATGATGAGACGGGGATCGCTTTGGCGGAGGTCTATGACGTGGATCGTGGAGAGAATCTCGATACGCGTTTGTTGAATATTTCGACTCGACTCAATGTTACCAGTGGAGAGGGCGTTGGGATCGGTGGATTTGTGATTGATGGGGATGAATCGAAGCGGGTGTTGATTCGTGCGGTTGGTCCTGGTTTGGGGATTTTTAATATTGGAGAAACGCTGTTGGCTGATCCCGTGATGCAGCTGTATCGGGGGACAACGCTGCTCGATCGTAATGATGATTGGAGGAGCGAGGGGGAAGCTTCATTAGCGGCGGCCTTTGAGGCGGTGGGAGCTTTTGGCTTGGAAGAAGGCAGTAGTGATTCTGCGATGATTCGAGAGCTAGAACCGGGTGACTATACGGTGATTATTCGGGATTATGAGAACCGTGAGGGCCTTTGTCTTTTTGAGGTCTATGAGTTGCGGTGAGGTTGTGTGTTTTTTTGAACCGCGAATGAATGCGAATGGACGCGAATTTTATTTTCTTTGGGATCTTCCTTTGGGGCTATTTTGAGTCTTCGATTCTTGATTGGAATCTTGTGTAGAGGTAGCCGATGAGGCCTAGGAGTGCTGCGAGGGCGGCGAAGGCGATGATGCGGTAGAGCGTCTCTTTAATGTCGTAGGCGAAGAGGCGGTAGATGGGGAGGAGAAGTCCGATGAGTCCGATTAAGCGAAGTGGCTTGAGACTGAGGGCTAGTCCGATGACGATTAGGATCAGGCTGTAGGCGGCGACAATGGGGGTGTAGTAACCTTGGAGATTGATCAATCCGTAGGAGAAACAGAGGGCACAGATGATGTAGCTGAGGCCGGCGATGATGTAGCTGATTTTTGTGCGTTCGGATAGGCCTACACTGCGGTGAGTTTGTTTGAGCAGGGCGATGGCGAGTCCGAGGGTGACGAGGATTGCTAGTCCGGTGGCGATGAGAAACTCAGAGGTCCAGGGAAGGTTTTCGGTGATCCGTTCTGAGTAAGGGGTCCAGACCATGTAGATGAGTCCGAACGAAAAGGCGATGGAAACTGCGGAGCAGATGAATGCTACCTTTCTGCGATGGAGGTGCCAGAGTGCGTAGAATGCAATGGAGAGGAGGGAAAAGAGGATGGTCTGCCCCTGCCATTCAAAGTTGGTTTTGATCGTTTGTATGAGAACTAAGAGGACGAGGATGTGTGTGATGGGGCGCCATGACTTCTTAAAGCGAAGGAGGCCGAATCGTGGGATTAGTTGAGGTTTGTAGTTGGGGAGGACGAGGAAGGCGAGATAGGCGAGGATTGAAATTAGGGCGATTGTTCGTGAGGCTTCCTGTTGTTCGAAGTTAAGGATTTGTAGGAAGATGGGAATGAGTGAAACGTCGGCGAGCGTTCGTAGGGGACGGCGGCTGGCGAAGAGAATGGCGATTGCCATAATGGGGGCGAGGAGGGTGATCCAGGCCTGTTCTTGGAAGTGGTTCTGGATGAAGGCGTAGAGGCTGATGACCCAGAGTGAGTGGAAAATGAATTCTGGGAGTTTGTATCGCTTTTGATTTGTAGTCGAAAGGTGGAGGCTCCCGGCTAGGGCGGCAGCAGCACTTATTGCGATGACGGCGAGGGCACTCGTTATTAAATCTGGGGAATCCCAGAATACGACGTTGGCGATGGCGAGAATCAGGGCCGATGGAATTGCGATTGATATTCTGGAGAGGAATGGAAGGGCTGAAAGAGCTGCGAAAACGAGGACATAGCCTCCCATGTAGAGAGGGAGTGTGTCGTCATTGGTTTGCGTGTGCACAACGAAGAACGTTGCTGTGAGTCCATTGATGATCGCGGCGAGAGTATAGACTCCCGTGCGGATTGAATTCTTCGGGTAGGCTTTGTAGAGCAGTCCTTGAAAGGCTGCAGCGAGGAGAGGGAGACAGAGGAGAAGGTACCACGGAAGGGTCCAGGGATCGACTTCTTTGATGAGGTAGGTGTCGAGGGCGATTGCGAGGGAAACGATCCATAGTACGAAACAGAGGGCTTCTTTCCAAAGAGAGCGGGAGCGAATGGCGATCGCACTGATGACTACGGCTTCGAGGACGAGGGCGAACCAGCGGATGTCTCCGGCAAAGGTGTTGACGACCCAGAGTGCGGCGAGGGCGCTGGCTTTTATGAAGAAGAGTTGGAAGCGGTAGTCGGAGAGGCCGCGTCGGGTGAAGGCGACGGCCCATGCGATGAATACGAGGGAGGCCCAGCCGTAGAAAAAGGGGAGCTCGAGGTTGAAGAGTTTAAAGTAGGTATAACCGCAGAAGAGGGCGAGGGTGGTATTGAGCCCGTGCAGTCTGCCTTGGATGGCGAATACGTTCGTTTTAAGGCAGATCGCGGGAAGCAGGGAGAGACTGAGCCCTAGAAATATGAGTACGTTAATCGCGTCGGGGGCGATGACGTGGTTGGGTTTTAGGGCCTTGAGGGCACAGAGGGTTAGGACGGGGAGGTAGACGCCAACGGCAGACACCGTGATGAGAGGTTTCCACTTGAAGGAGCGATAGAAGGGAATGCTTGCCGCGTAGAGAACCAGAGAACTTAAGAGAGCGGCTTCGGTGAGGCCTTCGAGGGCGGAGAAAATTGCGGATGAAAAACCGAAAATGAGAGCGACGAGGGCAAGTCCTCGTTCGTTGATCTTGCGACTTGTTAGGAAGATGATAGCGACGATGGCGAGTTGTAGGAGGACGCCGATTAGTGGATTTGAAATGATGCGAACCGGTGGGGCGGCGTATCCGGCGATACTCGTGAGGTAGAGCATTGAGAGCCCCGTCGCGAGTAAGACGACTCCGAATCGGCGGTGTCGGTTGAGGAAAAATATGCCGGTTCCTGTTACAAGGAGGTCGAAGAAGCTAAGTCCCGTGAAGCGAACCCAAGGAGGGGAGCCGTGAGAGATGTAGACCGAAGCAAAGATGACTGTGAGTACGGCGAGAAGGCCACCTAGGCGCGGTGCCCACCACTGGATGAGGCCGGCTTCTCGGCGAGCAAGTTCTTCCGGTGGCCAGAGGCCGATGGAGCGAAGAAGTTGAATGGGGTTTAAAGTGGATTTGAGAGGGGCAGTGGCGGCTTCCTTTTCTTGGGGCTTGGAATTGGTTGGGGAGGAGGTTGCGAACGCGGGGGCTGGGAGGTCGTCGTCGAATTGGATCGAGATGGGAGGTGTTTGGGATTTTGGTTGGGGTGGGATTGGTTTGGCTGCAGGTACTGGTGTTGCTTGCGTCTGTGGTGCGGATGGCGTTTCGACTTGTGTATGGATGTTGGTGTGTGGGGCAGCTGAGGGCGCCGAGGTGCGGTCGGTTTGAGGACGAGCGAGTTGCCGTTTAAGACTGTTTTGTTGGATCTCGAGGTCTAGGATGCGTTTCGCGTATTTATTGTGCTGAACGATCAAGTAGATGCACAGCGGGAGGGGAACGAGGAGGAAGGCGGCAGCGAGGATCGCGAGAGGAACAGACATGGATTAGTTTGTAGAGAGTTGGATGTTTTTTTTTTTTGAGGAAGAGTTGGCCATCGGGTTTGGGGAGAAATCAGGGAGAGGGTGGGTACCCTTCGCGTCGGCTTATTGACGCGAGGGGGATGAAAATTGGAATTTAGAGATCTGGTTGGATGGTCCAGTCTCTTGGGTAGATCACGTTGTAGGAGGTGGTGAAGGTTTTGCTTTCTTTGGCTCCTAGGGTGGCGGTCCATTCGAAGATTCCGAGTTCGCTGTCTTCGTCTTCGAATACGACTTCTGAATCCTCAGGGCTAGTGCGGCGAATTTCGATTTTTGAGTTTTGAGAGATCGGAAATTGGTCGGCGACTACGACCTTGTGTGCCACGGAGTGGTAGTTGCTAACGATGTTCGAATATTCGCGTTTTAATGTCGTAGTTTTGTCGATGAATCCAGTGGAGGCGTCTTTGCTGGATCCTTCTTTTCGTTTTACGGTGACATTGGCGTCGATACCGAGGGAGAGTTTTATTTCTTCTTCGGGGAGAGTTTTTGGAAGATGTACTTTAGATGAGAGTTTTCCATCTACGAAGGCGAGGGCTTGGCCTGGGAGTATTGGGAGATCGAGGGTATTGGTTGTTTTGCCGATAAGAAAGCTTTCGAGACGCATGCGCGGGACGATTTCGGTCCAAAATTCGCTGGCGAAGGTTTTCTTGGTAATGGGGAGGGTAGTGCTTTCGTTGGTTGAAGCGATGGTGGGCGTACCCGGAAGTTGGATTTGGAATGAGGTCGAGGATGATGAAATTTGGGCTGATGGAGGGGGAGCAGGGGGGACTGGAGCGGCACCCATCAAAACTTCTTGCTTGTAGGCCATGGATTCTTGAGGACCTCTAGATCGAAGCTTGTCGCTCGCATAACCTCTATTTTCCAACTTATTGACTCTGAGCGGGTGGAGTTCTGGTTGGTCACCGTTTCGGTTGGCTTGATTGGTGTGGAGGCTGAGTTGGACGTTGGTCCAGTCCTCGCCTGTGGATTGGTAGATGGTGGCGAAGTATCCGAATTCGATTTCGTTTTGGTCGGGTTGAGCTCGTAGTTCGTATCGTGGGTACCAGTTGGCATTGCGGACGATGTAGCTGATTTCTACTTGGACTTGACCGGGGGTGGTGATTTCGACTTCGATTTCAGCGATTGAGCTGAGTTTTGCGTGATATTCTCGTTTTTCTCTGAGCTCTTTCGTGAGGTCCTGGATTTGTTCTTCGGTGTCACTGATCTCTTGGTCGTGGGCGGCCATTTTTGCATTGGCCTCGACCATTGTTTGATGGGCGTAAGCGAGAGTGTCTTTTGCCTGTTCGAGACTGAGGGATTGCCCTTCGCTCATTTCGCCGAATTGTTTTGCGAAGGAAATGCTGAGTTGACTGGCGAAGGTGTGTTCTTTTTGGGCGATGGCCTTCGACTGCTGGATGGATTTGATCTTATTTTGCAGATCAATGATTGCGATTTCCAGAGTGAGGACGGCTTCAGGTTCGTCGATGTCACGTGGGGTGTAGAGCTTGGCATTGCGGATGACTCCTTGGGAGTTGTCGGCAAGGTTGGCTCGTAGGGCATTTTGGTCTGCAACCGATGGCAGATTGGAAAAGCTGATGAGCGATTTTCCGATCGGGAGGTCGACGAGAGCCGTGCGGTGTACCAAGGCGGCATCT
Organism: uncultured Puniceicoccaceae bacterium; assembly: GCA_963933925.1. Taxonomy (GTDB): domain Bacteria; phylum Verrucomicrobiota; class Verrucomicrobiia; order Opitutales; family Opitutaceae; genus JAKYXN01. The sequence goes on from CAWVWU010000089.1 coordinate 14,663, forward strand.
TGAAAGAGAGATACTTTGTTGATTTGTGAATCAGCTATTATGGTACGTTCGCTTGCGAAGGTAGAGATACATAGACAGCAGGTGAGTAAGAATATATGGATTCGTTTCATAGATAATTGAGGTGAATAACGTTAACGAATGGACAGGGCAGTTTCTTAGAAGATCCTTTGGAAATGGCAACGTTGATTATAGGTAACATCAGCAATGTGGACACGAAAAAGCCCTCGGCGATGTGCCGAGGGCTTCGTTTTCGAAATTGAAACTGACTAAGGATTAGTGAGTGTGTGCTTCGTCGTCGGCTTTCTTAGCAGCACATTTTGCAGCACATTCTGCGTCGGCCTTGTCGCATTCTGCTTTTTTAGCAGCACATTTTTCGCATGCTTCGCCTGTGCAGTCTTCACAAGCTGCTTTGGCTGGGTGGCATTTTTCGCATGATTCACCAGGGCAGTTTTCACAGGCTGCTTTTTCTGCACCCACTCCGCAAGTGCCACAATGAGCCATTAGGCTAGTGGTTGCGAAGGCTGATAGTGAAGTGGACCCCGAAAACTGGACAGGTGGCTTAGTTGGATAGATAACCGA
>CAWVWU010000090.1:0-15177 GCA_963933925.1 uncultured Puniceicoccaceae bacterium
CTCAATGGAAGAAGTCAAACCAATCCTAGGGGGCAGATTTAGTAACGCTTACGATCCAACTTCGATTGTTTATGGAACTGCACTCGATTCAATACAGTTAAATGCGAGTGCAAATGTCCCTGGATATTTTTCGTATGATCCAGCTGTTGGAACTGTTTTAGAAAGTGGGAACAACCAGCAACTGAATGTTACGTTTACTCCTGACGATCTGGAGATTTATTCAATTGTTAACTCTAGCGTTATGATCGACGTCGATCAAACTTCGCTGGTTCTTTCCGCTGAGGACAAGACGAAGACTTATGGCGATGCGAACCCAACTCTGGGTTATTCTGTGTCGGGCTTTGTAAATGGTGGCGATGTTGGAGACCTTGATACAGCTCCTGTTCTTTCTACGAATGCGGTCACATCCAGTGAGGTAGGAGAGTACGCGATTTCGATTTCTGGAGCGTTGGATACTAATTACCTGATTAGCTATGTCGAGGGGACTTTGAGTATTTCGCCTGCTCCGCTTCAGGTGACGGCTCAGGATGCGAGTCGAAGCTACGGTTCAGCCAATCCTAGTTTTGATGTTGTTTATTTTGGCTTCGTGTTGGGCGAGGGTGCTGTGGATTTGGATCTTTCTGCAGCTGCGTCGACCGTGGCATCCGTCACCAGTTCTTCTGGGGTGTACCCTATCGTGGCGAGTGGTGCAAGTGATTCGAACTACGAGATAACTCACGTAGACGGCACTCTTACGATTGGTAAGACTTCGCTGGTTCTTTCCGCTGATGACAAGACGAAGACCTATGGCGACACAAACCCAGCTCTGAGTTATTCGGTGTCGGGCTTTGTAAATGGTGATGAAGTTGGAGACCTTGATACAGCTCCTGTCCTTTTGACGAATGCGTCGACATCCAGTGAGGTGGGAGACTACGGGATTTCGATTTCTGGAGCGTTGAATTCTAACTATCTGATAAGCTATGTCGAGGGGGCTTTGAGTGTTACGCCTGCTCCGCTTCAGGTGACGGCTCAGGATGCGAGTCGAAACTACGGTTCAGCCAATCCTAGTTTTGATGTTGTCTATTCAGGCTTCGTGTTGGGCGAGGGTGCTGTGGATTTGGATCTTTCTGCAGCTGCGTCGACCGTGGCATCCGTCACCAGTTCTTCTGGAGTGTACCCTATCGTGGCGGGTGGTGCAAGTGATTCGAACTACGAGGTCATTCACATAGACGGCACTCTTACGATTGATAAAGCACTTTTGACTATTTCCGCCATTGACAAGGTTAAGACTTATGGAGATGCAAATCCAAATTTTACGTATGAGGCGTCTGGATTTGTCAATGGAGATGATCTGGGGGATTTGGATACTAATCCAGTTCTCTCGACAACTGTGACTGAAAATAGCTTTCCGGGTGACTATACGATCAATGTCTCTGGAGCACTGGATAATAATTATACTTTTGATTATGAAAAGAGTGTCTTGCGGGTAACTCCAACAGTATTGATTGTTGTTGTTGAGAATCAATTTTGGACTGAAGGTTCGGTTAATCTTAGTTTTACTGCTTTGTATTCAGGATTCAAACTTGATGACGAATCTGATGGATTAGAGGTTGGAGTGTTATATTCTACTGAAGCGAATGAAGCAAGTTTAGCGGGAACGTATGACATTGTAGCGTCGGGAGCATCCGATCCAAGATACGATGTTGAGTATGTGAATGGAGTTCTTACTGTAGTAGCCTTGGATGAATTAGTGATTGTTGCGGATAGCTTTGAACGGTTCTACGGATCCAATAATCCCACATTAACTTTTCAGGTCTTTGGCTTGCTGAATGGTGATTCAATCGATGTCTTGGAAACTCTTCCAACGTTAACAGTTCTGGCTGACAATGAGAGTCCATCAGGTGACTACGTTATTTCAATATCAGGAGCGTCCTCTTCCAATTACTCAATAAACCATGTCGGAGGCACCCTGAGCATTGATGCGGCTCCGCTTTTGGTGAGTGTGCAGGATGCGAACCGGAGTTACGGCGGGTCCAATCCCGCTTTTGATGTGGTCTATACTGGTTTCGTATTTGGGGAGGACGAGACGGATTTGGATTCCTCCGCAACTGCGGTGACTGCGGCGACCGACACCAGTCCTTCTGGCGTGTATCCGATAGTGGTGAGCGGTACAAGCGACTTGAACTACGAGGCTACTCATGTTGACGGCGAGCTCACTGTGGGCAAAGCATCACTGGTCCTTTCCGCAGTCGATATTGAGAGATCTTATGGTGATGCAAATCCGGATCTGACCTATTCGGGATTCGGTTTTGTGAATGGTGATGACGTGGGAGACCTAGATACGGCTCCTATCCTTTCAACGGTTGCGGTTGCGGCGAGTTTTCCAGGTGACTACGCTATCAATATCTCTGGTGCTCTTGATGATAATTACGTTTTTACTTACGAAGAGAGTGTATTGCAAATAACCCCAGCGGTTTTAATTGTAATGGTGGAGGACGAAACGAGAACTCAAGGAGAACATAATCCCGATTTCACAGTTTTGTATTCAGGATTCAAACTTGATGATGGATTTGAAGGGTTGGACATCGGGGTGTCGGTTTCTACGGAGGCTGATGAAGTGAGTACTGTGGGTGAGTACGGTATCGTGGCTTCGGGTGTGTTCGACCTACGCTACGAAATTGAGTATCGGGATGGCATTCTTACTATTGTCCCATTGGATGGGGTGACCATTGTTGCGGACAGCTTTGAGCGGCTCTACGGATCCGGGAATCCCGCATTGACCTTTAAGGTTTTTGGTCTGCTAAATGGTGATACAATTGATATTTTGGAAACATCTCCTGTGTTAACAGTTTCGGCTGACGAAAAAAGTCTGCCAGGGGAATATGTTATAGATGTGTCTGGAGCGACTGCGTCCGAATATTCAATTAGTTACACTCGTGGAGTTTTGCACGTTTTGCCAAAACCACTTGAAGTTGTCGCTGATGACCTCGTAAAGACAGTGTATCAGCCCAACCCAAAACTTACTGCTAGAGTAATTGGGTTTGAGTTGGGTCAAGATGTTGGTGATCTTGATACACCTGTATTATTGTCAACAAATGCGGATGAACACAGCCCTCCTGGTTTGTATGAGATCAAGGCAAGTGGAGCCTCAGATGCTCGCTACATTATTGATTTCAAATCGGGTGTACTATCAATCGTTACAAATTCTATCGTTAAGGATTTTGAGATCGGAGTAGACGGAATTGGAATTATCGGGTTTGTTGGCACACCTTTGACCCCCTACAGACTTGAACTATCCAGTGATATGGAAAACTGGATAATCTTTAAGTCGACCACCACTGACGGAGATGGGAATGGGGTTTTTGACGGTTTTTCAATCAATTTGTTAGGGGATGGTTTATTTGCTCGAGTGATTGAAGATTCCTAACGGGGTCAATGTAATCAGTTCAAAAGTGATCCATTATTCGATAACGGATTCTGTGTACCCCTGTTACCAGACTCCGGTGTCGCCTTTTTTTAGATTTTTGGAGAAGGCTACGAGAAGTTGGATGCAGCGCTCGATGTCTTCGAGGTCGACCATTTCGCTGGGTGTGTGCATGTAGCGTAGTGGAATGGATACGAGACCGGTGGCTACACCGTCGCGAGCGATTTGGATCGCACGTGCGTCGGTGCCGGTGGGACGTGGGTCGCCTTCGAGCTGGTAGGGAATCTTGTTCTCCTCTGCAGCCTTGATGAGCATTTTGTAGACGACGGGGTTGATGTTGGGGCCGCGGCAGATTATTGGGCCACCTCCGAGTTTGGTGGCGCCGAATTTGCGTTTGTCGCAGTCGGGGTGGTCGGTGCTGTGGCCAACGTCCACGGCTACGGCGAAGTCGGGATGGATGCCGTAGGCGGATACCAGGGCACCTCGGACGCCGATTTCTTCTTGAGTGGTTCCGACGGATACAATTTGGGATTCGAGCTTGTCTTTCTCTTTCGAGAGGCGGAGGAGCGTCTCGCCTACGATGTAGGCTCCGGCTTTATTGTCGAAGGCACGGGCGGCACCGATGGATCCGTTGATGATTTCAAATTCGTGATCGTAGGTGGCGACGTCGCCTACTTTGACGCGGTTGTCGGCGTCGGCTTTGTCGCTGGCGGCGATGTCTATCCACATGCTATGGATGGGCGGGACTTTCTCGCGGTCCTTGGGATCCATGAGGTGGACGGCACGTTTGCCAGTGACTCCCTTTACTGGGCCGTTGGCGGTTTGGATGATAACGCGGCGTCCGGGAATGATAATGCGGTCGTGACCGCCTATGGTATTGAAGTAAAGAAAGCCTTTGTCGTCGATGTAGGTAATAATGAAGCCGAGTTCGTCGAGGTGGCCTGAATACATGACGGAGGGGGATGCCTCGGTATTCAGGATCGCGATGCGGTTGCCCATGGTGTCGCGACGATATTCGTCTGCGGTGGCTTCGACGTATTGGTCGTAGACTGCCTGGGCTTGGTCTTCGGCCCCTGAAGGGCTTTTGGCTTTAAGGAGATCGACTAGGAATTGTGGTGCCTTGTACATATATAGATAGAAAATTGGGCCCGCGAAGCGGGATTGGAAATTGATGATTGTGGATTGAAAATTTGGGTTGTGCTTCTTTGTCCACAGATTACGCAGATGGGGTCTTGAAACCGCGTACCGAGGAATGAAATGAAGACACTTGAGGACCTTAGAGACGAAACATGAACGCTAATTGAATGGGTTGGGTTGGGTTGGGTGTCTGGATCGCATCCAGACCTACATTATTGGGTTATTGATGAATATTAGAAGGAGAGGTTGGGTGATAGATGAAGATGGTGGATCGGGACGAGTTTTGAAATGGATTGTTGATGAAGATGGTGGATGGGAGATTTTTAGGTGAGGGGTTCGAAGTCGGCGTAGTGGTAGCTTTTTGCGTTTTCTAGGTTTTCGGGATGGAGTATGGCTCGAACGAGGTGTTGGGCGATGGTGGTGGGTTCGGGGACGCGACCTTCTTCTTTGAGCTGGATAAAGCGTTGTACATCGGGGAAGGCGTTTTCGGGGGTGGCTCGGATGAGGCGCTGCATGCCGGTTTCCATGACGCCGGGATTGAAGTTGATGAGGGTAATGGGATGGGGAGCAGTTTCTTGTTCTATGGCGACGGCACGAACGAGTTGGGCTTGGCCCGCTTTGGATGCACAGTAGAGGGACCAGCCTGCTTTGGCACGGTCATCAAATGCGGCTCCTGAGGAGATGTTGATGAAGAGCTTTGGAACGGCGAGATGAGCTACGGCTTTAGTGAAGGTGGAAAGGGCAATTGCGGAGCCGATTAGGTTTGCTGTGATGTTTTGTTGGATATCTGTGTGGTCGAAATTTTGTATTAGATCGAGGGGACCGAGTTGGCCGGCGTTGTGGACAAAAGTGATGCGTTTGGCGTTATCGAGGTCGGCTGCGTTGAAGGCATCTTTTAGGATGGATTCTGCGAGTTGGGGTTTGGTGAAGTCACAGGTATGGAATTCGCCGGTGAAGTCAGACTTCGTACGGGAGAACCCGATGACGTGGCGGGTTTTGGTGGATAGGATTTGGGAGAGGGCGAAGCCTAATCCGCTGGAAGTGCCTGTGATGAATATTTTGTCCATGATAATTTAGGGTATTGAGTTCTCGGCTTGAGGTTGTGGACGTAGAAGAAAGAGAAGGAGAGGAAGAAAGGAGAGAAACCTGCCGTCGCTTCTTGAGCTTGGGCAGGGAGAAGAGGGAGATGGGTTACTGGTCTATTTCGTCGGCGATGTCTTCTAGGGGGTAGGTTAATATTTCAGAGAGGGTTGGGTGGTACCAGTGGGTCTGCATGAGCGACTGGGCTGTGAGGCCGTGGGAGACGGCGATGGAGAGAGTGTGGATGAGTTCGCCGGCGTCTTTGGATACAATCTCTGCACCGAGAATTTGTCCGGTGGACTTTTCGCCAAAGATGCGAACGAAGCCGTGTTTGGCTTCCATGAGGATGGATTTGCCGTGGTCGTCGAATGGGTAGTCGGCGGCGATGTAGGCGATGCCGCGTTCTTTTAGGGTGGCTTCGGAGAGGCCGACGCGTGCGACTTGTGGGTCGGTGAATACGACGTCTAGCATGTGGTCGTAGTTGAGGGAGGGTTTTTTGACGCCGAAGGCGTGGAAGGCGGCGAGTTCTCCTTGGAGGACTGCGGTGTGTACTATTTCGAAGGGGCCGGCACAGTCGCCTGCTGAGTAGACGTCCGGGTTGCTGGTGCGTTGAAGGGAATCGGTCTTGATTTGACGGTTTGGCTTGAGCTCGATGCCGGCTTTTTCGAGGTCGAGCTTATCGGTGGCGGGAATGCGGCCGAGGGCGTTGACGACGTATTGGGCTTCGACAGTGGTTTCTTCTCCGTTGTCGGTGAAGGTGACTTTGAAGCCGGTTTCGGTCTTTTCGATGCCTTGGAGGGCGGTACCGGTAAAGAGGTTGATGCCTTCATCGCGGAAGGCTTTTTCGACGACTTCGGAGATGTCGATGGCCTGATCTTTGAGAATGTGGGCACTGCGTTGGATTTGTGTGACGTGGGAGCCGACGCGGCTGAGGAATTGGGTGAGCTCGCAAGCGACTACGCCACCGCCGAGGACGATGACGGATTCTGGGAGGTGGTCGAGGTCGAGGACGTCGTCGCTGGTCCAGAGTCCGTCGAGGTCGATGCCTGGGATTGGGGGACGTGAAATGTAGGAACCGGTGGCTATTATGAATTTCTTGCCGCGGAGTTGGGTGCCGTCGTCGAGTTCGATAGTGTTGTGGTCGATGAAGCGAGCGTGGTTGCGGTAGAGGCTGTACTTGTCGCTCATCATGGATTCGACGCGGTACTCGGAGAATTCTTTGATGGTGGCGATTTTGCGAGCGTGCAGGGCCTTCATGTCGACCTTGGCAGAAGGGATATCGAGGCCGAAGAGTTTGCCGTGTTGGGCGAGGTGGAGGATCTCGGCGGAGTAGATGAGCGTCTTGGAGGGCATGCAGCCCTTGAGGATGCAGAGTCCCCCGAGGGTTTCGGCACCGTCGATTACGGCTACTTTGTCAGTGTATTGGCGGGCGACGCGGGCGGCGTTGAAGCCTCCACTACCTCCGCCGATGGCGATAAAATCGTATTCTTTGATCATAGGAATGCACGCGGAGCGTGATTTGGAATTGTGGATTTAAAATTTAAAATTGTTAATTGGGGACTGGGCCCACGGAGCGGGATTTGAAATGGTGGATTGGATTGGTTGTCTGGATCGCATCCAGACCTACATGTTTTGGTGATGGATTAGGATGAAAGGTTTTTAGGGGACTAGTTGTGTATTGATTTGGCCACTTCTAGAGCAGCGGTATCGTCGATGAGCTGTTTGACGAGTTCAAGCGAGAATTCGAGTGCGGTGCCGAGTCCTTGGGAGGTGATTATTTTGTGATCCACTACGACACGGTCTTGGCTGGGATTTGGGAGGTCGGCTCGGACGGAGATGTGTGCAGTGGCGGATATGTCGTCGAGGAGGCCTTCGGCCGCGAGGACGGAAGGGGCAGCACAGAGAGCGGCGATGAGTTTTCCGTCTTCATGTTGCTGGCGTAGGAGGGCTCGTAGTGTGAGGTGTTTAGCGAGGGGGAGAACTCCGGGACCTCCGGGGAGGTAGATCAGGTCGAAGTGGTGAGGGGAGACTCGTGAAAAGTGGGTGTCGGGGGTGATGATAATGCCGTTGCGGCCCGTTACGGAGTCGGAATCGTCGAGGCTTGCTACGACGACGTGTACTCCGGCGCGGCGGAGGATGTCGACGGGCATGAGGGCTTCGACTTCTTCGATGCCTTCGAATACAAGGACGAGGGTGGATTTAGATGTGGCTGTTGACATTTAAGAATTGTGAAGGGTGAAGAGTGTACCGTACCGAGGAACGGGGAGACGCCAATTGAGAAAGAAGCGACGAAACAATGGGAAAAGAAGAGTACGAAAGGGCCGATATTTTTTGAGTTGGTTGTGGACTGCTCGAGTTCTGCTTTTGAGTTATGACGATCATGTCTAAATATGCCAATTATCGCGAATGGATGCAAATCTGGATTGTTGGTTGGGCGATGTTTTTTTCAGTCGAGGATGCTTAGGGGAATATGAACGTGGGAGATTCTGAATGGTGAGATGTTAAATGAGAGAAGGAGATTGTTGGAGGGGCGTGTTTTGTAATTGCGCTGATGCGGAACATCTTGGATGAACTGAGGCGTTTTCTCTATGCCTTCGACCGTCTATATCTCAACAGGGCACACCGCCCACTCACAATTTAATACAGGGATCCAACGTGTGACACGTTCGATTGCACGTGAGGCTTTGTTGGTGAATCCGTACTCAGAACTTCTGGAGTGGAATATTGAACGGGGGCGTTACATTATTTTAGATGATAATGCGCGTAAGAAGTTGGCGAAATACAATGGACCTCAGTTTCTGAGTATTGAGGAGGAGTTTGGGAATCTGTTCTTTACGGATGAGGAAAATGAGAAGGGGACGAGTGGGGGAAGTCGTGTTTCTTTGAGTCAATTGGACGAGATTTGTGATTACTTGGCTTCGGATGCTTCGGTGAAGATCTTTGAGTCGGCATTGCGTATGAAGCGGGAGAATGCCGAGCCTTTCGATCGGGAGTGGTCGAGATGGATACCGATGCCTTCTTATCCTAATGGCGATAGAAGCTTGAGGCTGGGAAAAGATTTTGATGAAATTGAGAATGCTACTGAACGACGTAAGGCTGTTAAACGAGTCGTAGAGCTCTATGAGGATCAGCTACGAGACGGGCGGCTTTTAGAATCTAAGCTAGAGTTGACATGGACGGGGTATTTGCCGCTTCCGCGGCCGATGAGACGTTGGTTGAGGTCGGTAATACGGGAGTGTCGAGATTGGTGGTATAGACGGGTGGATAGTTCGCGTTTGGTTAAGTTCGAGAAGACGGTCGTGGATCGATATCTGCTGGAGCTAGATGATGAGGTTTTGCGGAATTCGTCAGATGTTCGTTTGGATCTTGATTGGGTGCGTTGGTTACCGTTGCCCCGATTTATGAGGCAGTTTGTCCGCTATCGTATTCGCGAGATTCGAGATATTCGGTACCGTAGAGTGGATCGACGGAAAATTGAGCGTTTTGAGAAGGGACTGATTCGATTGCGTAAGGCTATCTGGAAGGATTCGGAGCGGATGTTGAAGTTCCTCGGTGAGTGGAAGGTGAACTCAGCGACGTTAAAGTCTACAACAGAGATTCATGCCAAGGGGTTGTTGTTTGCATTGGATGAAGGGGTGTTGGAAGGAGAGCGTATCCAGGTTGCGAGTGATTTGATTTCCAAAGGGCGTTTTTATAAGGGTGCTCCTTCAATGGCATTTCGGTATTTTGATACAGTGCGTAAGGCGAAGTCGGAAGCTGAAGAGGAGATGGTTCTCGAGGAGCGTCTCGAGGGAGAGACTGCTCAGGCTTATATTGAAGGAGATACGGCGGTTAAGGCGTATGAGAAGATTGTCGCTTCGTTTGACCGTTTCGTTCATTTGCCGTTGGACTGGGTGAAGTGGCTTCCATTACCTCGTGGTATGCGTCGATCAGTCCGGAAGGGGGTGCGTGAGTACGTGGATTGGCAGATCCGCAAAGAGGATGCTCACTACATTGCAGGTTTTGTTAAGAAGGTCTTGGCGGCTCGGGCGGCACTGGACGAACAGAAGGCGGCGTCTTCGAAGGCTTATGGTGGACTTCGGGATAGCTTAAGAGGGTTATCGCGTCATTTGGGTAAGAGTATTCATATGCTGCACACGCATATTGAATATGAAGGGTTCTCGCGGGATGAGATTCAGGCGATGCTCACCGATGTTGATGAGGGAATTGGCGTTGCAGCTGGTTCGTTTGGGCGAATTCAAGAGCGTTTGGGCCCGTTGATGAATCGGTTGTCTCCCTTGAAGTTTAAAGCTCGTAAGGATGCTTGGGTGGTTATTCCGGAGCTGATGAAACAGGACGAAATGAAGGGGGCGATCGATGACATTCGCTCCCATGGGACGAAGGTTGCGGTTGTTTTTCACGATTCGATCCCTTTGCTGTATCCTGAGTGGGTGAATGAAGGAATTTTGGCAAACCACGAGGGGTACATGTTGGAAATGGCCCGGGCGGATTGTATTTTGGCGGTGTCGGAATTTTCGGCGGAGTGTTTTCGTGAGTTTGTGGCGACTCGTAAGTTGAAGTCACCTCGGATTGAGGTTTGTGCGAATGGAGTCGCCTTTGCGGGTGCTGAAGGTGCATTTGACGAGGGAAGTTCTAAGCTGACGGAGGATGGATGTATTCAGATTCTTCATATTGGAACGTTGGAACCCCGAAAGAATCATCGTATAATGCTCGAGGCGTGGCGTTTGTTCCGTGATCTTAATCCAGGTGTGAAGGCTAAGTTGACCTTAGTGGGGAATCCATACGATGGGTTTGATGACTTGAGGGACTGGGTGACTGCATTTGTAGCGGAGGAGGACTCGGTCGAGTGGCTCGGAGGGGTGGACGATGCTACTGTGAAGCGTTTGTATGAGGAGTGTCTGTTTACAGTGTTCCCTTCGATTGTTGAAGGATTTGGTCTGCCTATTATAGAAAGCGTTTGGCATGGTAAGCCATGTTTGACGGCGAATTTTGGAGCAATGGAGGAAGTGGCTCGTGATGGCGGTTGCCATATGGTCGATACGCGTGATGCGAGTTCCTTGGCGGATGGGTTTGCTGCTTTAGTGTTGGATCCGGCACGTTGTACGGAATTGACGGAGGAGTGTCGAAAACGGCCGTTGCGCAGTTGGAAGGATTATGTGGTGGATATGCACCGAATCTTGGATGTTGAGTTAGAGGATGACGGAGAGTAGGAGCATGAAAAGTCTTTTGATCTTAGGCTGTGGTTACGTGGGTAGTGCCTTCGCTAAAGAAGCCTTGGCCCGTGGACTTCGTGTTGTGGCGGTGACGCGCAATGAGGGTACGGTACTTCGTTTGAAGAGCGAAGGAGTGGAGGCTTATGCGGTACGTGTTGACTCGGATGAGTGGCATGGATTGGTCGGAGGTGGATTTGACTTTGCTCTGAATTGTGTGAGTTCGGCCGGTAATGGGTTGGATGGGTATCGCGCGTCGTATCTCGGCGGGAATCGTTCGTTTGTGAAGTGGATGAAGTGTTCTGGCTTTTCAGGTCGAGCGGTGTATACGGGAAGTGTGTCGGTCTATCCTGATAGTGCTGGAGCGTGGCTTGAGGAAACTGATGCCATTCCTGGGACGGAGCGCGGCTCTATCGTTATGGAGAGTGAAGAGATTTTTAGGGAGGGACTAGGAGGGGTAATTCAGGGTACGGTTTTGCGTCTGGGTGGCATTTATGGACCGGAGCGTCATATGCTTTTGAACCGAGTACGTTCAGGTCAGGCCGAACTTAGTGGATTTGGGGAGTATTATTTGAATTTGATCCGGCTAGAGGATATTATTTCGGCTATGTGGGCTGTTTTCTTGTTTGAGGGTAAGGCGTTGAAGGCGAGTTACAATGTGGTGGACGATGTGCCGAGTTCGAAGAATGAGATTGTGTCTTGGATGGCGGAGCAGCTTGGATTGGAATCACCTGAATTTAGTGGAGTGGCGAATGGAGAGTCTTCTCGGCGGTTTTCCGCGACGGGTCGCGGATCGTCTAATCGGCGGATTTCCAATGGGTTGTTGAGGGAGCATGTGGGCTGGTGCCCACGTTATAAGAGCTTTCGAGATGGCTTTAAGGATTTGATTGAAGCAGGGGAAAAGGGGTTGACCTGATTCCGGTGGAACGGAAACTACCACGGATTTTAACAACTAGAATTTTATATAATAAGATATTATGGCAGGTTTAGGAAAAATGCTGAAACAGGCTCAGAAGATGCAGAAGAAAATCGAGAGTCTGCAGGAAGAACTTAATGACCGCGAGATGGTCGTAGCGAGCGGTGGTGGTGCGGTTACCGTTACTCTCACGGTGAGTGGTGATATTAAGGGTCTTAAAATTGATCCAGAGCTCTTGAAGGAAGAGGCGTCATTGGTTGAAGAAACGCTTTTAGAGGCTGTGAAAGAGGCTGCTGCTCAGGCTAAAAAATTGAATGACGAAGAAATGGCTAAGGCAACCGAAGGGTTTTCGATGCCTGGAATGATGTAGCTCGTCCGAATGACCTCGTCTTTCGAAGTATTGCAAAAGCAACTGAAGCGCCTGCCGGGCGTGGGCTATCGCTCGGCTGAGCGGATGGCTATTCATCTGTTGTTGGAGAAGCCCGATGCCGCGACTTCTCTGGTGAATGCGATCGTGGACGCACAGAAGCGGGTCCGTAGTTGTTCCGTGTGCGGCAATATTTGTGAGGAAGAGCGTTGTGGAATTTGCGAAGACGCTCGACGTAGTGCAAGTGGGGTTATTTGCGTGGTGGAGCATGTGAGCGATATCTTGGCTTTGGAGAAATCTGGGGCGTACGGAGGGCTCTATCATGCACTTCATGGCAAGCTTTCACCTATCAATGGGGTCGGTCCTGAAAATCTGAATATCGATGCCTTGGTGAAGCGTGTGGATGGTGGAGATGTTCGCGAGGTTATCTTGGCCTTGCCGAATGACATTGAGGGTGAGGCGACGTGTCACTATATCACTGATCTTTTCGAAGGAAAAGATGTGTCGGTGTCGCGAATTGGTTTTGGACTGCCTAGTGGAGGGTCGGTTCTTTATGCGGATCAAGTGACCTTGAAGAGTGCTTTGGAGGCACGGAAATCGTTTTAATTTCTCGAAGTAAGAATTATGGCACTACCGGATCTAAGTGGGATGTTACCCTTGAGACGTGAATCTTATGATGCTTTGATGGAGAGACAGTCTGATGGGTCGTCGCTATTTCCGAAAGTATATGAGATCTTTTGCAGCGAGATGCCTCGACTCCTTGGTGAATTAGGGGTGAATCTTGAAAAGAAAGACTCTGAGGAGGCTTATGAGGTCTTGCATCAGATTAAGGGAAGTTCTGCTGCTATGGGGGCGGGGCGTCTTTGGGAGTTGGCTCAATTTGCCTTGGATATGTGTAGCGACGGAAGTGTCTTGGAGGAGCGATTTCTTCTCCAGGAAATAGAGATGGAAATTGGGCTTTATCACGGAGCGATTCGTGCGATCCGCGAGTACTAGGTTTTCTTATCGGCTAGTAGTTTGGCTATGACGGCTCGTAAAGATCTGAAGGCCCATTGGTCATTGGAAACGCGTGCGGGCTCGACTAAATGGATTCCTAGAACTTCGCTTTCTTCTATTTTGGCGTTTTCGAATGAGTCTACTTTGGCAGTGAAGTAGAGATCGAGAGTTGGGTAAATAACCTGTTTGTAGGGATATAGGTTTGGGAAGCTTCCGAAGAATTGGAAGCTTGTGATATCTAGGTTGGTCTCTTCTTTGACTTCTCGCCTTAGGGCGTCTTCGGCACTTTCATGATAATCTATGAAACCACCAGGGACGCCGTATTTGCCTTTTGCCGGTTCGCGGGCTCGCTCGATTACGAGGAGGCGGTTTTTATTATCGAAGATGAGGGCTGCTGCGGATGAGTTTGGATTGAAGTAGAGTTCGAAGTCGCAATCGGGGCAGCGGATCGCATTTTCCTGAAATGTGGTAATCGAAGATTTACTACAATTGGGGCAATACTTAAAATGTTCTACGACGGGTTTGTTTGGCACGGTGTAGATGTTGTTTGGTGCGGCTGTTCTGGCAAGGGCTGATTTTACCAGTGAGTGGGCTTACGTTCGAACCATAGTTTACCGGTCTCGTTCGGATTGGCGTCGAGTGCGAGCCACGTTGCGGTGTCGGCACCTTCCGAGACGGATAGTGGTGCTTGATCGCCGCCCATGCGAGTGCGTACCCAGCCGGGTCGTACGCAATTCACGGATATACCGTATTTAGAGTAAGCGAGGGATTGTTGAATTGTGAGGGCGTTGAGGGCAGCTTTGGAGATGCCGTAGGCGGGAGACCATTGCATCATGTCTTGGAGTTGTCCTGCTCCGCTACTGATGTTTATGACGCGAGAATGGGTGGCTGGTTTTAGGAGAGGCAGATAGGCTTGGGTGAGCTCAAACGCGGCTACGGTATTGATTTCTAGGGTTTGCTTGAAGGTTTCGACGGTAAGTTCTTCGAGAGGGAGTTCCCTGTCCAAGAGAGTGGCTGCGTTATTGATGAGGATATCGAGCTTATCCGTTTCTTTGAGTATATGGGAGACTGAGTTTTGGATGGAGTTTGAGTCTGCAATATCGAGTTGGATACCGTGTTTCTCGTGAATGGCGAGAAGGGAACTGGGAGTGCGATAGCCGCGGAAGACGCGTATTCCACGCTCCTGAAGCTGATTGGCGATCTCTTGGCCGATGCCTCGATTGGCTCCTGTTACAAGGGCTATTTTCTGTGGTTCTATTGACATGGTGGTGGGTTGGGAAGTTGTGGAGGAGGCGTTTTTAGACATCGGGGTTAATTCCCTAGTGATATTGCCGATAGGAGGTTTGTTATGAAATTAGCAAATGCCGATAAGCCGTCATTGAAATTACAATGCGATGATACTTCCTTCCGAAACTTTTTGGCGGGAAGCAAATTGTCTTTTACTAAAGCGTTTTGGCCTAATTCTCCGGTTGACCTGAAATCTTTTGGGGGAGGCGGGATGAAGAGTAAGCTAGCTTCGCGTGATTGTATCACAAAAATTGCGGATTGAGAGGCGTGGTAGTGGGGTTCTTCGCATTATTCGTGATCTGTGATGAGATTGAGTGACGATCTCTTTTAGTCTCGCTTAATTGATGAAATAGGGGACTGTGGCCTTTTTAAGGGTGGGTTGTATAACCTACTTGAGGTATTTTCCGGTTTTAGCGTCTCTGTTTGAATCTGCCTTTTAAACTTAGTCGACGCTTTAACAATAGATAGATATAATGGAAATATACGTAGGAAACGTTTCTTTTGGTGCGACCGAAGGAGATCTGCAGAGTGCATTCGAACAATATGGTCCGGTAGCACAGCTTAAGATTATTACTGACCGCGAAACAGGTCGCTCACGCGGATTCGCGTTTGTGACTATGGATGATGCAGAGCAAGCTAAGGCTGCTATCGAAGGCTTGAATGGTCAAGAAGTAGACGGTCGTGAACTATCAATTCGTGAAGCAACTCCTCGCGCTCCTCGTGCACCACGTAGTGGTGGCGGTGGTGGTGGCGGCGGCGGCGGTTACGGCGGCGGCGGTGG
>CAWVWU010000091.1:0-15149 GCA_963933925.1 uncultured Puniceicoccaceae bacterium
CCCACAGATTGCACAGATGAGCTCAGATGATTTGGTTGTGCTTTGTTTAACCGTCACCGCAGTCGCGGGATGAACTTTGGTCGCTGAGATTGGGTTTCGTTTATTTGGTTTTTGAGGGGTGGTTATTTGGAAGTTGATTTGTCTGTGTTTTTGAGGGCGGCCATGAGGATTTCCGCGATGTGGAGCTTGTTGATTTGGCGTCCTTGTTTTTGAGCGATGCCGGAGAGGTGCATCATGCAGGCCATGTCGACCGCACCGACAATGTCGGGTTTGAGAGCCGTGAGCATGTCGAGTTTTAGTTTTCCCATGGATACGGAAGTATTGGGGTAGGAAACGGAGAAGGTTCCGCCGAAGCCGCAGCACTGCTCGGATTCGTCGAATTCGATGAGTTCGATGCCTTCGATTGATTTTAAAAGAGTGACGGCCGCTTCGTAGGTTTTGGTGCCACGGGTGTGGCAGGAGCGGTGAAGTGAAATTTTGGCGTTGAACTTGCCTGGCCAGGTGGTGATGCCGAGACCGTAGACGAGGTAGTCGGAGAGTTCCCAGGTGCTGGCGTTAAAGGCTTGGACATCGGCGAGGTCGTCTTCTTTTTCGAAGGCGAGGTCGTAGCCGTGGCTGACCATGGCGGCACAGGAGCCGGAGGGTAGGATGATTGGTCTGCTGATGTCGAAGGTTTTGCAGGTGTGACGGATTACCTTGCGGGCCGCTTTCCAGTCACCGGCGTTGAAGGCCGGTTGTCCGCAGCAGGTTTGGGCTTCGGGAACTTCGACTGTGCAGCCGACGTGTTCGAGCACTTCTACCGAGGCCTGGGCAACGCTGTCGTAGAAGGCATCGCACAGGCAGGTTATCATCAATTGGACGTCTTTACCGACGGTTCTGTTTGTGGAAGCCATTTTTTATTGAAGATTGAAAATTGTAGATTGTTGGTTTTTTGGAACCATCACCGCAGTCGCGGGATAAACTGTAGGACACGAAAGATCACGAAGAGATTTGGGTTTTGTCTTTTTGATTTGTTGAGTGGTTTTCTCTTTTAGCTCTGCGTTCTCGAGCGTAGCGGGCGGTTTGTTTATTTACTGGAGAAATAAATACTTTGAATTCGTTATTTACTGGTTGATTGTAGAAAATGCGAATGAAATCTAATTGAATGAGAGTGAAAACGTCGCCTCTTGGGGGAGGCGACGTTGGGGAACGTTTTTAAATTAGGTTAAGTGACTTGAAGGCGGTTTCGCTGAGTTCGCGTTGGCGGTCAGCCAACTCGGGTTGCGAGAGGTCTTCGTCGTATGAAGGGATCATCTTCTTCATGTTGGCGTGACCTTCTGGAGTCGCGAGTCGGTCGGCAAAGCACTTTTTGATGACTTCGAGTATAATGTTTGTCGATACGGATGCTCCTGGTGAAGCTCCAAGTAGGGCTGAAATTGACTTATCAGCTGCGGTGAGGACTTCGGTGCCGAAGTGGACGATGCCTGCGTCGCCGTCTTCCTTTTTGATCGCTTGAACGCGGATACCGGCGTCGATTAGGTTCCAGTCTGATTCCTTGGCGTCAGGGAAGAAGGCTTGTAGCTCCTTCATGCGGGTCGTCATGCTTTGGGTGCCTTGTTGCATGAGGTAGCGGACGAGAGGGATGTTGTGGAGGCCTACTTTAATAAGGGAGGCTATGTTGTCGGGGCGAATTGATTTCGGGAGATCAGTGGCTTTTCCTTCGATGTGCAGAAACTTGGTGGTCCATGCTGCGTAGGGGCCAAAGAGGAGCGACTTTTTGCCGTCGATGATTCGTGTGTCTAGGTGAGGCACTGCCATCGTGGGTGCTGCTCCTGGTGACATGCCGTATACCTTGGCAACGTGTTTTTCGACTATTTCGGGTTTGTCGCAAATGAGCCATTGTCCGCCAATTGGGAATCCGCCGAAGCCCTTGCTTTCTTGGATACCTGATTTTTGGAGGAGGGGAAGTGAGCCGCCGCCTGCTCCGATGAATACGAACTTTGCGGTGTTGGTGAATGTCTTTTTCGTTTTGAGATCTTTGATTTTTAGTTCCCAACGTCCATCGTCCATCTTGGTGATGTCGGTGATGCGGTGGCTGGTTGAGTAGCCGCAATTTTCTTGTTTGCCGAGCCATTCTACGAGTTTGCCTGAGAGTGCTCCGAAATTAACGTCGCTCCCTCGGTCCATCTTGGTCACCGCGATTGGTGTGTCGTCGCGTCCTTCGAGAAGGAGGGGTGCCCACTCCTTTATTGTCTCACGATCTTCGGTGTAGGTCATCTCTTCGAAGAAGTGATGTGCCTGCATGTTTTTGTGGCGGGAGCGTAGGAAGTCGACTTGTTCTTGACCGTAGACGAAACTGATGTGTGGGACGGGGTTGATGAACTCCTCGGTGTTTTCTACCATGCCAGTGCGGGCTGCGTGTCCCCAGAACTGCTTGGAGTGTTCGAACTGGTGGAAGATCTCGATCGCTTTGGCGACGTCGACTTCGCCATCGGGACCGTAGTTCGGAGTGTAGCTTAACTCACAGATGCCTGCGTGTCCGGTGCCGGCGTTGTGCCAGCCGTTGGAGGCCTCTTGGGCAAACTCTTCGGTCATTTCGTAGAGTTGTACGCGCAGGCTCGGGTCAAGTTCCTTTAGCATTGCGCCTAAGGTTGATGACATGATGCCGCTGCCAATGAGGATTACGTCAGGATTGTCGATGTGGTTTGTGCTTTTCATGTGAAGTATAAAAAGGGGGAATCTTTTTAAAGTATTTGGTTGGTTCTAATTTAGAACCGCGACGCGGTATTAACGGATGATGTTGATTGTGTTGTGCTTTTATTGTCCATCGCCGCAATCGCGGGATAAACTGTAGGACACGAAATTGACGAAGAGATTATTCAGATGAATGCTAGTGTTTGTTTTTGTGGAGATTAGGATGAAGTCCGATGTCTCTCTTCGAGCTATGACGGAGTAAACATGAAAATGAATAATGAAGAGGGGGGCTTTAATCGGCGTAGATGATTTGCATGCCTTTTTCCTCGAGGCTGTCGAGGAGGGGGTGGGAGGCTTCTTTACTCGTGACGATGGTGTCGATTTGGTCGCATTGAGCGAAGAAGTAGGTGGATGAGGTGCCGAACTTGGTTGGGTCTGCTAGGAATATAACATTGCCGCTTCGTGGAATGACGAAGTCTTTAATGTGGGCTTGGGCTTCGTTGACTTCGCTTACGCCGCGAATCTCGTCGATGCCGTTGCCGGAAAAGAATGCTTTGTCTATGCGGTAGCGGCGGAGGGTGGCGATCGTGGCTGGTCCCGTGTAGGACTGGGATTGGCGGTCGAGTATACCCCCAGTTAGTATCAGATCGATATCCTTATGGGCCGTTAGTTCTCCTATTACTAGAGCGGAGTTGGTGATTACGGTAAGGTTGGGAGTGTTTGAAATCGTAGCAGCGAGTTGTAGGGAAGTAGAACTTGCGTCTATAAAGATGCGGTCGCCGGGCTGGATGAGTTTTTCTGCTTGGGTTGCGATTCTGCGTTTTGCTTCGATGTTTTGAATGCTGCGTTCTTCGAAGGAGCGGTCCTTTATGTTGAACTGTTGAGTCGAGATGGCGCCACCATGGGTACGTTGAAGGTGGTTTTCGCGTTCTAGCTTTTCGAAGTCACGGCGAATGGTTTCATCGGTGACACCTAGTTGCTCGGCGATGTCTATAGTACGTACGCTGCCGAGCTTTTCAATTCGCTCTAGGATGATTTGGTGTCTGTTCGCCGGAATCATGATGTTGGAAATTTTTGATAAATCTTTGTTATGTGAGGTTTATCGTCTTGGTAATCCACATATTTGCAAGAAATATGTTGACTTATGTGGGAATTGTTGGGTTTTTGTTGGCCGAAACACAGAATTTACCAATGTCCTCCACTATGAATCAATCCATGAATCGCTCTCAAATCGAAATGCTGGTCCGTTCCAGCTTGAGTCGTCATATGGGATCTGGTGTCCAACTTAAACAGGAAGTCGGGCCTAATCCACTGATCGTTAATTCCAGTGCCCGTCATTGTCACCTCTCGCAAGAAGCGATTGAGGTATTGTTCGGTAAAGGACACCAACTCACTCCTAAGAAGTGGCTTTATCAAGAAGGTCAATACGCCGCAGAAGAGTCTGTTACGTTGATCGGTCCACGTAGCCGCGTTATTTCTAATCTTCGTATATTGGGTCCATGTCGTGACTTTAATCAAGTCGAGTTGGCGTATACGGATGCGATTTCTCTTGGGTTTAAGATCCCTGTTCGCAATTCCGGTGATATCGCTGGAACTCCAGGCGGGATGTTGATGGGGCCCGCAGGTTACCTTAAGATGGAGGAGGGAATCATCCGTGCTGCCCCTCACGTACATATGGCTCCAGAAGATGCCGCGTTTTACGGTGTCGAGAACAAGTCTTACATGAAACTTAAGATCGATGGCGATCTCGGGATGACATTCGACAAGATTTTCGTCCGAGTTGACCCGTCCTTCAAACTCGAAGTTCACTTCGATACTGACGAAGCAAATGCGTGTGGCTTTGGCCCCGACACTGCTTGCGAACTTATAAAGTAGATAAATCTATTTTTCTGAGTATAATATTTTCACTTAATTCCACACAACAAATAACCAAAACATATTATGAGCGAATCAATCGGATTGATCGAAACAAAGGGTCTTACAGGCTCAATCGAGGCATGCGATGCAATGGCTAAGGCCGCATCGGTTGAACTCGTAAAGCAAATCTCTATTGGCGGCGGTTTTCTTACCGTTCTCGTCAAAGGTGATGTCGGCAGCGTTAATGCTGCTGTTGAAGCAGGTGCAGAAGCGGCAAACCGTGTTGGTGAGCTCGTAGCCTCGAATGTCATCGCGCGTCCGCACGAAGACCTCGTTAAGTACTTCCAGTAATTAATCTTTAAATACGAGAAAATATACCATGGCTAAACAAGCAATTGGAATGATCGAATGTAAGGGCCTTATCAGCCTTATGGAAGCTAGCGACGCTGCTCTTAAATCCGCCGATGTCACTATGACAGGTTGGGAAAAGATCGGATCTGGCCTCGTAACAGGTTTCTTCACAGGTGACGTAGCAGCAGTGAAAGCTGGTGTTGAAGCAGGTGCAGATGCAGCAGGAAAAATCGGAGAAGTGGTCGCTGTTCAAGTGATTCCTCGTCCTCACGATGATTTGAGCAAGCTCGGATCTTGGATTGGTTAATAGAATCCTTTTTCATGCGTTCTTGGCGCATTTATAACTCAATATGAAGATTCTCATCGCCAATCTAGGTTCCACATCCTTCAAGTATCGCCTTTACGATATGAGTGAGTCGTCGTCCGACTTGCTTGCTAAAGGAGGTTTTGAACGTGTAACCGAATATACGCCCTGCATCGAAGAGATGCTAGAGACGCTGGTTAGCGAAGGGCATCTTCAATCCGGTGATGATCTGGATGCGGTCGGTTTTAAAACCGTCCTCGGAAAAGATCTCAGCGGCTGTGTGGAAGCGGATGAGCGCGTCCTTGAAGCCCTCGATGGTTTCAAGGAAGTGGCTCCCGCCCACAATCCGGCTTATTCTGAAGGCATTCGTTGCTTCCAGAAGATGCTTCCAAAGGTAAAGCGTATCGCTCTTTTCGAGACCGCGTTCTATCAATGGATGAGTCCGGCTGCTTATACTTACGCTATTCCAAAGGCATGGCGCGACTTGGGAATTCGTCGTTACGGATTCCACGGAGCGAGCCACAAGTTTATCGCCGAACGCAGTGCTGAGCTGTTGGGGCGTGATGACGTTGCTGAACGAGCTAAGGGTCTCTATGTTGATGGTCCTGGCGAATTTGATGGAGCTTCCTTTCGAGTGATTTCTTGCCATCTCGGTGGTAGTAGCTCGGTGACGGGGATTCAAAATGGCGTATCCATTGGCACCAGTATGGGCTTTAGTCCACAGAGTGGACTTCCGCAAAACAATCGTGTTGGTGATCTCGACTCTATGGCGATCCCTTATGTGAGCAAAATGCTTGGTCTTTCCGTAGAGGAAGCAGAGCGTCAGCTTAACAAGGAGAGTGGCTTGCAGGGAGTTTCGGGAGTTAGTAATGACGCCCGCGATATTCGCGAAGCGGCAGAAGCTGGCAATACCGACGCACAACTCGCAACTGACGTCTTGGTAGACAGCATTCGCCACTGGGCGGGTTCTTTCTTCTTTAAGATGGGAGGAGCTGAGGTGATCTCGTTTACAGCGGGAATCGGCGAGAATGATGCTGAACTTCGATTGGCGGTTTGTGCTGGTCTCGAAGACCTCGGAGTTCATATCGACGAAGCTGTTAATGCGGCAACAATCCGTGGAGCTGAGGCAATTATCAGTACTCCCGAATCAAAAATAAAAGTGATGGTCGTTCCGGCCAACGAAGAACTAGTTATCGCTCGCGAAGTTTTCCGTAAGGTGAATTCCAACTAGTATCCAATTTCTTAAAATAATTAATTCAAAGTAAGTTCAAACCACATAATATCATGGCAATCAAAGCAATCGGAATTCTAGAAACTAAAGGTCTTGTCGCACTCGTTCAAGGAACAGACGCGATGCTCAAATCTGCAGATGTAGAGCTCACTGGCCCAATGAAGGGTGTTGGTAGTGCTCTTGTAAGCGTTACAATCACTGGTGACGTAGCGGCCGTTAAGGCAGCAATCGAGTCAGGTTCAGAAACAGCTGGTCAGTACGGTGAAGTTGTGAGTGCACACGTTATCGCTCGTCCACATGAAGACACTGGAGTAATCATTCCTGGTCTTGTGGCCTCAAAGCCTGCTGCTAAGCGCGCTTCTAAATAGGGTAATCCGATGTATCTCGGTAAAGTCATTGGTTCCGTCGTATCGACGAAGAAGGACGAGAGCATGAGAGGGCGCAAGCTCCTCATGGTGCGTCCGATGCTCGTCGATCCCGAGAACCCTAGCCAATTAAAGCCAGGTACGAATACGATCGTCGCGATCGATACGCTTGGTGCAGGTGAGGGCGAACTAGTGATGTTTGCCCAAGGAAGTTCCGCTCGTATGGCCGATGGTCTGAGAGCACTTCCCGTCGATGCCGCAATTGTTGGTCTTGTAGATACCGTCAGTATTCTTGGCGAGAAGACATACGAGGCTAAAAACAGTTAATTTAGATAGAAGGAATTTTAAATGAGTCAGATGAATGAAGCAGCAATACGCAATGTAGTGAGTGAAGTACTCGCACAGATGCAAGCTAGTGGATCGTTTGGAACGCCTAGTATCCAGGTTCGTCCTGGTAAGCATGGAGTTTTCGATGATGCCGATAAAGCGGTAGCTGCCGCACGAGGAGGTTTCGAGCAACTCCAGAAAAAGGGTTGGGCGGCACGTACTCAAATTGTCAATATCGTCAAGAGGATGTGTGTCGATAATGCTGAGCGTTGGGGGCAGATCGAGTTTGATGAAACAAAGATCGGTCGTCTCGAGCACAAGCCACTCAAGCTGCAGGGCGTACAGAACGTTCTCGGTACCGAGTATCTTGTACCTTATGGTATGAGCGGTGATGCGGGAATCACGCTAGACGAATCTGCTCCTTGGGGAGTAATCGTTGCGATTACGCCATTGACTCACTCAGTTCCGACGATTGCCGGTAACATCGTTAACATGGTGGCAGCGGGTAATTCTATCGTATTCAATCCGCATCCAGGTGGTGCAGCGGTTGCGGCACTTGCGATCAACGAATTTAATGAAGCGATCAAGGCGGAGACTGGTATTTCCAATCTACTTTGTACTATCGAGAAGCCTTCTCTTGATTCATTCA
Organism: uncultured Puniceicoccaceae bacterium; assembly: GCA_963933925.1. Classification (GTDB taxonomy): domain Bacteria; phylum Verrucomicrobiota; class Verrucomicrobiia; order Opitutales; family Opitutaceae; genus JAKYXN01. The sequence goes on from CAWVWU010000091.1 coordinate 7,758, forward strand.
ATGAGCTTTGTGCAGCTGACGACGTTGATTTGCTTTGTATCACTGGTGGTCCCGGTGTTGTAGACGCGGCGATGAAGACTGGTAAACGTGCGATTTGTGCGGGACCCGGTAATCCTCCTGTTGTGGTTGACGATTGTAACGCTCTTGATTTTGACCGTGTTGCACGTGATATCATCATTGGTGGTGGATTTGATAACAATCTTCTTTGTATCGGCGAAAAGCAGATCATTGCAGTTGCAGATTCTTACCAAAAGACACTTGAGGCGATGAAGCGTCAGGGAGCTGTCGTGCTCACCGCACAACAGCATGAAGCGATTAAGAACGAAGTTTTCGATTTTAAGAATGGAGTCGGTTGTGGCTCTGCAGTTTTGAACCGTAAGTGGGTTGGAGCAAGTCCAGATGCCCTCGCGAGAATCGCCGGTTTGAACATCGATCCTAAGGTTGAGATGTTGATTGCTGAAACGTCTGCTGATGATGCGTTTGTTCAAGAAGAGCAAATGATGCCACTCTTGCCGATGGTTCGTGCTAACAACTTCGCTGAAGCGATGACTATCGCTAAGCAGTCTGAGCATGGCGACAAGCACTCTGCGATGATTCATACGATGAACGTTGAGCGTATGACTGAAATGGGTAAGCTCATGGATACAACAATTTTCGTTAAGAACGGTCCTTGTGTGGCTGGTCTTGGTATGGGAGGAGAGGGCTTTATTAGCTTCTCGATCGCGACGACTACTGGAGAAGGAATTACAACTCCACGTACCTTCACGCGCTTCCGCCGTTGTACTTTGGTAAACAACCTAAACATCGTTTCCTAAAGTAATATGATCCTCGCTCGCATAGACGGCCACGCTGTAGTCAGCATTGGCCATCCCAGTCTCAAAGGTCAGAAGATCGTGTTCTGCACGCCGATCGATGAGAATGGGGACAATGCGGGCTCGCCCTTCGCAGCACTTGATCCGATTGGCGGAGGATTGCACTCCAAGGTATTTATCACAACGGACGGTTCCTGGTCTCAGAATACCGTCCACGATGACCATTCACCCATTCGCAATCAAGTGATGGGAATTGTTGACTAGATTATGAAAGCCGGACGCGTAATTGGCACAGTGACTATGAGCGAAGCAGCTCCGCAATTTCGCGGAGCACGTTGGCTGTTAGTCTGCCCTATGGGTGCGGAAGAATTAGCAGATAAGAACGAATACGGTTCGGCATCTTCACCCGTGGTCTATGATCGACTCGGGGCGGGCGTCGGAGATGCGATTCTTTATGTTGAAGGAGCTGAGGCAACTCAACCCTTTGACGACCCTATACCGCTCGATGCCATCACCGTCGCGCTTCTTGATACTTACCGATACACACCGCCCACAGAGGGCTAAACCCAAACACTTTTAAGAAAAATAAATTATCATGAGTAAGCTCTATACCGCTAAGGAACTCGAACGTATGATTAAGCAAGGACTATCGCTCAGCGATATTCCTAATGATGCCAAGCTTACGCCAATGGCACGCGATATTCTTCGTAAGCACAAGAAATCTAAGCCAGCGGCTCCGGCAGCAGCATCTAGTGGACGCGTTTCGATCCACACTCCTGTTCTTCCAGATGCCGAGTACAACTGGGTGCCAGGTGGCGATCCAAAGACTTCTGCTGAATTGGAGAAATTTTTCTACTCAGATGAAATTAAAGCTCTTAAACAGCACATCTGCAAAATAGGTGAACGTATCTGGAATAAAGGATATGTTGATGGTAATGGCGGTAACATCACAGTTCGCGTTGGTGATAATCTCGTTCTTTGTACACCGACCTTGATCTCTAAGGGATTCATGAATCCTGATGATATCTGTATGGTTGACCTCGATGGTAATCAAATCGCTGGTACACGTCCTCGTACTTCTGAGGTGAATACTCACCTCGGTATCATGAAGAATGAGCCTAAGGCAAAGTCTTGTGTGCACGCTCACCCAATTTATGCGACAGCCTTCGCGGTTGCTGGAGTAACTCCTCCATCATGCCTCATCCCTGAGCCAGAAGTATTCCTCGGAGAAATCGGTTTCGCAAGTTACCAAACTCCAGGTTCTCCTGAGAATGCTGCGGAAGTTGGCAAGCTCGCTAAGAAGCATCAGTCTATCCTTATGCAGAATCACGGTGTTATTTGCTGGGGTAAGGACGTTGAAGATGCTTATTGGAAGATGGAGAATACTGACGCATTTTGTCACACCGTTTCTATTACAATGCAGATCGGTGGTCCAAAGCAGTATGGTACGGACAAGCTCAAGGAGTTGATTCAAATCCGTAAGAGCCTCGGTATGCCTGATCATCGTTTAGATGAACTCAAGGAATGTGAACTTTGTGATGCGGCGGAGTCTACCGTAAACACGAATCCTCAACCTGCAGCTTGTGGTTGTGCGTTGCCTGGTGCGTCATCCCCAGTTGCCTCAAATGTAGACGATGCTCTTGTCCAAAAAATCACGGACATGATCATGGAGAAACTCAAATAATCCTTTCTCGTTAATCCCCAATAAATACTTACTGATGAAAAAAGATCCTATCCGCGTTGCAGTGACCGGAGCCGCTGGAAACATTGGCTACGCACTTCTTTTCCGTATTGCTTCTGGCTCAATGTTTGGTCCCGACCAACCTGTAGCTTTGAACTTGGTTGAAATCGAACCCGGTATGGGTGCTCTTAAGGGAGTGGCGATGGAGCTCGATGACTGTGCCTTTCCTTTGTTGACCGAGATTGTTCAGACTTCTGATTTGAGCGTAGGTTTTAAAGACATCGATTGGGCATTGCTCGTAGGTTCGGTTCCCCGTAAGGCGGGAATGGAGCGAGCTGATCTTTTAGGAATCAACGGTAAGGTGTTTGTTGGGCAAGGTAAGGCGATCAATGCTCATGCTAAGCCAAGTGTACGCGTTGTTGTTGTGGGTAACCCATGTAACACGAATTCCTTGATTGCGATGAAGAGTGCTCCGGATATTCCAGATGAGCAATTCTTCGCTATGACTCGCCTCGATGAGAATCGTGCCAAGTCACAGATTGCTGCGAAGGCTGGGGTAGCGGTTAAGGATGTTACTGAACTTTGTGTTTGGGGTAATCATAGCCCGAGCATGTTCCCTGATTTCTACAATGCGAAGATCGGTCGTCAATTGGCGACTGACGTCATCGCAGACGAAGCGTGGTTTAAGGATACGTTCGTTCCTAAAGTGGGACAACGCGGTAAGGCAATCATCGACGCACGTGGAGCCTCTTCGGCTGCTTCAGCGGCTAACGCCTGTGTTGATACCGTTCGTAGCTTGATCGAGCCTACTCGTGGTGATTTTCACTCCGTGTGTGTAATCTCTCGTGGTGAGTATGGTACTCCAGCTGGCATTATCACATCGCTTCCCATCAAGGTCGATGCGGTCGGTAAGTGGCGCGTTGTTGAAGGTGTTAAGCTCACTGACTACGCTAAGGAAAAGATCCAAGCCTCTAATGACGAATTGCTAGAAGAGCGTAAGCTCGCATTTGGTCAACTCGGACTGAGCTTCTAAAAGCCCAGTTTGATTCCTATTTTTTGTTATCAGGCGTCACCGAATGTGGCGCCTGATTTCGTTCATAAACTCTGACTTACGCCGCAACACCAAAATTGCACTCTAACTCAGAGAAAGAGAATACAATGAATTTTGATAACGAACAAATTAGCCGCATTGTAAGCGAAGTGATCGCTTCGGTCGGGAAGTCCAATTTAGATTCAGGACAACAGGCTGCGGCACCCGCACCTGTTGCCACTTCGGCTAAGCCTCAGGTCGCGAGCGGGAAGTCCGGTCGTGCTGCGGTTTTAGTCGAGCCTCGCAAATTGGAGATCAAGGAATTTCCACTACGCGAGATTGGTCCGGACGAGCTCCTCATCAAGGTTGAGGCCTGTGGGGTTTGTGGAACAGATGTACATTGCTACAAATCGGATCCCTTTGGACTGACACCTAATGTACTTGGACACGAGGGGACCGGTGAGGTCCTGCAGGTTGGTTCTAACGTTAAGATGGATAGTGTGGGCAAGGTCGTGAAGGTTGGCGACAAGATCGTGACTAGTATCATGGAGACGTCTCCTGATTGCCTCATTGCGAAGTACAATCCCGCGAAGGCTAATCTGAGTGATGACTTGAAAGTGTATGGGCTTCTTCCTGATGAGCCAGATAATCACTTTAATGGTTACTTTGGGGAATATTTGATTATACGCCCAAAATCATCGTTCTTCGTCGTTAATGATATGAGCGTCGAGTTGCGTTGTTTGATCGAGCCCGCGGCTGTTGTGTGTCATGCGTTAGAGCGTGCGAAGAGTTGTGGGGGAAATCGTCTGAATTTCCGCTCACGCATCGTTGTACAAGGCTGTGGGCCAATCGGTCTTTTAATGATCGCCGTTTTGCGTACGCATGGTGTTAATAACATAATCGCATTGGATGGGAACCCAAGTCGATTGGAGATGGCCCGTTCGTTGGGTGCGGACGAGACCATTAATTACAAGGAGTATGCAGGTATTGACGAGATCGCTGATAGAGTGAAATCTCTGACAAAGGGGTTGGGTGCTCACTGGGGATTCCAGGTGACAGGCGTTCCGGTGGCTCATGCTAACCTCTACAAGTTGATTCGCCGTGGTGGTGGTATCTGTGAAGTCGGCCATTTCGTGGACGGTGGAGAGTGTGCAATCAACCCGCACCGGGATATATGCTCCAAGGAAATTACGCTTGTCGGCAGCTGGGTTTACAATAGTTTCGAATATCCGAACGCGTATCATTTCTTGCAGCGAGCGGAGCGAATTGGCTTGCCCGTGACCTCACTCGTTACCCACAAGTTCCCACTTGATCAGATCGACGAGGCCTTCCAAGTTAATCTTCGCCAAGAAGGTATTAAGGTCGTTGTAGAAGCGAAATAGCGACGAACGCTATTTTGAATTAGGAGTTAAAGTATCGAATGAAAAAAGTATATTTAGCAGCGGATATAGGAGCAGGTAGTGGACGGGTAATCGCTGCTATTTTGGAAAACGGTATTTTGAGCCTCGAGGAGGTGAATCGCTTCGACAACCAATCCATTGATTTGGATGGTAGTTTATACTGGCAAGCTATTCGTATCTTTTCTTCGATTAAGGAAGGAATAGCGCTCGCTGTTGAACGTTATGGTGATTCGATTCGTAGTGTAGGTGTTGATACATGGGGAGTCGATTACGGTCTTTTGGATAAACGTAAACGATTGTTAGGTATTCCGTATTGCTACCGTGATGATCGCACTATCGGTAGTGTTGAAAAAGCGAATGCAGTATTGTCGAGTGAAGAGCGTTTCGCGATCACTGGAATTCAAAGCATGCCCTTCAATACGCTCTATCAGTTAATCGCTGAACAGGGTGAAGATGGAGGATGGTTGGATTCGGCGGGTGATTTACTATTCATGCCTGACTTGATCAACTATTGGTTATGTGGTGTTGCGGAAAACGAAGTGACGATCGCGAGTACCAGTGAAATGCTCGATGCACGAACGGGTACTTGGTCCAAAGATATTGTTGAGGCCTATGGTTTTCCTAAGGGGATCTTTGAACATCTAATAGAACCAGGTAATGTGCTTGGTCCTTTGACGGACAGAGTGTCGAAAGAAGTGGGCCCGAATGCGATCAACGTCGTATCTGTGCCCTCTCATGATACTGCGGCTGCGATTGCGGCCTGCCCGATGAAGTCCGAGAACTCTATCTACATTAGCTCCGGAACGTGGTCATTGATGGGAATCGAGAGTGATGTTCCGTACCTTACCGAAGCGGCCCGTGCGAATGGATTGACCAATGAACATGGTGTCGAGGGCACCACTCGTCTTCTGAAGAATATTAGTGGGTTTTGGATCTTCCAAGAATGTAAACGTGATTGGGACAGCAAGGAGCGTGGTTTGAGCTACGCTGATTTGACTGATCTTGCTGAAAATGCTGAGCCGTTTAAGCTATTTATTGATCCGAATGATGACCGTTTTATGCGCCCAGGTAATATGTTGGCACGCATCGAGGAGTATCTCAAAGAGACTGGGCAGGTCGTCGATATGGACCCAGGTGTCATTTCTAGGGCAATATTCGAAGGATTGGTCTTGAGCTACTGTAAGGCGATTGAAGGGCTACATGAGGTTACGGGAATGGACTTCGATACGATCCATATCATTGGGGGAGGTTCGGTGAACAATTTGATTAATCAGTTTGCTGCGGATGCCACAGGTTGTCGTGTGATTGCAGGTCCTATGGAAGGCAGTAGTTTGGGGAATGTTTTGGCTCAACTGAAGGCGGATGGCGAAATTGAGTCGATCCGTTCGGGACGATCTATTATTCGTAATTCGTTTAGCTTAGCTGTATTCAGTCCGACCAAGGATTTAGACTGGGAGACTGCGGCCGAGCGATTCGATGCGTTGTCGGTGAGCTAGGTTTTCTGGCTTAAACTTTTCCGGCTGAAGTTGATCTTTTTGTCTGAATTCCATCCAAACCTACATTACTAATTTTTGAGAGTCCGTTCCCGTTTTTGGAGCGGACTTTTTTGTGGCTTGTGCTTTTTTCGCCCACGAAATTCACAGAGGGCACGAAGACGGCGATTTGATCTGTGAGCTTTGTTGGAAGGGAGAACCCTCCGATTGATGCTCAGGGCTTTTTTGGGGTACCCAGGCCGCCTACGCAGCAGTAGGAGGAGAAGGGGAGCGTGGGCGATTAGTTCAGGTTACATTGCAAATTTGTAATGCTAATGCGGCGGGACTGTAATTTTAAGATGGTTTAATACGGGTACTCTAAATCTTTGGTAAGAACATCCGCTTAAAATATGAATAAAGAATTATCTACTTTGGTCCTTATGTCGCTAGGATCATCCCTCTGGGCTCAAAGCGACGATCCTCAGTTTTCTTCTTGGCCTACTGATGGGTCGAGTCAATTGGCTGCAGTTTATGAAACGAATGAGAGCACGGAGCCCGTTACGGTATGGCCGTCAGAGGGGTTGAGTAATACGAACACAAATGGAGGGCAGGACACTCCTGTTTTGGCCGACGTGCAGCGGGTTGAGTATTCAGATGATTGGGTCTATGTTCATTCATCTGGTCTCGCGAGTCACCGTATGGGGCCTTGGTATCTGGGGGTTAATCGCATATTTGGGAATTGGCCCACAGACCAGGGTACGATTACAAAATTCTCTCGAAATCCAGTGGAAGCTACGGAGAAGGTTGCCAACCAATTGGGTGGTTTGGGGATTTGGTCGAATGGCGTTGCGGTTTTCAACATGTTGGATGGGTTTTCGTACTCGAATGCTGATGGCAGCGATGTTCAAGGTGGGCCTGATGGCGGAGGACCTGGGGACGGTGAAGGACCTCCCGATGGCATGGGACCTCCAGACGGAGAGGGACCTCCGGACGGCGG
>CAWVWU010000092.1:0-14979 GCA_963933925.1 uncultured Puniceicoccaceae bacterium
ACTTCTCTACGTCCAACACAAAACTTCAAAACTTCTCAAAATACCCAGTCATCCTCGGAGCCAAGAGCTCCACAATCACTGGCCAATCTGTAGGGACAGTCACCGATCTAGGAACAAGTAACGACGTCACCTCCATCGACCCGAGCGACTGCGGCGGTTTCGGCACCCTACAAACCATCGAAGCGGAATACTTCTGTGCCCAAGAAGGCATCGAAATCGAATCCACCGACGACATCACTTCAATCACGAGCATCGATGACGGCGACTGGATCCGCTTCGACAATGTCTTCTTCGGAGCCGGCCCCAACCGCTTCGAAGCACGCATCGAAGGCGGCGGCAATGAGGGCACCATCGAACTTCGCCTCGACACCGTCGATGGTGAACTAATAGGAACCAGTACCGTAGGAAAAGTCGCCGGAGGAAAAGACTGGTGGACCAAAACGATAACACTCGACGAGCCACGCGGAACTCACGACCTCTTCCTCGTATTCCGAGAAAGCAACGGTCCTCTCCCTAAACTCGACTCCTTCAAATTCTCAATCTGGACCATAGCCAGACCTTCCGTTCAATTCACCTCAAACGACCCCGAAGTCAGATATACAGATACTCCAGAAGGCATAAAAATCGAATGGGACTACTCCGTAGGCGGAAGCTACACAATCTACCGAACCACCGATCTCGGAGAATGGATAGAAGACGAACGTGCTATAACATCCGGAAGAACGACAAAATCCTTCATCATTGAACAAAGCGAATTCGAAGACGGCGTCTACTTCCGCGTCCAGCCTCCCCAATAAATCAAATACAAATCCAACCCACTTTCACAGCGAGCTCCCTCCAGAGCTCGCCTTTTTGATATCCACTCGTCTTCAATTTTATTATTCTCAAAAGCAGGGACCAACGAAATCAATCGGTCACTGGGGATTTACCTCCATCCGGAAGAATTTCCTAGACTCCATTTCAGCTGTCACTCTCAGAACTCCAAACTCACTCTCTGACGACAAAACCCGTGCATTTAACCAGCGTCTCAAATCATTCGATGAACGCAGTTTATAACTAAAACGTGTACTATAGGGACGGACTTCTATTACCGCTCGGCCATCTTCAACCCGAAAGTCAAACGTCAGACGCGACTCCGAATCCGACGGGTCCAATCCCACCAACCACTCGGTCTCATTACTCAATCCATCATTATCAAAATCCAATAAATACAAATCATCAGTGATGCCCTCAATTTCAGCAGAGGAATAGTAGTTAAGCAACCACTGCTCCAAACTCTCTACATTTTTAGCCGAGGGAATAACCTCAACAAACCCATCTTTTTTGGTTACAAATGGATCCACAAAATAGTTGAAACCAAATAGCCGTAAGGATCCATCTTTCATCAATACCAAAGTACTGAGAATACTCCCCACTACTTTATCTGCATGACGATTAATCAGCTCGCGACTGATTGAACCAGCAGGACTCCCCAATTGCCCATAATCATTGTTTCCCATCCCCCACAAAGAACCGTCTTCTAGAAAATAGTAACTCTGTTCTGCACCAGCCATGATTCCAGTAACCCCAGAATCAACTAATTTGATCGGTGTCGCGTAATATTTTGTCCGCTCAGGCATCAATTCACGACTCCAATTTCCCCCCGCCCCCCACAGAGAGCCATCACTCTTAAGGTATAAAGTATGCGAAGTTCCAGCTGCCACCGCGACAACGTTAGTAATGTTTACTTGGTAAGGATTAATTCGTGTTTCGTAAGTGCCGTCACCTAACTGCCCTACATTGTTAGCACCCATTGCCCAAACGGAACCATCGTCTTTTAAGAAAACAACATGCTGACCTCCAGCGGAAACAGACGCGACCCCCGCTCCAATAATCTTTACCGGATCCCATACTCGACTTGGTCCGGACGAAGAATGATTCTCACTTCCAAGCTGCCGCCATTCATTTGACCCCATTCCCCACAAAGAGCCATCAGTTTTGATAAAGACCGAAAACTCTTTACCGCAAGACACTGAAATAACTCCTCCATCTAAGACCTCCACAGGTACTTCTATCTGATTCGACGAATTACCGATTCCCAAATTACCATTCCGATTCTGACCCCACCCATACAAGGCCCCGCCATCCGTCACTACCATACCAAAGTTCTGACCCGCGGCAACGGACGCTACCCCTGAATTGATAGTAACAACCGGATCAACATGTCGTGCATTTCCTCCAATACCCAAGGTTCCATAACTATTATTTCCGGCCGACATCAGCGCACCTGAACGTTTGAGAAAATATCCAAAACTTCCTCCATCCGCGATGCCAACAATCTCAGTACTGGGTAGTACAGATACTACAATCTCGTCAGTGACGGCAACCCCTTCACTATCCGTCACAGTCAAGAATACCAAGGTCTCGCCCACTGGAAATTCAGCGTCATAGATTTTTCCAACATACTGACCTCCGCTCCATTCCCACTCCCACTCTACGATTTGCCAATCGTCAGTACTCCCCGAAGCATCAAGCGATACTTGCTGCCTCCCAGTATCATCAACATCAAAAAACTCCGCCCCTTCGACAGAAGGAACCGGCCCTAAATTTGGGGTTCCCTCCACAACTCCTCGGATCATACCCAGCTCCGAGAAATCCCATGTAGGCTCACGCCCAAACTGTCCTTCGATATTCTTCCCAGCTCCCCAAATAGAATGATCATCCCTTAGAATAAGTACGGAACCTCGCCCCTCCTCAAAATCGAGGACACGGGAATTGATGAGAGGAAGAGGTGTTCTATATACCTTTTCTAAATCATCTCCCCACAACCCCATTACATTCTTTCCAACTCCCCACAAAGAGCCATCGCTCTTTCTAAAACAACTCATCGAATCGCCAACTACCGCCGATACCACTCCCGAAGAAACAATCATCGTCAATTCCTGTAAATCATACCAATCCGATCCCCCGATCCGTCCGTCTGAATTAATTCCCAACGCCCACAGTGAACCATCTGATTTTACAATTAAATACGAACCGTAATGAACCGAACAATCAACAACTCCAGTTTCAATAAACAACTCAGGAGAATGAGAACTGAATCCATTAGCGACGTGCCCAACTCGCCATAACGATCCATCCGCATTTAAGATTAGGCTACCCTCAAATCCAGCATAAGCCGTTTTCACTCCTGCTTCAACAATACGAATTGGAACATCACTTTGGTTCTCAACTCCATCACCAAGTTGCTTACTCCAATTATAGCCCATTCCCCACAGCGATCCGTCCGATTTGACGAATAGACTATGTCTCACTCCGGCAGAAATAGAGGTAACTCCAGAATCCACCAAACGAAGAGGAGCCCTTTTAGTTTCAGTTGTTCCATCTCCAAGTTGTCCAAATTCATTACTCCCCGTACCCCATAAAGAACCATCTTCCATCAAGAAAAGTGCATGAGGTCCAGCCGCTGATACTTCAGCGACCCCAGAAGGGAATAACGGCGTAAAACCAATTGCTGAAGAACGATTCCCTAGCCCTAATTGCCCTTCATCGTTAGACCCAGATACCCACACAGAACCATTCTCTTCCAAGATATACGTACCAGAGCTACTTACCTCGATCATCCGAACCTTGCCCAATGGCACGATAGAAACAAGCATCTCGTCCGTTGATATATCCCCATCTCCATCTACGACAGTTAACGTAACAAGAAAATCACCCAAAGGGAGTTCAACGCTGGCAAACTCGCCACTAGCAACTCCACCATCCCAAGACCACTCCCAGGACTTTATGGCACCGTCCGCTCTAGAACCGGACCCATCTAGAATAATAGTTTCAAACCCATTATTGCTCGCATCTTGTAACAATAAGTCTCCACCCGCATCAGCGACAATTTTCTCATGCCTTCGGTATCCTCCAACTATCGGCGAACTTTGATTAAACGTCTTTGCATTGTCCGCAGAGTTTTCCATTCCCTCCGCGACACCCATCGCCGCTCCCTTGAAAGTTAACAACGGGTTAGATATATAATTAATTCCGGCCCCAGGATGGTAAGCCATTACAGTTCGAGACAAAACACCTTCCGCTTCGAAGCGATACCCATAGGAATACGAATACAAACCTTCATATTCCGTATTTTCACGATCATGAACAGCTCCCAAATTATGACCCAATTCATGAAGAAAAGCACGACCCGAGATCGCCGATTCAGCCGATACCACACTATATCCCTTCGATGGGGAGCCTTCTACATCGTTAAGAATCCACGCTATACCAGCAGTATACAAAACATCCCCATCCCTAAACAAACAGACTAAATCTGCCCCATAATGATCACGAAGTGAACCTACATCCGAAAACTCTCCAATTCCTTCGGTCAAGTTCTCTAGGTCAGTTTCCATATCCACGGAACTTTCAAGATACGCAGTCTCCAAAACTCCCACCAAATTCAGCTGCATAGAGACCTCACTGTTCTCTAAACCAAGATTCGCACTCGCCATAGATGAAAGAACGTGAGCGTTCACCCCATCTTCACCTCCATACGAATCAGTAACTGCCTCCGTGTACAAAATCAATATATCCACATCCTCAGCTGAAACCAACCAACAATTCCCACATATCAAGAGGATGGACAAAGTCTTAATCAATTTCACAATCAACGAATTCACTAATTCAATCATACGTCACCCTCAAAATAACTACCTAAGACAAAATAGATCAACACGCAAAACAGTGGATACAACGAAAAACTGACACTTTCCCGAATCTACCTGAAAATGGGAAGGATACACTTAAAAACACCACCGCACCACCCTCCAAATCATCAAATTCGAAAGCCTGCCTTATTCACGCCGTAAGCCCAACTCTCGTTCATCTTGAACCAGTCGACGGCCCCAGTATGCCACAAAAACCAATTCCAAAAAAGTCGATCCAACGATATCAGTGCTCATCTGAGCAATTGCTTCGTCGCTAACGCTTCTCCTACCAAGACCAGAGGTCGACTCTCGAGGAGAGTAACGACAAGACATGTCGTTTCTCCGTTCCTCGGGAGAGCGCAAAAAATAATTATGCACTCTACCACAACCCAAATCCCGTGTATTTCCGTGACTTCAGTGGTTCAAAATCTTAACTCAATAGAAGTCACCATTCCACAATGCCCACCGCTCTCCGCATATCACCTTCCGCCCACCTCCTCTTATCCGAGGAAACCAGCACCGACCCCAAAACACAAAAAATCTACCGAGCCTTCCAACGCTCCACCTCCGAAGGTCTCTTCTCTCTCGCCGCTCATGCCACAAGCACGGCCGACCCCAGCCTCACCTTCTGGAAAGACTTCGCCACCCGCTTCCTCAGCACACTCTGCCGCCTATCCTCTGAAGACAGCAACTCACCACTCAAAATCGCCCCCCCTAGCGAACAAGAACGTGCCCTCATAGTCCTCAACGCACCTCCCATGATTGGCGGCGAGTACCTCACCACCGAATCTCTCTGCACCCACTGGAAGGCCCTCAACCAATGGACCCAAGACGCCATCACATCCAGCGGCCTCAACCTCTCCGACTGGTTCAAAAAAAACGCCCCTAAATGGCACCAAGTCGGACGCGTATGCTTCCACCTCGCCGAAAACAAGAACGACCTCAAATACCCCTTCGCCTTCATGGCCACCTACGCCCCTCGCATCAGCCAGAGCGGACGCGTCCAATTTCAACCCCTCGCCAACGCCCTCAAGGAATACGCCGGTGCCCAAAACAAAGCCGCTCTCGTCGCTCTCCTCGAGCCTATAAACAGTGCCTCCAAACAAATCCCCTTTGTATCCGAACTTGTAGACACTGGTGACATCTACCACCCCCTCGCCTGGACCCCCGACGAAGCCTACTCCTTCCTCAGTTCCATCCCCGAAATCGAAGACAACGGCCTCCTCACCCGACTCCCCAACTGGTGGCAGGCACGAAAGAAGGCCCAAGTCGCCGTAACCGTAGGCGAGAAAAACAAAAGTCTCCTCGGCCTCAACACAATGCTCAACTTCAAGGTCAACGTCGCCCTCGGTGACGAAAACCTCAGCCAAGCCGAAATCGACGCCCTCCTCCAAGGCGGCGAAGGCCTCGTCCGCCTCAACGGTCAATGGATAGAAGTCGACAAAGAAAAACTACAACAAGCCCTCAACCACTGGCAACTCGTACAAGCACACGCCGCCCAAGGCCGCATCACCTTTGCCCAAGGCATGCGCCTCCTCGCTGGAGCCCACTACATCCTAGACGACGCCCCCGAAAGCGACGCCAATCCCCAAGACCTCCACGACTGGTCCACCCTCCACGCCGGCGATTGGCTCGCCAACACCCTCACCCAACTCCGCTCACCCCAAGAAATCACCAAAACCGCCAAACACCCCAACCTCAAAGGTACCCTCCGCCCGTATCAACAAGACGGATTCAACTGGCTCACCCTCCTCACAAACCTCGGCCTCGGAGCTTGCCTCGCCGACGACATGGGCCTCGGAAAAACCATCCAAGTAATCGCCCTCCTCCTCTCCCGATCCTCATCTGCGAGCAAAGCGATCACCCTGAGCAAGCGAAGCGCGTCGAAGGGCTCATCCCTCCTCGTCCTCCCCGCCTCCCTTCTCGCCAACTGGAAAGACGAATTCAAAAAGTTCGCCCCCAGCCTCCACCTCACCTTCATCCACCCCTCAGAAACCACCAAGACCGACCTCGAAGCCATAGGCAAAAATCCAAAAAACACATTAGCCGCAACCGACGTCGTTCTCACCACCTACGGCATGCTCCTCCGCCACGATTGGCTCGCCGACACCCAGTGGAACCTCGTCATCCTCGATGAAGCCCAGGCGATCAAGAACCCCGATACCCGACAAACCAAAGCCGCAAAAAAGCTAAAAGCCCACGCCCGTATTGCCCTCACAGGTACGCCCATCGAAAACAAACTCTCTGACCTCTGGTCCCTCCTCGACTTCACTTGTCCAGGTCTTCTCGGCAACGCCGCCACCTTCGACACCTACACCAAGACCCTCCAACAAGGCGAAAACAGCGGATACGCCCCTCTCAGAAAACTCGTCTCCCCCTACATCCTCCGCCGCCTAAAAACCGACAAAACCGTAATTTCTGACCTCCCCGACAAAACCGAAGTCAACGCCTACTGCACCCTCACCGCCAAACAAGCCGCACTCTACCAAAAGTCCGTACGCGAACTCGCCGAAGCCCTCAAGGAAACAGAAGACATGGCACGCAAAGGCCTCGTCCTCTCGTCCCTCATGCGCTTCAAGCAAATTTGCAATCACCCCAGTCAAGCCTTAGGAGATAATGAATACACGCCCAAAGACAGTGGCAAGTTCGACCGCCTCCGCGAGCTCTGCGAAGAAATTTCCGCCCGTCAAGAAAAGGTCCTCATCTTCACCCAGTTCCGCGAGATGACCGATCACCTCGCCGCCCACCTCGCCACCATCTTCGGCCGCCCCGGCCTCGTCCTCCACGGAGGCACCCCCGTCGTCCAGCGCAAACAACTTGTCGATGCCTTTCAACGCGAAGACGGGCCCCCTTTCTTCGTCCTCTCCCTCAAAGCCGGCGGTTCCGGCCTCACCCTCACCGCCGCCTCCCACGTCATCCACTTCGACCGCTGGTGGAACCCCGCAGTCGAAAATCAAGCCACCGACCGTGCCTTCCGCATCGGCCAAAAGAAGAACGTTCTCGTCCACAAATTCATCTCCCAAGGCACCATCGAAGAAAAAATCGACCTCCTCATAAACAGCAAACGAGCCCTCAGCGACTCCCTCCTCCAAGGCGGCAACTCCGAAACCAAACTCACCGAACTCACCAACGAAGAACTCCTCAACCTCGTCACCCTCGACATCACAAATTAACACCCACCAATCCACAGCCAAGACCCAATAATAGGTAGGGCGTTATCCCGCAATCGGCGGGAGCACGCCGCACATCCCACGTAAAAGCGGCATCTTGCCACTTTCACAACCCAAATCAAAACCGCCCGTCAAAAACAACCACCAAAAAAATCTCTCCCAACTCCGCGTCCTCTGCGGTTAAAACAAAGCACAACCCAATCAAAAGATTCGTAATATTCGATAGATTCGTGGTCAAAATAATCCCCACCTACCGCGGCGTAGAGAAACGAAGGCGGTACCCCCCAATAAAAATCTTTGTGCCCCTTCCTACCTTTTTGTGGCCATCCCCACCCGAAATCCACAATCTTCAATTTTCAATCACCCATCCAAAATGTACGACGACGAACAGCCTGCCCACGTTTCCGTAGCCCAACGCCAAGCCCAGGCGGAAAAGGCCGTATCCAAACTGCGTCAACAAGGCTACTCCCCCCAACCCATCACCCCCTTTCGCACTGCAAAAATTGCCAAATCGTTCTGGGGTCATTCCTGGTGTCGACACCTGGAAAGCTACAGCGACTACGAATCCCGCCTCCCACGAGGACGCTCTTACGTACGCAACGGCTCCGTCTGCCACCTCGACATAACATCCAGTAAGGCCAATGCCTTCGTCTGTGGATCCGAACTCTACGAAATCCAAATCACCATCGACCCTCTACCTCAAACTAAGTGGGCCGACCTCAAGAAACAATGCTCCGGCAAGATCGGCACTCTCATCGATCTCCTCCAAGGCAAACTCTCCGACGAGGTCATGACCATCGTCACGGATAAAGAAACCGGCCTCTTCCCCACCCCCTCCGAAATCCACCTTAACTGTAACTGTCTCGATCACGCCGACCTCTGTAAACACCTCGCAGCCGTCCTCTACGGCATCGGCAACCGTCTCGACACCCATCCCGAGCTCCTCTTCCTGCTCCGCGGCCTCGATCACACCGAGCTTCTAGAGAGCGACCTCACAAAATCCCTCGACACCCCCTCCTCCAGCAACCGACGACGCATCGCCACCAACGACCTCTCAAACGTCTTCGGCATCGACATCGCAAGCGACGACACCCCAATAGACCTTCCAACCCCTCAAAAACCAACACCCTCTCAAAAACGCACCGCAACCAAAACACCCAAGAAAACCGCAAAAAAGGCCGTTGCTCCAAAAGCAAAACCAATCCCGTCCCCCACAACCGGCAACGACATCAAAAAACTCCGCCGAAAATTCGCCATGAGCGAATACGAATTCGGCCTCATAATAGACCTCAGTGCCGTTACCATTAGCGACTGGGAATCCAAAGGCAAAGCGCCACACGACGCCCAAGCCAAAAACCAAACCGCACTAAACGAACTCGCCCCCCTCACCCCCGATCAAGCCAAAACCCGACTCAACGAATACCGCTAACACACTCGACTCAATTCGTAACGACACGCCTCACCGATCAATCCCTAATTACCCATCACCCATCACCAAAAAAAATGACCCCAGAACAACGCAGCCAACTCACACAAAACATTCAATCCCGTATCGACGAACTGGAAGTCTCTCTTTCCAAAGAGAACGAAGAAGCCAAACCAGTCGCACCAGACGTCGCCATCGGCCGTCTATCGCGAATGGATTCCATGCAAGGACAGCAAATGGCTCTCGAACTTCAACGACGCCAAAAAGCCGAACAAATCCACCTCCGTGAAGCACTCAAACGAGTGGATACCCCCAGCTTCGGCATCTGCCCCCTCTGTCGCCAAGAGATCGCCTTCGCCCGACTCGAAGCCATCCCCGACGCCTCCCTCTGCGTCTCCTGCTCGCCATAGAATATCTTTCTACTTACTTTCAGTCCTGTCCAACCTCGCCTCAACGAGTACCGTTGAGACGAGTCAGACGGCAATCCGAGTTACTCGGAATCCAACTCCTCAAGAGAAGGAGTCTCCCCTTCATATGACACCTTAAAGAAGAGAGGAACATCATCCGACTCAGTCTTCAAAATCACCCTCTCTTCATTTCCAAATCCATCATTCTCGGAATCCGATAAGAGATTCAAAGCCGTCGACCAGCTATTACCGCTCAACGATCGCGTATATTCTATATTAACGTCATCTCTCACATCCTGTGGGACTATTGGATAAGACAGAGTTAACATCCCCGTATCAGTATTTTCATACATAGTGAGAAACGCTCCATAACGCGTTGGATCACTGAGCAACAAGTACTCCAAGTAATTCGACAACCCATCTTCATCATAATCATTCCAAGGTGAAATAGCGTCCACATCATCAGCAACAACAGGAGCAATCCCACGCCACCAATCCATGTACTTTTCTCTCAACAAAACCTCATACATCAGCTCATTAAACTGAATATTATGACTACTCACCGACCAAACATTTCCAACATAGGACCACTCAACGATGTCAGCTCCCTTGAGTTCCACTGAACCAACAGTACCAGAAATATCTCCGAAATCATCTCGTTTTTCCGAATTGATCAAGAGATCCCCAAACACCGATGGTCTATAAGTATTCTGTGAAACGATACTGCTATCAAAATGTAGCGTCCCCACTCGACTCGGACTAAATCGAACAAAAACATGTTCACCCGCACTCAATCCAGGAATCGAAGAAACTCCCCAATTATCCGGAGCCCAATCCGCATCACCCGCATAACTGACCCGGGTTCCCCCTATCGAAGTATCCCGAAACAGTGCCCCTGTCACACTCACGTGGTCCGTCACCTCAAAACTAAATCCATTGTCATCGGACACGGCATGATCCGGTACACCCATCCATTCGAGATCACCTGCACTGCCACTCGCAGAGTGCCGCACACTAACTGAACTTCCGACGGGGTAGATCTTTCGAATGGGATCAACATGTACCGAAGCACCCAAACCATCGACCGCCACGAGACATCCAGGCGAAATCTCAAATTCATCCTCAAAATCAGGGTCTCCATTATAAGAAATCTCCAAACTCAACAACTGCTCGCCCGATGGAATTCCCAATCGATATATTCGCGATCCATTCGATAAGCGACTCCACTCTGCCACAACAAGCTCTTGAGCGGTAAGCGATTCTCCATTCAATTTCAACTGACCTAAATCAGTCCTCTCCCCCATAATAACAACTGGGCCCGTAATCACACTCTCAACACAAACCTTCCCGCTTGATACTGGCCCCTTCGACGTCCATTTAAGGCCTAAAAACTCATAGGACAATTCGACCTCTCTAAATCGAGCCACCGGACGTTCCGCTCGATCGGAAGCGAGCGAAAAGAACTGACCTTCATTCTCGAATGGTGCCTCCCAACCATCAAACTCATATCCACCATCAGGAATCGCCGCAAACGCGACCTCTTCACCCTCAGGGACGATTACAACCTCACCTGGAACTGTCACCTTCCCTCCAGCACCATCACTCCCCTCGAAAAGGTAGCCCGCGTGTATCGAGAAATGATGCAGAGAGAAGGCGCTCGACGAACTAAGGGTACGAGCAATTCTCACTCGATGCGTACCCTCCGGCACACCGACGTATACAAACTCATCCCAATACGCCACATTCCCTGTAGCTATCCCATCGAGATAAATTCCAGGATCCTCTAGGTCAAAACGGGTGGGTCTAAATTTAACAACACGAGGCCCTTCAATTTCAAACGATAGTTCAGACCCGACTCCACCACTTACCCAATACTCATTGGATATCGTTGAAATCTCTCTTTTCCATCCTTGATAGGAACTAACCAAAACCGTGCCCAATACTTCAGATTCAATATCTTCGCCAAAAACAGGCCGGAGCAACGTCGAAGAATCAACCTCTACGACACGCTCGATCGTCGTATTGAGAGGTCCATCAGACTCGACCCACCCCAGAAACAAATCCTCAGAAGGAAATTCAGGATACACAGCGATCCCATCATCCGAGACTCTCGAAACAATTCGCCCCTCTCCCTCATACACCAATGTAGGCCCCCAACCTTCAACGATCTCCAAATCTCCAATCCACCACTTCGCACTACCATTTGCATTAAACTCAAGTGAGAGTGCTTCCCCTGCCTTCAGATAGATTTGAAAATCAGACCACTCCTCCCCCGCGTAGAAGTTTTTATTAACCAGACTCTCAACTCCCGAGAAACGCAACGAAGCACCGCTGCCTTCAGACCTAACAGAAAAACGGATCACAGAATCCTCTTCAGCAGCAATTCGCAATTTAGAAGAATCCTCAGCAAACAGACTCCCCTCCCCCTTCGGAGAACGAACCAACTCATCCTCCTCCAACAAATCAAGTCCCCATACACTGGCGACACCAACGCTCCGTGGCTGATCTCCAAAAACTGCTTCAACACTCAAACTTCCATCGACTACAACACTCAAAACCCGTTCTTCACTTAAGAACGGCCCGCGATAGCCACTACTATCTTTATATTCAAAAAAACCATCACTCGTAATTTTCCACCCTAAAAAAGAACTCCCATTATCATCGATCTCCGGTGCAGTCAGAATGAGTTCATCTCCCAATGCATAAACATCTTTGGGATTCGAATTATCTAACACCGCATCGGTCGCCATGGCTAACACATGAAACTCTGTTTGTTGTAGAAGAAATGGAAGCTCTACACGCCTAAAGCCTGATACGCTGGAATCTGGATTAATCGTCCACTTCAAGGTATGTATCCCCTCTGAGAGGCGAATCACTTCATATACCCCAGGAATACCTCGTGCCACTCCATCGATTGAAAACGTCAATTCTCCTTGTCTCAAATAATTCAAAAAATCACCTATCGGGCTAAGAACCGCTGGACCTTCGACCGATATTGAAACCGATCGTTGTGCAAAATCTCCCTCAGGAATCTCATACAACCAATACCCACCATTAAACACCTCACTATCCCCTCCAAAAACAGAAGCTTTCCGAAAGGCCGGACGAGGCCCTCCGTAATCAATCGATACGTCATCAATAGTTGATGACGCCTGGAAAACAGCTTCAAAAACGACATAATCCTCAACAACTACAGTAAAGTCACTCTCTTCCCCTTCAAAAGGCTCCCCCCATCCTACAAATTCGTTACCCAATGATTCCGTTGCAGTAAACCTCACTTCAGCTCCTTTCGAATATCCCACAAGATCAGGTTCCTTAGTAACCAATCCACCTGTCCCCCAAGAATGAACGAGATACCCTTCATCATAGCTTATATATTGTATCCAATTATCTCTATTCCAACCATCATCAGGAATCTCACTATCGGGCCGAACAACCAAATCCACCTCAAAAACGCCCTCAGGGAGATAATACATATACGCATCGGAACTCTGAAACTGAATATCCAACTCTTCCCCATTCAAATGAAGATTAAGAGAAGAAATCCCCCTCGCACGCACCAACAACCGACCAGGGCCTTGTAACTGAGTTTTCAAAACGCCTTCCTCAATCGTCGGATCCACGCTGAGACCTCCTGCATATAGAAAGCTCTCACCCAGCCCCACCAGTTCCCACTGCAAGGAGCCATAATCAAATGAGGTCAATTGAATATAGCCCCCTCCTTTAATCGGTCCATCAACAACAATAGAACCCGACTCCGGTTGCCCCGACAGATCTCCAGTCCACGTAATCTCCCCACTAACGAGTTCCGAGGGCCCAAACGTGAACTCGGTTCCCTGTTCAACATAGTCCCACGACCCATAAGTCAGTATTGGATCAGAAGAAAAAGCAGCTTGGTCCATTTCAATCTCAACCTTGTAGCTCAGCTTCACCTCCTTGATGGCCCTTGACGAAACACTCGAATAGTTCGACCCAGCAACCAAATACACGTCATGAAAGCCCTCGGGCAAGATCAATTCATTCACACCAACTCGTGCCGTATTGGTCGCCTTCCCAACGACCCCATATGAAATATAGCCAGAGGCCGGATTCACCAAATCTTCGACCACAAATGACAACAGAGCTGGACCCTCAATACGACCTTTCAAAATAGATTCCTCGCCAAGGATAATCATTTCCGGCGTCTCCCACCCCCCATCAACATAAGTCCACTCCCGACCCTCAATCACCGTCACCCAATCTGCGTTCACCGACGGTGTTTCAAAAACAGCTAACAAATCCAATGCCCCACGAACCTCGATCGACAAATCAGCCTCACGCTGCTCAATCGTCCCCTCCCACCTCAAAAGACGACTTCCCTCATCCGCCACCGCTCTAAGATTCAAAACAGTCCCATACGGAAAGTATTCAACATTTGAATCAACCCCAGTCACATCCCCAGAACCATTCGACCGAACACTCACCGGGTAACCCGAACTCCACTCCATATTCGAAATGATCACTTTAGCATTATAATCAATCGAACCGTAGACATTCCTCACTTCGATTCTAACAGTCGAAGACCCAACCTGCATTGGTAGAACAAATTCCCTTACGGTATTACTACCCCAATTGCCTAGACTAGAGTAGAACTCACCATCAACATATACATCCGCTTTACTTGCACTACTCACATACTCGAAACTCAGCTCACCAGGACCTTCAAACTCCCATTCAATCGTCGCTGTCGCATAAGGGGCTAACCTTTCAGGGCTTACCACGCTTGAAATATCAGTATCCAAGTTTTCAGACCATCCATCGCTCTCAAAAACACGAGCATCGCGTCCCGCCAAAGATTCAATCTTATAAAAATGAGCGATCAACGGAGTCATATGCAGAGGCTCAAACGCGATAACGGCCTCACCTGATCGATAACCACCACTCCAACCACCAAAATACCATCCCTCGTCCGGCACTGCTTCCAAATTCAAAACCGAACTCAAATCGACAATACCATTCTCCGGCAACCCCACGATCGAACCATTTCCAATCGTATCGATCTCAATAATACCAAAGCCTGCCCTAAAGTCAAGATTCCGAATTTGTACTTTGTCGCTATGACTTCCATAGAGACCCAATGAAAACAACTCATTAGGTTCAACGACTTCATAAATGACTGTTTGAAGTTCCTCAGCCAAAGGCGTCCTCAAGATGCCTCCAATCGATTCACTCCACTTTTCTGGCAAGCCTGCCTCCATCGTCAACACACCTCGTTCATTAGAACGAAAAAGGACACGCCCCCCGTTATCGTCATCGATGGTCAA
>CAWVWU010000093.1:0-14832 GCA_963933925.1 uncultured Puniceicoccaceae bacterium
ATTTGGGCGAAAAAGATACGAACATACGAAGAAACCTACTTATTTAACAGTCTCTCAGAGGGAACATAAGCGGGCGAAGTATCAAGCGCCGCCAAACGTTCGCAGTCCGTTTTGAATTGATCGTCGCTAAAAAGTATTTCCTGAAAACACCGTAAGTTTTCCTCGAGCAAAGGATTCATCGATCCGGGGATCTCGTAGAGGGTCCAGTTGTTGAAGCGACGTGATTCTAGCAGCCCGTTCGTTTTGCACGTACGCGAGCTGCTTTGATACCATAGACTGAGGCAGATCCAAAATCCTCCTGAACATGACACACGCAAAGCGGTCCTCTTCTGAGCAGGTTCAAGAAACGAAGACGCGTTTCACCACAGAGCCATTTGTAAACCGTCACACAAACCATAAACCTAAATATTAAACTAGATGAATTCATATCAATCAGCTTCTACAAACCCGACTGCTTTTTCTTGCGAAGCCGAATATATACCTGCTGAAATCTCCTCTATGCTGAGGTATCTGCAATATTATCCGGTAAGAGTTGAGGCAAATTCGATCTTTGAAACGACTGCCAAGCGGAGACTGTGAAATTTACTTTAATTTCGTCATTCTGACGAACTGTGCATGGCCCTTTTTCTCTGCATCTTCTTTTGTTCGTGCATGAAACCCTCGAGTTTTGAACCGAACGTTTTCCTCTCCTCGGTTAAACGTAATCAATAAATGGTACAGACCGGAGTCATCATCATATATGACCGAAGGGTTAACTGTAATTCCATTAGCGATGGCGTCTAAAACGTCCTGCTTCTCAGTTGTATAATTATCACTCATAACTTTCCTACGGTAAACTTTTATAAAGGTGCTCGCACCTTTGACGGACTATCCAATCGGATAAACATCCAAAACCCAATAATTTGAAACACTATATTTGGAATCCAGTACAATAAATCCGGACGCAACTGCGGCATATCATCCAACCATCCAACGGCGATCATTAAGAAATAATACGCCAAAGATAGGCCGAGTGCCAAAAAGAGGTTCGCCGAGGTTTCCGTACGCTGAGCACGAATACCCATTGGAACTGCGAGCAACGCAAAGGCCAAGGTAGAGAAGCCCATCGCAAATTTCTCGTGAAAGGTCATCCGGACCTTGTTCAATTTCTCCTTTGCGATTTTCAGCTCTTCTCCAGTCCCCGTCAAAGTAGCCTCTTCCCACTTACGCCGCTCTGCCTGCAATTCAGTAAAGGTCAGGTATTTGAGCTTCCTAACAAAAGTCGATTTTCCCAAAATACGATCCAAAGACAGGTGAATACTCATTCTATCGGAATACGACTTTTCCATATTAGCAAAAGCCTCTGGATCATCACCTAGTACATATTCATATTCACTATTCAATAATACAAGATTCAACGTATTCTTCGCTTCTTCGTATTCGAAATAAGCTGACTCCGCACGAACAAACCGAGACACACGCCCTTCATCATCTAAATCCCAAAACCAAATATCGGTCATCGAGCCCTCGCCCTTCTCGCTAACGTACATCACCGCCCCATCGAATTCCTTCACAAAGGTTTTCGCCACGACAAAACTCAACGGGTTCTTACGGACCGTATTTCCCAACTCTCGACGGTACTCCGCCTTCGCCATCGGTCCATAGTAGAAATTGACCACCAACGCAGCCGCGGTCCCAAGGATCGCGATCAAAAAGACAGGGGACGCGATTCGTATAATACTCTGTCCCGCCGCCCGCATCGCAGCAATTTCACTCTGAGCTGACAAGCGCCCCATAGTTAGCAATACCCCCGTCAACAGTCCAAAAGGCAGAGCATAGATAAATACGAAAGGAAAGATCACCACGAGCAACTTAGCGAATGCCTGAATCGTCAACTGACCCTCGGTCAAAAGACCCAGCATATCCTTGATCACACTTCCCGCCAAAATAATGAACGCAAACATCAGAACTGATCCGATACAGGCAAATAGCGTACTTCCAAAAATATAGCGGTGTAATAGTTTCACTCGCCGCTAGACTTGCGGCCCCAACCAGATGTTCAATCTGAAAATCAACCAATCTCCCCACCCGCTCCTTCTACCCAATCAATGTAGGGCCGGATGCTATCCGCACCCCTAAACCTTCCACACCCCAACCTCATCAAAGCTCACAAGTCACTATGTTTCGTCGCAAAGTTCCTCGGCACACCATCCTGTCCGCCGAATATCGAAGAGCGAAGAAGGATCACTATTCCATAATCACCATTCACTATTTGACACCGTGCACCCTTTCGTTGTGCTACCTCCCCACTACGCGCCATGAAATTTGTACCAAAGAAACGCCCGATCTACGGGGAAACCAAAGCCTCCCTCGAGGCCTACCTCGAAGAAATCAAACAACCCAAATTTCGGGCCCAACAAATCCTCGACTGGCTCTATAAGAAGCGTGCCTTCACATGGGAAGCCATGAGCAACCTGCCGAAGGCCCTCCGCACAGAACTCGAAGAGACCTTCGAAATCACCCCCAGTAAACGAATTCTCGACAAGGTATCAGGCGATTCCACCGAGAAACTCCTCCTCGAAATGGGCGATAAGTCACTCATCGAGACCGTGGTTATCCGTGCTCCACAAACCGGGGTCGGCCTAGAAAACTCCCGCAAAACCATCTGTATTTCCACTCAAGTGGGCTGTGCTTACGGCTGCAAATTCTGCGCCTCCGGCCTAGCAGGATGGAAACGCGACCTCTCTGTTGGCGAAATAGTCTCCCAACTCATCCAAGTCTGCCACCTCGAAGACTCCACCACCGAGCGAGCAAAAGAAGAAATCGCCTCATTCGACAACATCGTTGTCATGGGAATGGGCGAACCGATGGCCAATTACAAAAACCTCCTCCCTGCTCTGCGAATCCTAAACGCACCCTGGGGACTCAATTTCGGAGCCCGCCGCATCACTATTTCCACCTCGGGAATCGTTCCCAGAATCCTCGAACTCGCCGAAGAGCCGGAACAATTCCGCCTCGCGATCAGCCTCCACGGTGCCACCAATGAAGTGCGCGACCAGATCATGCCGGTCAACAAGAAGTACCCGCTCGAGATGCTAATCCCCGCGGTCAAGAAATACTCCGAAGCCAAAGGACGCATGATCACCCTCGAGTTTATCCTTATCGAAGAGATCAACGATACTCTGGACCAAGCCCACCGACTCACCGAAATCGCCACCGACCTCGGTGCCCACGTCAACCTCATCCCTTACAACACTGTCGACGGACTAGAATGGAAACGCCCCAGCATCACCCGCCAAGACGTCTTCTATAATACACTCAAAAACAAAGGCGTCTCCGTGACTATCCGAAGGGAAAAAGGTCACGACATCGCAGCCGCCTGTGGTCAACTTCGCCTCAAAACCGAAGAAACCATGGCCAAAGCAGCCGCAGAAGAAAAAGGCAAAGCAGGAGGCTGCTGCTCATAAGTCACAATTTTCACCCAAAATCAAAAAGAGATTGCATCACTCAAACGACAACATATCAATACATTCAAATACGTTGATATTATGAATTCTCCTCAGCCACGAATCACCGATCTCCTCAAGGAAAAGAGCCCTCTTCTATCCGTTGAATTCTTTCCACCCAAATCTGAGGCGAACGTTGACAACCTCATCGAGACGGCCCGTAAGATCACCGCACTCAAGCCAGACTTCACCTCTGTAACCTACGGTGCAGGCGGAAGCACCCGCTCACGGTCCGCATCCGTAAGCAAACGCATGAAGGACGAGCTCGACCTCCGCGTCATGCCTCACCTCACCTGCGTCAATGCCACCCGAGATCAACTCGGCGAAATTGTCGACGAATTCTACGACGAAGGTTACCGCAACATCATGGCCCTTCGCGGCGACCCCCAACAGGGACAAGAAGTCTTCACCGTCACCGAAGGAGGCTTTGGCTACGCATCAGACCTCATTGCCTACATACAAAACCGCCATCCAGAAATTTGCCTCGGAATAGCAGGTTATCCCGAAAAACACCCACAGGCACCCAGCCTAAACTCGGATATCGAATTTCTAAAAGTGAAAGCCGACGCCGGAGGATCATTCATAACCACCCAGCTCTTCTTCGACAACGCAGCCTATTTTAGCTACGTCGACCGAGTTCGTGCCGCTGGAATCGATCTTCCAATCATTCCTGGCATCATGCCGGTACTCTCAGTTGCTCAGATCAAACGCATCGCAAAGCTCTGCGACGCTAGTTTGCCCACTGAACTCGAAACCCAACTCGACAAAGTCCAAGGAGACGTCGACGCCGTAAAACAAGTCGGTATCAACTGGGCCCAGAAACAGATGTCCGAGCTCATCGAGCAAGGCGTTGCTGGCATTCACCTCTACGCCCTCAACAAAGCCGACGCCGCCATCGAACTGATGTCCACCTTCCGCTCAAGTCATCCTTAAGAAGCGAACACTATTTTTCTCTACATAACATTGTCCGCCAGTGGAAATAGAACTGCTTGGATAATGGTCAAAAGACTTCAGGCACCCAATTGGCAACGTTCCACTTGGGACTAGAAATACGAAAACAAAATCAAATTTGTCGAAAACCTGAAAAGCTCAGCCTCCGACGAATACGACCTTAAACCGTGCCGCTTCCAAAAGCTCTTTCATTTCGTCGCGCTTATCACCTTGGATTTCGATATTCCCCTGTTTCACAGCACCACCGACGCCACAACGTTTTTGAATCGTTTTCGCCAACGCAGCCTTCTCCTCCACAGCAATCCCCTTAAATCCAGTCGCAACCGTCACCGTTTTGCCACCGCGACCTGCTTTCTGACGCGATACATCCACGCGACCGCGCGACTTTTTCGCCAGCGACTTATCTTGTTTACTGACTGCTGCCTTCGGCCGGACAGGCTCAGATGCTTGAGGCAAATTACCACTGTCCAGATTCTCAAAGGGATTATTCGACAAGGCATCAGCCCCCGTTCCCAATTCTACGCGTTTTGACTTCTTTCCCATTTCGCAAAGCTTTCCAAAAAGATTCAGCCAAAAATCAATGCTTTCCCCCGCACCGACCCACTGGAATATCCTCTTCTCCTCCAATATACATCAAAGCCTTTTGATAACTCCGATTCTTCAAATAATGACGCAACTGAGCATCCAAGGATTTCTTCTCCTCCACTTTAATCAAGTCGATCTCAGAGAGTGAGGATTTTATTTGTTCAGGATTAGCACCACTGATACCTTCCTGTAGTGAAATTAGGGCTGCTTTGAGTCGTTCGATTGCCATTGTCTTATTTTGTAAAAATCCGATTTTACTCCGTTATCTATTAGGGAGCGGGTCTTTACCGCAACCGAAATACGTTATCGCGTAATAATGACAAAAAAACTCCGTTTTGCTTTACTCGCAACAGGGCCAGCATTAACGCTCTTAATACCTTAATTCGAACTATCCATGTCAACATGGGAACAAGAACCTATCACATAGAATGGTAACATTCGCTACGCGATCAAATGCGGACCTAATCGACCTCAACTACGAAAAGTGGAAGGCCGACCCTGAATCCGTCGACGAGAAATGGAGAGCCTTCTTCGAAGGCTTCGAGCTTGCCCTAGCGAGCCCGCCTCCTTCTGCCTCCAGCAGTTCCACCGGCTCAAACGCCTCCAAGATTGAAGCATCGAAACAAATGCAGGTATCGAGCCTAATCTACGCCTATCGTAGTCTCGGCCATACCCAGGCACATCTCGATCCACTCTCTCCACCACCGGCCGCAAACGCCAACCTTGCCATCGAAGAGTTCGGCCTCCAGGCAGCGGACCTAGATCACCAATTCGATTCAGGTCACTTCCTTGATAGCAAGACCATGAAGTTGAAGGACCTCATTGCTGCTCTCCAGAACACATACTGCAAGACCATTGGATACGAGTACATCCATAACCAAAACACCGAAGAACGTCGTTGGATCCAACACAAGATCGAAACGCTTCACGGTGATATCGATTTCTCAAAGAAGATCAAAACGCGCATTCTTCGTAAGGTGCTCGCAGCCGAGTCCTTCGAGTCATTTCTCCATACCCGCCACTCAGGCCAAAAACGCTTCTCTCTTGAAGGAGGCGAGACACTCATTGCCTGTCTCGACAACGTTCTCGAGCACTGTGGCAGACTAGGCGTCCAAGAAATCGTCATGGGCATGGCCCACCGAGGCCGCCTCAACGTCCTCGCCAATACTCTCAAAAAATCCTACGATTTCATCTTCGAAGAGTTCAGCGACAATTACATTCCGAACACCGTCGGTGGAGACGGCGACGTAAAGTACCACCTGGGTTACGAAAAAGTAATCGAGACTAAAGAAGGACACTACGTCGATATTCGCCTCGCCTCCAACCCAAGTCACCTCGAAGCAGTAAACCCAGTCGTACAAGGTAAAGCCCGGGCCCGTCAACGCATCCGCAACGATGTAAAACGCGACAAGGTACTTCCCCTACTTATACACGGAGATGCCGCCTTCGCTGGCCAAGGCATGGTCACAGAAGTTCTAAACTTCTCCCAACTTCCAGGCTACCGCACCGGCGGCACCCTACACATCATCATCAACAACCAAATCGGTTTCACAACGACCCCGGAAGAAGCACGCTCGACGCGCTACTGCACAGACGTCGCCAAGATGATCGACGCTCCGATCTTCCACGTCAATGGAGACGATCCTCTCGCAGTCGTTTACGTCACTCAACTTGCGATCGAGTACCGTCAAACATTCCAGCGCGACGTCGTCATCGACATGTACTGCTACCGTAAACACGGGCACAACGAAGGCGACGAACCGATGTTCACGAGCCCGGAACTTTACGACCGCATCTCAAAGCACCCATCGGTCAGTGCAATTCTTGCCAAGCGCCTAATCAGTGAAAACACGCTTACTCAGCCTGAAATCGACGATATCCATAAAGAATATCAAGACACCCTAGAAGACTCTCTCGAACGGGTTAAAAAGAAGAGTTCCGAGCCTTCGACCACACCTCAAGAGCAACTCGCCGGTTCCAATGCGACCTTCCAACCGAAGTACAGCTTTGCCCCCACCGATACTTCCCTTCCGATTACCGGATTAGAGCGTCTCGTCAAAGGGCTCACGACAATCCCAGAGAAGATCAACGCCAATGGGAAAATTCGTCGCCTTCTCTCGACTCGTCTCAAAACATTCGAAGCCAAAAAGCCGATTGACTGGGCATTCGCGGAAGCCCTCGCTTTTGGGTCCCTCCTCGTCGAAGGCATTCCAGTCCGCCTCTCTGGTCAAGACAGTGAACGCGGTACATTCAGTCATCGCCACGCCGTCATCCACGACCTCGATACCGACGAACGCTATGTCCCTCTGCTCAACCTAGCAGAAGAACAAGCAAAATTCTGCGTCTACAACTCGCTCCTCTCGGAAGCGGGTGTACTCGGATTCGACTACGGTTACTCGATCGATTACCCACGCATGCTCTGCATCTGGGAAGCACAATTCGGCGACTTCGCAAACGGTGCTCAAGTCATCATCGACCAGTTCCTAATCTCAAGTGAATCCAAGTGGGGACGCGTAAGCGGACTCGTCATGTTGCTACCACACGGCTACGAAGGACAAGGCCCTGAGCACTCATCGGCCAGACTCGAACGCTTTCTCCAGTCATGCGCAGAAGACAACATCCAAGTCTGTAACGTCACGACTCCAGCACAATTCTTCCACCTCCTACGTCGTCAGATGCTACGCGATTTCCGTAAGCCGCTGATCGTCATGTCACCCAAGTCCATGTTGCGTAACAAGGAAGCAGTATCCCCTTGGGAAGATCTCACAGACGATACCTTCCACAACGTACTCGACGACGCGGATGCAAAGCCGAAAAGCGTAAAGCGCATCATCCTTTGCTCGGGTAAAGTCTACTACGACATCAATGCTTACCGCATTGAAAAGAAGATCAAAGACACTGCGATCATCAGAGTAGAACAACTCTACCCGCTTCACTCCGAAAGACTCGAAGAGCTGAGAGACAAGTACTCAAACGCGAAATCAGTGGTTTGGTGTCAGGAAGAGTCTGAAAACATGGGTGGGTTCCGCTTTATCGAGCCCTACCTTCGCAAGATTTTCGGCCAAGAAATTCCATACGCTGGCCGCGACGCTAGCGCAAGTCCCGCTGTCGGCGTTATGACTCTCCACAAGCAAGAGCTCGCTGCTCTTCTCAACGATGCCTTCACACTGTAAGTTCGAAGCCCATCACTCCCCTACTTTTTAAATTACCAAATCAAACTAATGGCTACAGAAGTTAAAGTACCCACACTCGGCGAATCCATCACAAGCGGAATCATCGCCGCATGGACCGTCAAAGACGGCGACTACGTTGAAAGAGACCAGATTCTCTACGAACTAGAAACCGACAAGATAACCTCCGAAGGTCTCGCCGAGATCGCCGGTGTTATCACATTCAAAGCAGAAGAAGGCGACGAAGTTGAAATCGGCCAAATCATCGCCGAAATCGACGAATCCGCTGCCGCCCCAGCGAAATCCGCAGCTCCCGAAGCCGCAGCAAGTCCATCCGAGGCAACAGCTCCCGCAGCAGGTTCAAACGACGCCGTATCTCCAGCAGTGCGCCGCATCGCAAGTGAAACGGGCGTCAACCCCGCTTCAGTAGCAGGCACAGGCAAAGACGGACGCGTTACCAAAGGCGACATGCTTAACGTACCCGCTCCCCAAGCAGCAGCCACACCAACACCCTCTGCTCCAAAACCAACAGCAGCACCGGTTTCCACAGGCGAACGCACGACGCGCAAGCGCATGACTCCTCTCCGTGCAAAAATCGCGGAACGTCTCGTCAACGTACAGCACGAAACTGCCATGCTCACGACTTTCAACGAAGTCGATATGAGTGCCATAATGGGACTTCGCAAGAAGTACCAAGAGAGCTTCGTTAAGAAAAACGGCATAAAGCTCGGCTTCATGTCTTTCTTCGTAAAAGCGGTCGTCAACGCACTCAAAGAAGTCCCTGGCATCAATGCCCAGTTGGATGGAAACGAAGTCGTTCAAAACCATTTCTACGATATCGGAATTGCTGTATCCACTCCTAAGGGACTTATGGTTCCAGTCGTAAAAGACTGTGATCACCTCAGCATTCCACAAGTCGAACAGTCGATCATCAACTACGCCAAGAAAGCTCGCGATGGTAAAATCACCATCGACGATCTCCAAGGTGGCGTATTCACAATCACAAACGGAGGCGTATTTGGCTCCCTCCTCTCGACTCCTATCATCAACGCTCCTCAAAGTGCCATCCTCGGAATGCACACCATCCAGGATCGCCCGATGGCAGTAAATGGCGAAGTCGTTATTCGCCCAATGATGTACCTCGCCGTGTCCTACGATCACCGCATCGTAGATGGCAAAGAAGCCGTCACCTTCCTCGTAAAAGTCAAGGAAGCCCTCGAAGACCCGACACGTCTACTCCTCGAGATCTAATATCTAAAGTAATAATCTGAAAGGCCGATCCTCAGGATCGGCCACTGACTACTATGTCTAACGAAACAAAATTTGACGTCGCCATCATCGGTGCGGGTCCTGGTGGCTATGTCGCCGCAATCCGCTGTGCTCAACTCGGCCTAAAAACCGCTCTCGTTGAAAAACGTAAAGCTCTCGGTGGAACTTGCCTCAACGTAGGTTGCATTCCAAGTAAGGCACTCCTTCACATGAGTGAGCACTTCGCCTTCGCTCAACACGATGCCAAAGCGAACGGAATCGAACTCGGCTCAGTAGCCCTGAACCTCAAGACCGTTCTAGCCAAGAAAGACAAGGTCGTTTCCAATCTCACCAACGGTATCAAAGCATTGACGACAAAACGGGGCGTCGAACGCTTCGAAGGACATGCCAATCTCCTCGGCGGCAAAAAGATCTCCGTCGGCGATCAAACAATCGAAGCCGATCATATCATTTTGGCTACCGGTTCCTCTTCAGTAGAGCTTCCCTTCCTCGCCAACGACGGCGACAAGGTGATCTCTAGCGACCAAGGTATCGCCCTCAAAGAAGTTCCTAAAAATCTCGTGGTAATCGGAGCCGGTGCTATCGGCCTCGAACTCGGATCCGTTTGGGCGCGCTACGGCAGCAAAGTAACTGTCCTCGAATTTCTTCCAAAAATCGCAGCAGGTTACGACGACGACGTATCTAAGCTCCTCCAACGCGAACTCAAGAAACAAGGCCTCGACATCCACGTCGCGACCAAGGTAACCGGAGCCACCGAAAAAGACGGCCAACTCATCGTCTCTGCCGAGAAAAAAGGCAAAGCTCTCGAGTTCGTAGCCGACAAGGTTCTCGTAGCAGTCGGACGCAAGCCTTACACAGATAAGCTCGGACTAGACGTTGCCGGAGTCGAATGCGACGAACGCGGTCGCGTTAAGACAGACGTTCACTTCCGCACCAACGTGGCAGGCATCTACGCGATCGGTGATATCATCACTGGCCCAATGCTCGCCCACAAGGCGGAAGAAGAAGGCGTTGCCCTCGCAGAAATGATCGCTGGCAAAGCAGGTCACGTAAACTACGACGTCATTCCAAACGTCATCTACACCGAGCCAGAAGTCGCCGGAGTCGGCATCACCGAAGAACAAGCGAAAGCCCAAGGAATCGAAGTTCAAGTCGGCAAGTTCCCATTCGCCGCCAACGGTCGCGCCCAAGCGAGCGACGCAACAGGGGGCATGGCAAAAATCATCGCCTGTGCGAAAACTGACAAAATCCTCGGAGGCCAAATAATCGGCCATTCCGCGTCGGAAATGATTTCCGAAGTCGTCACCCACATGGAATACGGCGGAAGTGCAGAAGACCTTGCTCGTACAGTTCACGCTCACCCGACCCTATCCGAGTCAGTCAAAGAAGCCGGCCTCGCAGTAAGCAAATCCGCAATACACAGCCTCTAACCAAAGGTTCAACAAACACTCTCCAAGGCCGCACCAAGTGCGGCCTTTTTAATTTACCCTCCCAAAACCTGTCCTCCACCGATGAGATACCTCTTCCTATTCATTCTCGCAATCGCGCACGCCCACGCCCACGCCCACGCCCACGCCGCCACACCAACTACCATCCACCCAGTCGAATTACCCGACAACCAAGGAACTTTCTGGCTCGAAAACCAACAAAGCACATACACCCTCCATATCCAGTCCATCCACGCTCCCGCTATTTCCATCGACCTCGGCCCCATATACTTTTGCCAAGCACCCGAACCTCCAGAGGAAGACCTCGACGACTGTGCAGGTGACGGACTCTTCCCCTTTTCGCACAACGGAACCCCCTACATCGCTATCCTCGCCCATTGGGGAGCCCACAGTCGACGCCTCCAAATATTTTCACCCGATCAAATGAGTCCGCATCTCGAAATCACTGGTGACTACTACATAAAACTCGACGTTCACCCAGACTACATCGTCGCCTGCTACGATCGATTAGCAGCAACCCCACACCAACAAAAAACACGATTCCCGTCCGATTAAGAGGCCTAGGGCGTGTCTTCAACTAATAGAGAAGCTCCATCGAGCTCCCCCTCATAATCCACAGCGATATCGATCCCAATAACCGCCATCATCACGCAAAAGACAACCAGCCGTCCCAAAGTCGAGATTCCAAAGCCAACTCCAGCACCCACGCCCGACTTCATAGCAAGCTTCGCATTACTACGTGCCCCAAAGTACTCGAAAACGATCGCCCCGAACACTGGCCCCAAAATCAACCCAAACGGACCAAAAAAGATCCCCACGACGGCTCCAATAATGGCACCCCAAATCGCCCACTTACCGCCTCCAAACCATTTTGCCCCTAAGGCCGTTCCACCGAAATCCACCACGCGGTCCACGATAACGAGCACAAAAAGCCCCCCAATAGACCACCAAGATAACCAATCCGGCAACATCCACTTGTGAATTAATGCCGTGAGAAAAACGACCAGAGCACCAGGAATCAACGGCAAGAAAACACCCACAAAACCTCCAAACACACCGCAAGCCAACACAAGCCACGCCACGCTCCCCAACAGATACGGCCATGAATCCTTAAGCCAATCCCACACTACAATCGTCCAATCCCACATAATATCCCCCTATGCAAAACGCCTTCCTCCAACCAAGCAAAACATTTTGAGCTTGGCCCCTATCCAACTTCAGGGCTCTATCCCAATTATGCCACGTCAAATAGGATGGATCGAACGCGATCCCGAACTCGGAAAACTAAAAATCGAAGTACGCATCTTCGGTGACAAAATCACCTTTGTCCGCCAAGCGGGTCGCTTTGAGCATTTCGAGGAATTCAAACCATCCGAGGAACAATGGGATCAACTCATCGAACTCGGCCGAAACAAATTCAACCGAGGCAAGATCAACGCCCGCTACATGAAGCTCTTCGAAGCCCGCGGGAAGAAAATTTAGGCGTCACCACCCTTCCTAAACAACAATCACCCGCACTTTGCTGCGGTAGTACAAAGCCGTGAGTCCGCAGCCTAACCAAGCTACCACCACCACGGCGACATAAAGTCCACGCACCATACCAGGCATTTGATCAACGACCTGGTCCAGGGCCTCTACTGGGACGATATCCAAAAAACTCTTCACTAATGGGCTCTCAAGAGCCTTGGCAACCGCTTGCCCTATCGCCTCATCATTCAGGTTAAACACCTGCGAACCCGCATACGCCGAGATGCTTACCGCGAGCACCAACTGATTTATACACAAACGACGCCCTCCACGCATATCCGACCGCTGCAAAACCGCACTGCGTGCCTGCAATTCCACGATGCCGTGAACCAGCAAAGCCGCTCCGACCAAAACGCCAGCCAAACCACCGCCAAACAACGAAAGCAGTAAAGAGACAAAACCAAAAAGCACCAGACTTCCCCCACTCATCAGACTCACCCCACTGAGCCAACCAAGACTAGCTTGATCCACTTCCTCTCGACCACTCATACCTTATTAGCGTCCAATCGCTTCATTGCCACTGCCGATGCCTCCTCAATCTTCCCCAATAATCCCTCCTCCAGACTCAAAGCTGCCATCGCCTGATTTCTCACGTCGAACTTCGCGTACACACTCGTCATCTCACCCTTCGCAACCTGGACCAACTCCCCGTCCAACCCAGTCTTGTAGAATCGAAAGAAATACACGACCGAACGCAATTTGATCTCCTTCACGAATATCCGGCACTCAACTTCATCTCCATAGCGAACCGGATCTCGATAATCACAACTCGCACGAACACGCGGCCACCCCCAAAACGTTTCACCCTCCTGTTTTACCGGAGGAAATCCGATCTCATGCAGAAACGCGTGTTCAGCACTTTCCATCCAACGGAAGAAATTGGAAAAATGAACCAAACCAGCCATGTCAGTCTCATAAAAAGCAACCGGGTGAAGATACGAAAATTGAGAAACCATCGTCGCCCATAATCAGTGCCCCCTAAAAAAAGACAAGAGAATGGTAACAGACCCAATAAATCCCCCCGATTCGTCTCACCCTATCCCTATCACCATCTAGTCACGGCGAAACGAAGTGTAGACGGATCCACGATATAATCCCCTTAAGCACCATCTGCACCAAAACCCCAAGAGCCTCTACTCGATCAAAGGAACCCACCTAGCTCGAAAAAAAACATCACACCACTCCCCATTTCTCGCCCCAATCTCGGTTCAGATCCACCCCGCCCCACCGATAACAAAAGAACCACAACCTCAAGAATTTTGTTATGAATCTCATTTCTCCATCTGACCTCAAAAAAGCCGCCGCCAAAATCCCCTCTTCCCCACGGATTTTCAGTAAACTGAGCACCCTGATGAAGGACATGAACACCACGCTCGACGACATCACTGACCTGGTAAATAACGATTCTTCCCTCACCGTCCAAGTTCTCCGTCTCAGCAACAGTGCTCTCTATGCCGGAGGAGTGCCCATCGACACTCTCGACGATGCCATCAATCGCATTGGATTTTCAGAACTCTTCAAGCTCGTCGGAATGGCCGCCGCCGCACAAGTCTTCACCGACCGAAACGAACTTTACGACGTCGAAGGAAGTCAGCTCTGGGAAAACTCCCTCGCCTGTGCACTCGCCATGGAATACTTCGCCAAGCAAACCGGAGGCGATCCTCAAGAAGCCTACACCATCGGACTTCTCCGCTCCATGGGGAAAATGATCCTCAACGCCTGCCTCGAAGGTGATCCAGACCCCATTCAAATCACCAGCTCCGTCACCATTCCGCTTCACGCGTGGGAAGACGCCAATTTCGGAATAACCAACTCAAGCGTTGCCGGATTCGTCCTCGTTTCATGGAATTTCCCCGACCTCATTTCACGAGCCATTCAATATCAATACATTCCCGAAGAAGACCCAGATGACATCAAGGAACCCAACCTCCTTCACATCGCATCTCTAGTAGCAGAAAACATCGGCAAAGGTCTTCCCTGCGAACTCGGCTACTGGGAAGCGACCAACGAACGTCTAGAAAAAGCAGGCCTCAACCAATCGCACATCGACGCAGCAGCAGAGAGTATCAATGAATCCTTAGATTCTCTAATTTCCTCCGTCGCCGTCTAAATATATAGGGCCGGATGCGATCCAGTCTCCTCCAATTAACCTCCGCACTTATTGCCGGCCAATCGTTTCGTAGTTCCCTACGAATTCGTCGTGCTTCGTATCTCGGTACGCGTTAAATTAGCCGTCCAAAGTCTACTCTTCGTTTTCTTTATTCGCCTCGCGAATCATTGCTTCGGGATCAAAATCATCA
Source organism: uncultured Puniceicoccaceae bacterium (assembly GCA_963933925.1). Classification (GTDB taxonomy): domain Bacteria; phylum Verrucomicrobiota; class Verrucomicrobiia; order Opitutales; family Opitutaceae; genus JAKYXN01. The sequence continues at coordinate 14,736 of CAWVWU010000093.1, forward strand.
TCACCCCCAGCGTTCGCTGCTCTAATCATGGCCTCGGGGTCGAAATCATCATCACCCCCAGCGTTCGCTGCTCTAATCATGGCCTCGGGGTCGAAAT
>CAWVWU010000094.1:0-14524 GCA_963933925.1 uncultured Puniceicoccaceae bacterium
CGCACCCCAAGCACAACCCAATCGAGTAGCGGCACATCGTCAGGTCCTCGCGTGCCCATCGCAGCCCAAAGGGCATCGTCCCCGATGGCCACTCCGCAATCCAGCTACCCAATCATTCCCTGATAACAATTCCCACTACAGGAATCATCTTTGGCATTCATTCGTGGTAAAAAACAAACACCCAACCCAATCCCCCGCCTCTGACCTCCAACAGCAGCGTCAGGTCGAAACACTCCCTTATTGAGACATTTTCTCAAGATTGGGGTTGACCTTGCTAATGAGACCTAGTTTCAAGTGTGCCATGTAATTGATACTGATTATCAGTTGCACTCATTAGAAACAAATTACGAAATGACTACAAAGACAACTTTCATACAACTCGCAACGAGCGCATCCCTCCTCGCAGGATTGACTCTCTCAAACGCTGCCATTGCAGCTGACGAGACTCTTCCCACTCCAGAAGCGATGTGGGAACTCATCCAATCCCAACAAGCAGAACTCGACGCACTTAACACTCGCGTTGGCGAAACCGACGACAAGGTCGAAGCCACCAGTGCGTTCGTCGAAGACATCGCTCAAAACTCAGACAGCTCGTTCAATGGCACTCAAATCGGCGGCTACGGCGAGCTTCACCTAACCCAAGGCGACAAGGAAGTCATCGATTTTCACCGCTGGGTGCTTTTCTTCAGCCACGATTTTAGCGATTCCATCCGCATGTTCTCCGAGTTCGAACTCGAGCACTCACTCGCCGGCGACGGCAAGCCAGGTGAAGTCGAACTCGAACAAGCCTACATCGAAATGGACCTCAACGAAACCTCGAAAATTAAGGCCGGACTCTTCCTCGTCCCGGTTGGACTTCTCAACGAAACTCACGAGCCCAACACATTCTACGGAGTTGAACGCAATAACATCGAAAAGGAAATCATCCCATCCACATGGTGGGAAGCAGGGTTCGCCTACACCAAGCAATTCGAAAGCGGGTTCTCCACAGACATCGCACTCCACTCCGGACTCAACACGCCAACCGCAGGATCCAACGCATTCCGCATCCGCTCTGGTCGAGGAAAAGTAGCCGAAGCCGCAGCCGATTCTTTCGCAACAACCGCTCGTATCAACTGGTCCGCCATCCCAGGAGTTAAGCTTTCCGCCTCTCTCCAGTACCAACAAGACGTCGCCCAAGGCACACTCACTGAAGATGCCGACGCCATGCTCTACACCCTACACGCTGACATCCAACAAGGCGGCTTCGGACTCCGTGCCCTCTACGCCGCATGGGATATCTCTGGGGCTACTGCCAAATCATTCGGTCGCGACCAACAAGAAGGCGTCTACATCGAACCCTCTTACAAATTCCCAGTTGGCGACAACGATATGGGCGTATTCATCCGCTACGGAATGTATGACACCAATGCAGGAAACGCAGCAGACACCGAAATTGACTCCGTTTCCATCGGAGCCAACTACTGGCCTCACCCAAATGTAGTCTTCAAAGTCGACTACACCAAAGAAGAACAAGCCAACTCCGATACCCACACCTATAACTTCGGTATCGGTTACCAGTTCTAGTAAACGCTTTCGCAAACCACTTTTTCGGAACACGATAAACCTAGATTCCGCAGTTGAGCGTGAGTGAGGTGCCGTAAGATATTGGAGCGAAGATGATTAGGAATTTGCGAAGGTGCACCTGCGGTGCTTCGAGTCAATTTCATAAGCATCTGCAGCCCAATAGATTCGGCAGATCGCCGCGGGCGATTGCGGAATTTAGGATAAACAGGAGACGCTGGTAACGTTTCCCTCTTCAGCCGAGATCGTCTTCGACTTTCTCGGCTGGACTGTGTTCACGACTCCGCGTTCAATCCCTCTCTTCCAAAGATATTAACAAAACCTAGTGGCCAATTACACATACAGTCTAAGCACACTTTTCCTCGTTCTCCTAAGCGTGGCAAAGCCAACAACTCTCAAAGCCGATGACGTCTTCCAAAGCCCAGAAGCCTTTATAGCCTCCGCCTTTCAGGACTCTGAACCCAAAGCAAACGTCCTTTGGCTCAAAAACGATCTCAAAGAAGGGGTCAAAAAAATCCTCGACCACGACTACTCCAGCTTCCGCATCCGCTATTGGCAGCACGAAACACGCACCGCCTGGATCCTAGAAGAAATCGGAAAAGTAAAACCGATCACCACAGGCATCATCATCCAAGACGGAAAAATCCAATCCCTCAAAGTGCTCGTCTATCGCGAAAGCCACGGCTGGGAAGTCAAACATCCCTTCTTCACCAACCAATTCAAAAAACTCGGCCTCACGAAATCCCACGACCTCAACAAAAAGATCGACGGAATCTCCGGGGCCACCCTATCAGTCAACGCCCTCAAACGCCTCAGCCACCTCGCCCTCTACCTCGACCAAAACGTCCCGCATGAAACAGTCAAAGTCGCAGAGTAAGCCATCCCGCAAACGCAGCGGACGCAACACACCCAGCCGCATTCTCCTACGCTGGCACCGGCGTCTAGGCGAAACCATCGCCGTCCTACTCCTAGTCGCTTGCACCACCGGCCTCCTCCTCAACCACACCGAAGGCCTCAACCTACGAGACCTCAAAATCAAAGCGCCCTGGCTGCTCGACTGGTACGGCATGCAACCAGAAAACCACCCCATCTCCTACCAAACAGGAACCGACACTCTCTCCTCCCTAGAAGGCACCCTCTACTACAACGGCACTCCCCTCATCGACAGCGACTCCCTCATAGGAACCGCCACCACGCCCGACCTCTACTGTGCCGCCAGCACAAGCGAACTCCTTCTCCTCAGCACCGACGGACAACTCATCGAACGCCTCAACACCGCCAGCCTCCCACACCCCACCCTCGTCGGCATCGGACTCGATCACTCAAAAAGCATAATCATCAACACCCCCCAAGGACTCTACACCAAAGACGCCGACTTTATTGAATGGACCCCCGCAGAAAACCCAGGTCCCATAACGTGGAGCACCCCCATCCCCACGTCCCCAATACTGAACGACGCCATCCTAACCGCCTACCGAGGCCAAGGCCTCAGCCTCTACCGCATCATCCTCGACATTCACAGCGGTCGCTTCTTCGGATCATGGGGCCCATGGCTCACCGACTTCACCGCCATCGGCCTCCTCCTCCTCACCGCAAGCGGCCTCTACTACGCCGCCTTCCTCCGCATCAAACAACGCTAACCAAATCCTTCCTTGTCCCGACGTAGAGTAACGAAGCCGGATTCATCCTCATCCTCATCCTCATTCTCATCCCTACCCAACGTAGCCCACCCATCGAAACATTGTGCGTAGTTGGAATAAAAACACCCAGCACCTATTCCCCATAACCCTTTGCGATCTTAGCGTCCTTTGCGGTTAAAAAAAAGCACAACACCCATCACCCAAGCACCTATCCCAACACCCCCAATCAAATGACGCACGAAAAACTCTTTTGGACAATCGCCGAAGAAATGTACGGCGACCCCTCAGTAAAAGAAGGCACCATGATGGGCTTCAAATGCCTCAGAGCCAACGGAGCCTTCTTCGCCACACTCGACCACAAAGCCAACGCCCTCATCGTCAAGCTCCCCAAAGACCGCGTCGAAACACTGATTGCCGACAGCACCGGAACCCCCTTCGCCCCCAACGGACGAGTATTCAAAGAATGGGTAAGCCTCCCCCAAGTCGATAAACCTCTCTGGACCAGCCTCCTACAAGAAGCCAAAACCTTCGTCCAATAAGCCCCCCCAGAAAAACGCTCCCATCAAAAATCTACTTCAAAGACTCGACCAAGGCATTTACTCGAATCTTTAACGAATCCCTCTCAACAGGCGGCTTGAGAATAAACAACGTCCCCGTCTCCTCGTGAGACTGACGCCGGGTCGCAAACACCGACTTCCACTCGCCGCCCACCTCAACCGCGAAACGAAACATAATCGGTACTCGGTCCGCCGCATCCCGCTGCACGACCTCCGAAAAACCACCTCCGAGCAAAATTCGTTCTTCCCCAACCAAGGACACCAACTGAGCCCCCGTCAGATTCAAAAAACGAATCGCCCCCGGACCAAAAACCATCTCGCTCTCATCCACGACCAACACCGAATACTGCAGCTCGTTCTCGCGATCCGGAAGATCCGTAAACACCAGCAAAGCTCGATCCCCCAACTTGGATACATCAATCCGGGCCAAATCACGGCGACTCATCCGTCCCCGCTCATCCTCGACCTCCTCAAAAAACACCAACATCCGCTCCTTCTTCGGATGCTCATACGCCTTCGATCGTCGATACGGATTAAACGTCAAAAGCTCCGTCTCTTCCGAAACGTTCTCAAAACGAATCCCCTCAAAAAAGGCATCCCCAAAAGCCATCACCCGAAACCGGAGCGAATCGATTTCAATCTCTTCCTTCGGCGTAACAACTGGCCCCGTAGGTGCATTCTGCCCCGAGAGACTCACCGCCCCCCCAAGCAAAACCACCCCAAGCCAAAATCCCCAAACCGCCCGCATCCTAAATCTCATTCGCATCCATCCAACGAAACGCTATGATTTTAAACTGACGGCCGAACTCACCGTTTCCAGTACTGGTTGGAGTTATCGCTCCGCCAGTACTTGTATCAGTACTATGTTTCGAAGGCATTCGCTGCACGATTGCCTCGCAATACGCACGAGCCCACACTTTAGCTGAATCACGCGGATCAACCGAATCCCCATAGGTTCGCACTAAGAAAGTATCCGAACGAGCAGACAAAAACGGGGCAATAGCCGTCAATACATCCGACTGAGTCAGAAATCCCGGCTGTTCAAGAGACTTACCGTAATTTATAGCATTAGCCAGACTATCATCTCCAGTCGCATCAATCGCATCGTTAATCACCCCCGCATCGATAAATTCACTCAAATTTATAAATGGCCGATCATCATCACTCATTTTTGTGCGTATGCTCTCTACAATATCTTTTGCCATATCACCGATCTGTGCATCAGTCACCTCGATAAGTCCTAGTCGATACGCCATCTGTTCAATTTCTTGTACAGTCGCTGGATCATTCACTTCTCCAAATCCATCGAGGTATCCACCCTGCCAGGTTTCTTCGGCACTTTGTGCATAAATTGGAAACACCGCACCGCCCCCAAAATCTTTCGTAGCGGTGGCTACATCATAAACATAATCCCAAGTATCTAATCGAACACTACCCAATACTGCGACCCAGGCTTCAATCGAAGTTGAATTAATATTGAATGCTCCATTTACAAGTAGATGAGACGCCGTATTGACCGATCTCAAATCACCTATTGCCGTATTCGATAAAACTTCCATGCGCGTATTTGGCAGCGGATCGCTCACTGTCCATGGGTTAACGGAAGCGTCCACTTGAGGAACGGTCGAAAAAAAGAACCTGTCGAACAAACTATTAAGGGAATCAGTCGTGCCCTGTCGCCCTATCTGGCGAACACCGTAAGGGGCGCCTAAATAAGTATTCTGCAGCGACGCAATCGATAAGATATCTTGTCGAGGCAACTCAAACAATGGCTTGTCAAAGGATACATCTATCGTAGATGACGAGTCCACTGGATTCGATCTAAAAAAAACATCTGTACCTTCATCAGGTCCGTGCGACTTCTTATCCATTGGACTGCTTTCCCATCCAGAAAACTCCGAGGAAGATGGTACCAGGGGATCGCTCCTAATATCAGTGGTACTCCAAAACAAACTGCTTGTGCTGGGCGCGTCAAATGCCCACGTAAAACCAAAATCCGCAAATGTATCACTCATGGACATTCCTCCAGTGTTGAAACTCGAAGATGAGGAACTAATGCCGTAGACCCCAATCAAATCCCCAGCTGAGTTTCTAAGTAAAACCGAAACGTATGAGGAATCGTCCGCATCCACCCTTATCTGATCGTCGCCTGAATTAGCAGGGGTGCCATCCACAAAAGCAGCTACTGTGGCTGCACCTACGGTAACCTTTTTTTGGCCAGTATTTCCGCTATAGGCAACCAAGGTGTCGTCTCCAGAAAATGCCATAATTTGACCTGGTCGCCACCAATCCTCGCCAGTCGCGGGAGGTGGCAATGTAAAAAGATTTGATGGTAGCAAAGAAGCAAAACTTACGTCGCTATGCGTGGCCACAATTGTACCACCCGAGGTGTATTCAATATCAAGTGCAGGCAGGTTTCCTACAGTAATGCTTAACTGATCAGGATTGAGGCGGCTTGTATAGGGATTCCACAATTCGAAAAACCCATTATAATGCACTTCCAACAATCCTGACGAATTTACCGAAAAAGCGAAATTAACATGAAACTCGGTCAAAATTGGTGCAATCCGCAGATTCGAATCTTGTATATCATACGAGCGCTCTAGTGCCGAATCTACAGTTATTGGCATTGACGCCACATCAATGTAGCCAGCTAACTGCCCATCCACAACTGAGTCTCCCGTGAATGCAACTGGGTTGAGTGGATCGATGTATGATAGATCCCTCTTTAAGCCTCCATTGAGTGAGTCAGACAAAACTCCTCGTGCCAATGGCGTATAAATATGGAAAGAGTCCAAGGTCTCATTCATCGTCAATCCATCAAAATGCGCATATGGATTATTTTCATCAGTATCCCTAAGTTGAAAATCACTTACAAAGCTCTTAACCAGTGGAACGTTTTCATCTGACTCGGGATCAAACAAACCGATATCATAGAAATTTCCATACATCTGTTCCAATCTTTTCTGAAACGAGGTCGGGGTACTTTCATCGGCATCGTCATCCACCCCATAATCTCCATGCGAGACCTCCATAGTCCGATTCCCCAAAGCCATACTCGCCTTCACTCCCAGATCACCCACCCAATAGGCATAATTGCCAACGGTCGCAGTACCCAAATTTAACAATCCATCCGCAAGTATCGGTTCAACAGGCACCTCTACATTATAATCTCCCTGAGTTCCCGCAGCCCCTTCAAACTCCGCAGAACGATCGCCGACAAGAATCACCGAATTCCCACTAATCCCCAGATCAGCATACACCAATGCTGATACACCCCCAGAGGGTGCAATTGGCCGTGTTACCAACCATTCAGGATTCGTAGCCCCATCTTCCCAAACACCAGTCCAGAAGGGCTCAAATATATCAGCAGGATTACTTTTATCCTGAAAAGACTCATCAGCAGTACCTCGGTAAATATCCGCCAAGGCTGTAACAGCCTTATCTTGACCCGCATAACGCTGCAAATCGCCTACTGCCATATCTAGAGCCATGCGGGCATTATCCCGAGCCAGATTCATCCGCTGGTCATGCCCGAGAATCGCACTCTCAACCTGCATAAAGGAAACGAGCGAGACTCCCAACAAGAGCACCATTGCAGCCAAACCCGCCACCAGTATAATCGCGAATCCGCGTTTGTTCGCTTTGTCCGATTTTCGATTCTCTAGAGTCATTTTCACAACGCCTTCCCCTTAACCGTGATGAAGCGGCTAAACAACTTGCTATGCTGTGCCACTATTTCATCCCAAGTCCCCGTACTCGACCCCGCTTCCTCTAGATCAGAGAGGAAACCCACCCCTTCGCTATCAAGCATCCGAATATAAACCTCTACTGCATCGGGATATGCAACGCCCACTCCATCCGCAGCAAACTGCGTTACACCCACATCAAAAGTCCCAGCTCCATAATTATAAACAGGAAAAACAAGGCGCATACCAGCAGGTGTACCAGTATACGTTGCTCCTTCTTCGTAAACATACAAACGTACTCCAAAATCAACGACATTACTCGCAACAATATATTCCTGAAGCGGAGACTTCACCATAATTGGATACCCTGGGTACCTACTGCCTGCCGCATAAGCAGACCCCAATAGGTCCATCCCCGATTGGGAGGAACGATCACTTCTCACAATACCCCGATATAAATGATACCCTTCCAATGCTGAGAAAGACATCTGAGTTGATCGAACAATCTGATACCCCACTGCATTTAAACTCGGAGCTGCGGTAAAGAAACGAAGCCAAGAACCTGCCCAGCCATATCGATGAATATCAGGATCAAACGGATTTGCAGTGGGGCGGGAAACTGAGGCAGCCGCATCCCATTGGCCTGAATTCAAATTGTCAGATAGGACATCTACCGCAAACATTGTGCCCTGCCCGTTGGCAAAGAATGCCGACTCAAGATCCTTCGCGATTTCATCGAGCACCATTCGACTTTCTGATTCAAGACTTATGTTCTTATCCGACTCATTCCATACCGAAATCAAGCCATTCATAAACTGAAATGCGACCAAAGCCAGCAACGACGTGATACCAATCGCCACCATCAACTCAATTAAAGTAAACGCCTGTTTCAGTGGTTTCATTTAGACACGACAGAGGTTAGAATCATCTCTTCAAGGCCAGACGAATTCACGGGATCAACAGTATTTGAATCACCATCCGATATCGTCAAATTATCAACGTATGTCCCAGGAGCAGTTTCTATATAGGCTGGCCAAACAACCTTAAAAACAAATACCCGATAGGCATCTTCTGAAGATACTGAATTATCATAGATATATCCACTAGGATCCAATATATCGATACGATAGTATTTATCATTTGAAGATGTCGTATTCCCTGAATACTCGATCGTAACAAGATCCCTGCTTGCGTAAAGAGCGACGGGATTCCCCGCGAGGTCCCAACTAAAAGCATTTTGAAGAGACGATATCGTGACAGAATTAGCAACTGCGCTCTCTATCTTACGCTTTAACTCAGACGCATTCGCCGCCCCAATTTGATTTCCCGTTTTACGAGCTGCCAGACTCATCAAACTCAAAGTGGGAGCCGCGATCATCGCAAACATCGCCATAGCAACAATAACTTCTAACAGCGTAAACGCCTTAAGCCTTTTAACCTGTAAACTCATAATGCGTTTGGATCGTCTACGGCAAACGTATTGCCATTTTTCCTCAAACCAATTCCCGTAACCCGCTCGCTATTCTCAAAAACCAGTCCGCCAGCCCCATCCCATTTGCCAGCAGCCAAGGCGATATGTAGACCAGACGCATTCGTTCCAACCATCGCCGCATCTCTTACCTCTGCCATTTTCCCCGAGGGCAAATACGCATAAGCAATCCAAGGTACAGCCCCCGTCCCATTTTCGACCTCAGCCACTGTCGACGGATACTTCAAATTTGCAATCCCTTGATTCGCTTCGCCCGTTATAAAATATTCACTCTTCCGATCCGAATCCACCAATCCAGGAGCCCAATTACTAAAGGTAACCTTACTCTGAGGGACAAAATAAATACCCTCGGGTAAATACATCCCCCGATGGACCGCCACCCAATTCGTCGAACCCAAATTTTCCCTAACGACAATTCCGAAATACCGCAAAAATCGTTCTGGATCTGTAGCATCGAAATTAATAATCAAACGGGCATCCACTCCATTTAGTGCAGCCTCCCCACGCGTCGCCCGCAACATAGCATGCACCTGACTGCGCGATGCATTCAACGCCCGGGACTCTCCCCCCTTTAAACCAATGATCGAGATGCCGCCAACAATCGCGATCACCGCCATGGTCACCAATAATTCAAACAAGGTGAACCCCTTCCGAATTGATCGCGCTCCATTTCTCATGACTCCGTCCGCTCTTATCATTCCGCGTATAGGTTATCGGCGTTGCCCGCCGCAGTAAGGTCCTTAATCCCGGTCGCCGGAACCGCAGTAGAAGCCCCATCCCGACCTTCTGAATACAAAACATAACTATAATTCGTCCACCCGAGCCCGCCCTTGGGATCATAAGAATAGAGATACACATTCCCCCAGGGGTCCACAATCCGGTTAGCCACCGAGGCGGAATCACTAGGATTCGGATAAACCTTAAATTCCAGAGTCAACGAGCTGAGATCCAATAGAGCCCGCGAAGCAACCGCAGTCCCATCAGGTGCGATTTTCCCATTCAAGGTGTTAAAAAGCATCTGTTGCTCATCAGCAACATTCGTCGGATACGTACCATTCTCCCTCGGATAATCTCCAAACTTCGCCCGATACGCTTCCAACCCATGCTGGATCATCGACAACTCCGCCTTCGCTCGACTCTTACGCGACGACTCCATAAAACCTCCCACCATCTTGATCCCCAATCCCGACAAGATAGCCATAATCGCCATCGCCGCCAAAAGCTCCAACAAACTAAAACCGTGCCGCCCCAACCGAGAACGCACGCCAAAACAACCAACGACTCCACAGCCCCTGACATCGCACTTCTTATTCAAAATCTGACTGCTCTCGTTCTTCACACAAAATTCGGTTTTCCTAACATCGAACCCATTCGCTCAATGCTTACTACTAGAGGATATCACCTTAAGTCGAAATGCGAACCCTTTGAAAAGAGAAAAAAGTCACCTTTACCTTAAGCTAACCCCAAATAGGTCCCAAAGCTTGGCCCCCCATCTCCAAATATCATTCGCATGAATTAGCATTCATTAGCGGTTAACAAACTCACCAATTCCAAAATCCACAACAAAAAGCCTCGGAACACATATCTGCATTCCGAGGCCCTATAAAAAACAATTCGCTAAAACTCTAGTGACTCTCCTGTAACTGTTTGATCACACTTACATCTTCCAGAGTCGAGGTATCACCTTTGATCTCCTTGCCTTCCGCAATATCCTTCAGCAAGCGACGCATGATCTTACCACTTCGAGTCTTCGGCAACGCAGTCGCAAATCGAACCTCGTCCGGCTTCGCCAATGCCCCAATTTCCTTGGCGACATGAGCACGTAGAATAGTCGCAAGTTCCTTGCTACCTTCTTGACCGAGTTTCAACGTTACGAAAGCCACCACAGCACTTCCCTTCACAGGGTGTGGACGCCCAACAATAGCCGCTTCCGCAACCTTCGAATGGCTCACGAGAGCACTCTCGAGCTCAGCCGTACCGAGACGATGTCCTGACACATTCAATACATCATCGATACGTCCCACGATCCAGAAATATCCATCCTTATCTTGACGACACCCATCGCCACAGAAGTAAGTATCCTTATACTCGCTCCAGTACGTATCTTTGTAACGCTTGTCATCTCCATAAAGCGTTCGCAGCATTGACGGCCATGGTTGAGTAATCACCAATTTGCCCCCCTCGCCACGCTTCACTTCCTTGCCCTCGTCATCATAGACCTTGGCAACGACTCCGAAGAACGGAAGCCCCGCTGAGCCCGGCTTCGCCACATTGGCGCCCGGCAACGTTGTTATCATAATCGCACCGGTCTCGGTCTGCCACCATGTGTCGACGATTGGGCAACGTCCGCCACCAATCGTTTTGTGGTACCATTTCCAAGCTTCCGGGTTGATCGGCTCGCCAACTGATCCCAATAGACGGATCGAACTCAAATCATGCTTCTTGATGTGCTGGTCGCCCCAACTCATGAAGGCACGAATCGCAGTCGGTGCAGTATAGAAGATCGACACCTTGTGACGGTCTACGATCGACCAGAAACGATCCTTGTCCGGATAGTTCGGAGCTCCTTCGTAAATTAAGTTCGTCGCCCCATTGCTCAAGATTCCGTAAACAACGTAGCTGTGTCCCGTAATCCATCCGATATCCGCTGTACACCAGTAGGTATCGTTTTCCTTCAGATCGAAGACATATTTCGCGGACAACGTAGCTCCGAGCAAGAAACCACCGCTCGTATGCAAAACCCCCTTGGGCTTACCAGTGCTCCCACTAGTATAGAGTACAAACAGCGGAGTTTCAGAATCAAAGGCCTTGGCCTTGTGCACGTGGCTCGCTTCAGCCATCAAGTCATGCCACCAAAAGTCGCGGCCCTTCTTCATGGTTACGCGGTTTCCGGCACGCTTGAGCGTGATCACCTTCTCAACCGACGTACACCCCTTAAGAGCCACATCGACGTTCTTCTTCAAATCGATTATGCTGCCACGACGAGATCCCCCATCAGCGGTAATCACGATCTTCGCTTGGCAATCATTCACACGGTCCTTAATCGACTCCGCACTGAAACCACCAAAAATTACGGTGTGAACCGCTCCGATTCGAGCCGACGCCAACATAGCAACCGCTGCCTCGCTAACCATCGGCATATAAATCGCAATGCGGTCGCCCTTCTTGACTCCCTGCGATTCGAGAACATTAGCCAACTTACAAACTTCTACATGAAGTTGTTTATACGTTAGAGTCTTTTGATCCCCCTGCTCACCTTCAAAGATAAGGGCTGCCTTGTTCTCACGAGGAGTCCCCAAATGACGATCTACACAGTTTTCACAAACATTAAGCTTGCCACCTACAAACCATTTGGCATGAGGTACTTTCCACTTGAGCGTTTCCTTCCATGGTTTTTGCCACAGAAGCAGTTCTTTCGCTTGAGCACTCCAGAACCTTTCTGGATTCTTGACCGACTCGTTGTAGAGCCTCTTGTATTCAGCAAGACTTTTTATCGAAGCCTGTTTCTTGAATTCCGGCGAAGGAGGAATGATTTCGCCCTCTCGGGCTACTGAGGTGATTTTATCTGCCACGGTTTAACTTGGTTTTGTAACTTAAGGTTGAATTGGGGTTAAAACGGATATGAATCGTCTTTGCTTCCACTGGTCAAGACTTCGCTCCATCAATAATTTTTAAGAATATTCCAGAAGACAATACATCGCAACTGTTTACAACGCGAACGCTCCACGAGCATTAGTATCCGATCTTCATTACGCAAACACACACTATAACGCAGACTTTTTACGAGAACATGGCTACGGAAAATCCTCCCAATAATTCAGACGAAAACACAATCACCGTCGAAGGAGTACTCGAGATTTCGAAGAAAAAAACAGGTCAACTCCTCGACCTCAGCAAGAACGGCCGCCAACGCCCTACAGACGCCTTCGTCCCCAAGGAGCTCATTCGCCGCTTCAAACTGCGCGACGGTAACTACATCGTAGCACAGGCCACGGCAGACCCACGCTTCCAGAATCCAAAGATTCGCTTTATTGATACCGTAGACGGTCTTCCCGTAGACGAGCGTCGTAAGAAGCTAGACTTCACTCAGCTCACCACGATCACTCCAGAAGAGCAGATCAAGCTTGAGACCACGCAGAAACTCATGACGACTCGTGCGATCGACCTCTTCTGCCCAATTGGTAAAGGACAGCGCGGACTCATCGTAGCTCCGCCTCGTACAGGAAAAACCACTCTCCTCACGCACATCGCTCAAGGGGTAAAAGCCAATCATCCCGAAATCATAGTGATGATTCTCCTTATCGACGAACGGCCTGAAGAAGTCACCGACTTCCGACGCAACATCGATGGTGAAGTCTGGGCATCGTCCAACGACGAAAACCTCCCGAGCCACCTCCGTATCGCCGATCTCTGTATCGAACGTGCCAAGCGACTAGTAGAAGTGGGCAAAGACGTCGTAATCCTCATGGATTCGATTACCCGTCTCGCCCGTGCTCACAACTCAGCCAAGAGTTCCGGACGTACAATGTCCGGCGGTTTGGACATCCGAGCCCTCGAACGCCCACGCCAAATTTTCGCCGCCGCTCGTAATACCGAGGAAGAAGGCAGCCTAACGATGATCGCATCCGCACTTATCGAAACGGGCAGCCGAATGGACGACATGATCTTCCAAGAATTTAAAGGAACCGGCAACATGGAGATGGTTCTCGATCGCAAGGTCGCAGAAATGCGCATCTACCCAGCCATCAACATCGCCGCATCAGGAACACGACGCGAAGAACTGCTCATCCCTGAAGAAACTTTGGAATCCATACACTTCTTCCGACGCGCCCTCGTTCAACAAAAGATCGAAGATGCAACGGAAACCATGATCACCCGACTCGCAAAAACCGATAGTAACCAAGATTTACTCGACCTAATCAGTCAATAAATCGGGTTAATTTCAAAATAAACGCGTTAATAGCTAAACCAGACCACTTATCTCTTGATCTGCTCTCAGTTAACGCAAAGAAAACTAAGTCCCAAAATGAGCCGTGCTCTAGGGACATTCAAATAAGATACAGAACAGAAAAATATGGAAAGCTTCTCTGAACAGTGCCTCGACATGGCTCGCTCCATGCTCAGCCACAATATAGACTCCATCAATCAAGATGGCAGTATCAGCCCAATCGAGGGCGAAAGCTATCGCTCAGACGAACCCGGCCACGCCGCGTTGGCAATTGGCGAGTTTTATCGCGCCACCGGAGAGACAGAACTAGACGGAAAAGATCTTATCGATCTCGCCGCACGTTGTATCACCGCTCAAGCGTTTAGCGAACCACCACAGGAAAACGGACTCGCCTACGCAGCTCTCGGACTCCTTTCATTCGGTCCTTCCAAGGAAAGAAACCCAGTATGGGAACGCCTCGTGGACGAAACCCGCGAACGCCTCGACAAGCTCCTTCTCAACAGAAGCGACTACGACAACCACTGGCAAAGTTTCAACATCGCGAAAGCAGTATGCCGCTTCAGCCTCGGACTTTCTAAGAAGGACGAAACGGGACGCCTCATCGAACGCTTCATCGAACGCATCCAAGCGACTAGCTC
>CAWVWU010000095.1:0-14505 GCA_963933925.1 uncultured Puniceicoccaceae bacterium
GTGGACAGTTTTCATTAGGCGAGGATGAGCAAAACTTGACCGCGCAGCTCGTCCTATCTACTCGAAATTCTGAGACATCGACACAACTTGCTCGAATTGTTCAGGGCATGGTGGCTCTAATATCGTTTATAGACTTTCAAGAGGCTAACCTAGACGAATTGGCGCAGAACATTGTCGTTTCGAACAACGAAAAGCAGGTGAGCATCGACTTGTCATTTCCATTCGCGGAAATTGAAAGACTTATTGAATTAGCTCAATCAGAGCAAAAAAAGAGTAATCACAAACGACGTAGGCATCACGAACGAAGCGACTTTCATCAAGAGGTCGACGATTCGACTGGTGGAGAGGTTTTGGAAATCAGATCAGTAGTCTCACTTTCAGACGATGGCAACATTGCCTTGAATGCAATCGACAACGACCCCAACACCCGATGGAGCACCCACGGAACTGGGCAATGGATCAGATTCGAACTTGAGGATTCGTTCATGGTTAGAGAACTCTCAGTCGCATGGCATAAAGGTCATCAACGAATTTCAAAATTCTCGGTGGAAACATCCGATGACGGTAATGTGTGGAACCGCTTGATAAACAAGGAAAGTACAGGCGAAACTCAAGATCCAGAGAATTACAACATTCCCGATACCGCGACACGTTGGATACGACTTAAATGCTACGGAAACACTGAAAACGCATGGAATTCCATTCGCGATGTTAGCATCATTGGAAGCCCTGTGGATTCTGAGGTAGAAAACATGACGAAGGAGCAACTCTAAGATCCTTCAACGTATGCAATGAATCGTGCGACTCCACTAGCAATGATCAGCCCTCAACAGGAACCAAGGAATCATGCGGATTCCCCCAGCTCTGCAATCGCTTGCAAGGAAGAACTTCCAAGTTTCGAGCTGCTCGTGCAACAGCACCAGGCAAAGATCTACAATTTCATCTATCGATACACCCGCAACCGAGAGGATGCAGAGGACCTGGTTCAAGACACCTTCGTTAAAGCCTTTCGTTTCCTACATCGTTACGACAGTAAATATCCTTTTGCATCATGGCTTTTTACGATCGCTCGCAGGACGGTGTACAACCATTATCGCAGTTCTAAAACGACCGAATCGATAGAGTTTGATATTGTTGACCAAGCGTCAACACCCGACAAAATGGCCGAACAGGCCGATACAAAAGATTCAATCTGGACATTAGCGAAACAACTCAAAGCGGATCAACAAGAAGTTCTTGTATTAAAGTACAGCGACGATCTATCTGTGAAAGAGATCGCTCTCATCATGAATAAGTCTGCGACTAACATAAAAATCCTGCTGTTCAGAGCCCGTAACCAATTGAAGAAACTCCACTCAAAACAAACCGACAAAAAATGAAGAATCAATTATACTCATTACTTATTCGTTGGTACGCGACAAATGACTCGCAGCTCCCTCAATGGCTATTTACCGCTTGTCAAAGAGATCAAAGTTTGTGGAAGCTATACGAGCTGGAAAACAAGCTTAGTGAAAGTCTGAGCCAATCATCAGGGAATAAAAATCATGAGGGCGTTCGTCCTGAACTCACGGAAAAGATCCTCGCAGCGATTCGCGAAGAATCACTCACAATAACCTCTCATCCAGAAAAAAGAAACCACTTCAAACGGAATTGGAAACTAGGGATCGCATTCGCTGGGGTCTCCGGACTTACCGCTCTAATTGTTTTGAGCGTTTTAAGTACTGTTACAATGGATGAGAATTCCATAGAACTTGCAGTCAGTGCCCAAACTCCAACGACGCTTGTCAGCGATGATTTGTTCGAAACACCCAAAGACTGGGAAAATCCATTGGATCGCGAAATTGACAATGTGATTGCCGACGCAAGAGGAGCATTTGGGTTTCTCGCTTCAAACTTCCTCCCAAGTGGAATCACAGAGGAACTCCTCGAGACAGAATCCCAAGGAGACGCTTAAAATCCTAGGATAACAGGGAAAAAACGCTTATTCGCTCGCGTCCGTCGAAGCGGACTCTTCGCTATCTGAATTTTCAGACGACTCTTCTTCGGCGGGTACAGTCTCAGCTCTTTCATCCGAAGGCAGAGGAGTAGGGGCCTTTTCCATGAATTCCACACAACGAACAACTCGTGCGATATCCACGCTCTTAATGACAACGGGAGTTGTCGGACGATCACCGGCGTCAGTCTCAACGGATTGCATCGCATCGAGAACATCAAAACCCTCTACGATTTCTCCAAAAACCGTATGCTTCCCATTGAGCCAAGAGCAGCCGTCTTTTTTTGATACAATAAAAAACTGAGAGCCATTGGTGTTTGGTCCTGAATTTGCCATGCATAGGGTACCATATCGAACTTCTTCAATAAGAGTCGGTTCAAAGAGCCCTCCCACTAAGCCAACCCCCGCTGCGACTTCCTCGACAGTCTTGCCTATGAGCGGACTGTAGGATCGAGCTTTTTCCATTTCGGCATAGAGCGTGCTAATAAATTCAACAGGGCTTTTCCCATCGTGCTTTTGGAGGTGTGGAATTATGAGTTTTTCAAAAACGGTTACAGCCATAGCAGTTTCTGTGATCTCTCCCACAATCGGTTCTCCCTTGGCATAGCATTCATCCTCAAACTTGTATCCAGGATCACCCAATCCATTTCCTTGAGGACAACCTCCTTGAATCATAAAATCCTTAATGATGCGGTGAAAAATAAGACCATCATAGAACGGCTTAGCAGCTTCTCCTTCTTTAGGCTCAGGTTTCGCCCCCGTTACTAAATCTACGAAGTTAGCGACAGTCAGTGGCGTTTTGTCCTCAAATAAGCGTACTACAATTTTGCCCAAGCTTGTATCGATATGGGCCTGAAGCTGGTCTTCACTCTTTAAAAGACGCTTTGTTTGATCAGTAATCAGCTCGTCATTAACAACTGCTTCCTCTTTGAGGACGTTGAGCTCGTCTGACTTATCCGCAACAAGCTTCAACAACTTGGTGAGGTGCTCTCCCTGGCTCGCTGATTGCTCTTCATAAACCTCAATTTTAACTCCATGAGAACGGATCGTCTCAGTTTGCTCTTCGACCAAGGCCGACTGTTCAGCAATCTGTTTGTTTTGCTCTTCGATCAAATCATCTTTTGCACAACCGACAAATAGCGTGACAATGACAGAACTAAGGAAAATGGCAGTAAAGGTAGGTTTAATTGAAAACGACATATGCCCGAGAAAAGGAAGCAGAGCACCGCGAGCAAGCCATTTCGTGAATATCTGTAATCATTAATCGCATCCTGCTCGTTCACTTGGAAAAAGTGACTCAAGAAGCGAAATCTTATCGTTGCCATCGACAACGAATCCCTCATATCCATCCAACCATATGATCACTTTGCGCTACGGCACTAATCCTCATCAAGAAGAAGCTTACCTCGGGCTACCGGAATCGGCACCCTTGAGGATTCTCAATGGCCAGCCTGGCTATATCAACGTGCTAGACGCGTTGACCTCATGGCAGCTCGTTCGGGAGTTAAAAGAAGCCACAGGCAAACCAGCTGCAGCGTCCTACAAACACGTTAGCCCAGCTGGAGCAGCGATTGCAAAGCCCATTGACGAAGCGTTCAAAGCTTCCCAATTTCTAAAACACACTGATTTTTCACCGGTGGCGAGTGCCTACGTTCGAGCTCGGGGAGGGGATAGACTCTGCTCTTTTGGAGACGTCATGGCAGTTAGCGATGAAGTTGATGTAAGCCTCGCCGAATTCCTCAAAACGGAGGTCTGTGACGCAATCATTGCACCATCTTACGAGCCGGCGGCATTGGAAATCCTAAAGAAGAAGCGCAAGGGCGGTTTTCTCATCCTAGAGATAGACTACGACTATATGCCAGAGGGGCTCGAACAGCGCGATTTATTTGGCATCGAACTAAAACAACAACGCAATAAACGTTTCATCACGAAAGCTGATCTTGCGAACGTCGTTTCGAATAATAAGAACATCCCAGATGATGTTGTAGACACCTTGCTCGTTTCAGCGATTTCCCTCAAATACACTCAGTCAAATTCAATCAGCTTGGCCTACGACGGCCAAATAGTCGGGATTGGTGCTGGTCAACAATCCCGTATCCACTGTACGCGTCTGGCCTGCGACAAAGCAGAGAAATGGTTCCTTCAGCGTCATGATAAAGTTAGAAACCTGAAGTTCAAAGAAGGCCTGAAAAAGGTAGATAAGACAAACCTGATTGATCAATATCTACTTTGGGATTCGCTCAGCTCACATGAAGAGCAAATGATGCTTTCGAATTTTGAATCACGCCCAGAGCCACTTTCACGTGAGGAACGCACAGCATGGATCAATGGCTACGATGGTATATGCCTCGGCTCCGATGCCTTCATTCCGTTTCGTGACAATATCGATCGTGCCTCGCGCACAAATATTCAGTACGTTGTCGAAACAGGCGGATCGCTCCGAGCTGAAGCTGTTGTGCAGGCAGCCAACGAATACAATATGGCATTGATACACACTGGAATTCGCAGTTTCTTACACTAGGAAACAAGCTGCTGAGTAGTATCCGCAAACCACTTGAGACTCAGGCCTGAACGATTCGGGGCTGAGTTTTTATTTTTACAACCCAAGGATTTAGCCCGCCTCACACACCAACACACCAATTAGACATAATGCCTATTGTGCGAAATATTGACATAACGGATTGCTGAGTGATCACCTAACGAATCTGAATTAGACATAACGTAACCCATGTGTGTTTTGTGATCACAGTTCGTGGGCCACGAGTGAAATTTGATCTAAATCAATAAGATCGTAATCAGACGGTTCACTACGATGTATCGGATTGTAACCCCAACAATTAGCGCGATTGATAATTTGCATCATGAAAGAAATACATGCTCACGACATACTTGATTGGATTGCAGCTGCTTCAGAAGGAAAAATCCCTGCTGAAATCGTTAAATGGGCCGAGTCTACCCTTGGAAAAGAAACGACGTACTATACCTGCAGTCGGATGGGAATGGATATTCACGAATTGATCGCCTTTTTCGTTTCTGCACAAAAAGTAATCACAACAGAGGAAGGACGATTACAGATCAATCGCCAACGCATGTGTTCGCACTAACCTCTTCTCTTATTGGCTTCTAACAGGAAGCCAACAGGCTCATAATCTTCAAAACTCAACGTTTCGCAATCAGAGCCTGCAATCGATCCCACTCAGCGAGATAGCGTTTGAAGTGGGATTTTCCGTTTTCAATGCCCTCAGTGATGAGAATTCGAACCAAAGCCTGTTCGAGTTCGTAGGCTTCATGATTCAAAAGCCCTGCAAAATGTGCCATTCGTGCCCAGACCAAGTGCGTGGTTAAGGCATCGAATTCGTTGTAGTCGACGATTTCCTGTAAGCGTCCTTCTTGCCACAGATTCGGAACACTCCCACCGTCCGTATCCACTTTTCCTGGAATTCCAGATAATGTCGCTACTTCGTGCAACTTTGGAGTTTGTCCATAGCGGCCCAGCATTGGAGCCATATCGATGTTATAATCACTGGATGTACTAAAATAATCGACACCATCCCAAGGTTTGTCGGGGCGATCACCCATACCTTGACCAAAAAGTCCGTTTACCACTGCTCGTTGTACGATGATTGGAATATCCGCATTGTGAGAGTTATACCCAACCAATTGAGGTTTTCGTGATCCGATGGCTTTCAGTAAGGATTCCAGAATATGCTTTTCGCTCGATTTCTCTGGATCCGATGGATCGGTAGGCAACGAAACAAGTTTGAGCTTGGGAACCCCTCCGACCACTTCTCTAAAAATACCACCCACGGAAACAACCCGACACAGGATCGTTTTTATGTAGGGTTGCGGCATTTCTTCAGTAGCACCACCTGCCTGCCACAGCTTCTTCATTGCCGCTTCGCTACCCTGAGGCCCCTCAATATCGACGCCATGAAGTATCGCGGCTGAATGAGGATCAGGTATCCATTCCAAATCAAATGAAAATAAACAAGGGGCAATCGTCTTAATCACGAACGTAGAAGATCGAATTGCAGAGCACTTGTTAAGCTTTTCTTCAATTTTCCTATAAGATCTTGCAAGAAACGGTACACCTTTTCAGATTTCCGCTCCATGGATCTTCAAAAAGAACTTATCGTAGCCAAGAACGCAGTACAAAAAGCCTGCCAACTCTGTTCAGAAGCACAGAGAGGACTCGTTGACAGCGAGAAGCACGATAAGGCCGACAAATCACCCGTGACCGTTGCGGATTATGGGGCTCAAGCCGTAATTCTGAACGAATTAGCCCTCGCATTTCCCGACGATCTCGCAGTCGGAGAAGAAGACTCGGGTGATTTACTGCTTCCCGAAAATGAAGCCTTACTGAACTCCGTTGTTAGTTATGCATCGAAAATCGAGCCGAGTTTAGATCGAGCATCAACTTTGGCCGCTATTGATCGAGGTTCTCATACAGGAGGAGCAACGGGACGTTTTTGGACCTTGGACCCGATTGACGGCACAAAAGGATTTCTACGTGGCGAGCAATACGCAGTCGCACTTGCTTTGATCGTTGATGGTAAAGTGAAATTGGGTGTTTTGGGCTGCCCGAATTTGCCCGTAAACTCTGCCCAAGCCGACGGTGAAATCGGGTGTATACAGTTTGCAGTCGAAGGTGGAGGTGCATTTCAGGTTTCGCTTTCGGATTTAAACAAGGAGACGCAGATCTTTACGGATTCTGTCGAAGAAGCATCGAAGGCATCATTTTGCGAATCCGTAGAATCAGGTCATACCGCACACGGACGCTCTGCAACGATTACTGCAAAGCTTGGAACGGTTGCTAGTCCTGTTCGTATGGATAGTCAGTGCAAATATGCAGCTGTCGCACGTGGTCAGGCGTCAGTCTACTTGCGCCTCCCTACTCGCCCCGGCTACGAAGAAAAAATTTGGGACCACGCAGCCGGATCGATTGTTCTAGAAGAAGCAGGTGGGCGGATTGGCGATACATTGGGGAATCCATTGGATTTCTCCATCGGACGCACACTTAAGGAAAACAAAGGAATCGTCGCGACCTCCCCTAAAGTCTTCGATTCAATCACTAAGGCAGTTATCGATTCTGAGTAACTCAGTCTCGAATATTTGATTTTCAGAGAAGTCACAGGCTTTTTACCGATCATTGAAAAAACTAGGTCTTTTACCTCAAAGACTTACGGAGTGAGCTTAAGTTACCGTGTTTATGAGCGATAGAATTCACTATTCTATCAATCGTAAAACACGGGACTCCATCTGAAAAAACAGATTAATAGCTTTACTGAGTACTTTTTCCTTCACGTAAGGACTGGGGTCGTTTGTGCCCTACTCTCTAGTGCTCTTCCTTTGACGTCTAATGGACAGACGATTCAAGAGGCTCTCGAACGTATGCTGGAAGTTTATCCACAGCTCAATGCAGCACAAGCGAATGCGGACGCGATTGGACAAGCCAAGGAAAGTGAGAAAACGAGCTGGCATCCAAGCCTGAGCCTGAACGTTCGTTCCGGTGCAGAACGCTATGAAGATCTTTTGGCAAATGACTTTTCTTCTGGAAGAACGAACACTGCCAGTCTCTCTGCTAACCAACTTCTTTACGACGGTGGTCTATCCCAAAACAATGTCAGAGCAGCTTCCTATCGCCATCAAGCGAGTCTCGAGACAATCGCTGATCTCAGAGAATCGAAAACTCTAGAGCTCGCTACGACGTATATCGATATAATCAAGCATCGCCGCCTCATCGAACTCGCCGAGGCTAACGTTAAAACCCACCAAGATGCCCTTGAGAAAATTTCTCAAAAGTATCAAAGTGGAGCGGCTCCTCGAGCTGATGTTGACCTTCTCAATGCCAGAATGGCCATGGCCCAAGCGACCGTAGAAAGTCGCCGCCTACAATTGAAGCGAAGCGAAAGCACTTATAAAAACCTCACCGGAGAAGCCCCTGTGGCCCTTTCCCTTCCTGATTTCCCCAAAGTTGCCGCCAGAGAGTTAGCTGTGACAGAAGATTTTTCTACAGCCCCGAGAATTCGGGCCGCCGAGTCTAATCTAGAACTCGCACGAGTCGAACAACAAGGCACACGAAGTCAATATAGGCCTCGGCTCAGTCTAGCGCTCCAAAACGACTACAGAGACTCCACTCGCAGTTCGACCATTAGCGAGGAATCCTCAGCTCTGATCGTACTCTCATACAATATATTTGATGGAGGCCGTCGTCGCAGCGAACTCAAACGCAACCGCTCACTCATCTATAAAGCAGAGTTCGACAAAGAAAATGCACTGTGGGACAGCCGTCTACGGTTCGACCAAGCCAGGGATGAAATCGAAGCGACAGAAGACCGCATCGGCCATCTCGTACGCTATAGTCAGTCTATCGAAACGGTAGCCCATGCCTACCAAGAACAATTCAATTTGGGGCAGCGAGCCCTGATAAATCTTCTCGATATCGAGAACGAACTCTTCTCAGCCCGATCCTCCCTGGAGGAAGAAAACCTAATTCTCTACCAAGCAACCTACCGTTTGATTTCAGCTACGGGCCGCTTGGTCGAATCTCTATAGAAACAGAAAATTTAAATAGTTAGATCTCAAAATGAACGATTCCTCAGCCCCCACCGCTCCTAAAGAAGAACTTAGAGTACTCATCGTCGAAGACTCGAAGATAGAAGCTAAGTTCACTGCCAATCTCCTAAAGAAAAATGGCTACAACGTGACGCATGAGCGGGTCGAGACGGAGCCAGAGATGAACGCTGCCTTGGACCAACATAAGTGGGACCTCATTATCTCTGATTATTCGATGCCCGATTTTGACGGAATGAGGGCACTGCAGGTATTCATCGAACGGGATATGGATATCCCGTTTATTCTCGTCTCCGGAAAGATAGGCGAAGAGATGGCGGTCGATCTCATGAAAATGGGAGCAAGTGACTACATCATGAAGGGCAATACCGCTCGACTGATTCCGGCCATCAAAGCTCACCTTAAACAAGCCGCCGAACGCAGAGACAAGAAGCGTCTCGAACTTGCCTTACGTGAAAGCGAAGCCCAGTACAGAGGATTTTTCCAACATGCTGCGATTGGGATATTCCGTTGTTCAGTTACTGGCACGCTCACAGATGCCAATATGAACTTGGCTCAATCATTTGGGTACGGAACTCCGCAAGAGTTTATGCAAGCTGTTGAAGTTCTTCAGCCCGAAATACACGACCATGAAACACGACAAGCGAGAACAGTTGATCTCCTCAATCAGGTTAGTGTAGCAGGTCGCTTCGAGGGACTCTTTCACCGTCAAGATGGCACAATGATGGAAGCCAATATTAACGTCTGGGCGATGTATGACGGCGAAGGAAATCCAAGTTACCTCGAAGGAACCGTAGAAGACGTAACGGAACGCAACCAGATGGAACGCAAGCTGCGGGAAATGGAAGAACTTCATGAGTCGATCATTGATTTGACCAGCAACCTTTAAATCATGTCCGAATCCAATACAGTTCAGCCGACAAATCGCTTGGAAGGTGCGATGCCCAAGGCTACGCCCAATGTGAACCGTGTGGCCCCGTCAGCCCCTATCGCATCGAAGGCATCTCCTCCCAAACGAACGGCACCCCCACCGCCGCCACTTACCCAGTCTAAAGCATCTGTACAAGTCGATCCGGACGAAGTGAAACCTCAGCGTCCGACGGATGACTGCCTCCTCGGTTGTCTTCTTGCTTTAGGAAAAATCTACGACCGACCGCTTTCATCGGATATGCTATTGGCAGGTCTTCCCCTCGTGGAAAACCGCCTAACACCACGTCTTTTTATCCGATCAGCGTCAAACGCAGGATTCTCAGCCCGTCTATTAAAACGTACTTTAAACAAGATTCCTTCAATGGTCCTTCCTTGCGTTGCGATCCTAGAAGACAATCGTGCCGTATTAATTACCAACAAAGTATCAAAGGATGAATACGAAGTAATTCTTCCGGAAACAGGATCAGGTAAGACAACCTTAAGCAAAAAGGAGCTAGAAGAAGACTATACCGGTAACTGTATTTATCTTAGACCTGAGTTCGACTTCGATCGCCGCGGAAGCGACACAACAGAAACCGTGAATTCAAAAAACTGGTTCTGGGGAACGTTGTGGAAGTACAAAAAGGTTTACGCGAATGTTGGCCTAGCAGCTATGTTTATCAATATCTTCGCGATAGCTGGTACCTTGTTCGTAATGAACGTGTATGATCGCGTCATACCAAACAATGCAACAGACACCCTATGGGTTCTTGCCGCTGGTGTAACCATTGTTTACTTCTTTGATTTCGTTCTAAAATCCCTACGCGGGATGTTGATCGATAAAGCGGGAAAAAACGCCGACGTATTGATGTCGAGCTTCATCTATCAACGCGTTCTTGGAATTCGGATGGAAAACAAACCTGCCTCTGCAGGAAGTTTCGCCAACCAAGTTAAAGGGTATGAAAGCTTGAGAGAGTTCTTCACTTCCGCGTCGCTAACGACCTTGATCGATCTTCCATTCGTTGTCCTCTTCCTCGTCTTCATGGGGTTCATTGGTGGTTGGGTTGCATTCATTCCAGCTGTAGGTATTTTGATGATTCTTGCAGTAGGAGCGTTTATGCACGTTCCCTTAAAGCACGCTGCCGAAAAAGCACACGGTGCTGCAGCTCAAAAGCACTCTATTCTCGTCGAATCCATCGGCGGGTTTGAAACGATCCGTGGCTTATCTGCAGAAGGCCTTTTCCAACGGCGCATGGAGACTTGCCTCGGTAAGACTGCTCGCAGTGAAGTCGAGTCGCGTCGTTTTTCATCTTTTGCAACCAACTTCACCATGACGATCACGCAATTCGCTTCGGTCGTTATCGTCGTTGTTTCCGTCTACCGTATTCAAGCGGGCGAGATGAGTATGGGTGCCCTTATCGGGTGTACGATTCTTTCTGGCCGAGCGATGGCTCCAATCGGACAAGTGGCGTCTCTCCTTTCAAGACTCCAGCAATCAATGGTTTCACTCAAGGGGTTGAACGAGATGATCGCCTTGCCACAAGAGCGCGACGAAACACGAAACTATATTCGCAAGTCCAACTTCAAGCCAAGTATCCAGTTTAACGATGTAGAGTTCTCCTACACTCCTGATAACGAACCTGCCGTAAAATGTGCCAAGTTTGAAATCAAACCAGGTGAAAAGGTCGCAATCCTAGGTCGTGTCGGTTCAGGAAAGAGCACCCTTCTCCGACTAATCATGGGATTCTATCAGCCAACCAGTGGCATGATTCTCCTCAATGACACGGATATCCGACAACTCGACCCCGCTGAAGTGCGTCGTCGTATTGGATACATCGCTCAGGAAAATCTGCTCTTCGATGGTTCCCTAAAGGAAAACATTCTAATGGGAGCACCTTGGGCTGATGAAGAAGCTGTACTCGAAGCCGCACGAAAAGGGGGTGTAGAACGTTTCGCTTCTCGTCATCCGATGGGCTATGATATGCATATCGGTGAGCGCGGACAAAATCTTTCCGGTGGACAGAAACAAGCGGTAAACATTGCTCGTGCCCTCCTCTACAAACCAGAGCTTTTGGTTATGGATGAGCCTACCAGTGCGATGGACGCCAATGCTGAACGTGAATTTCTCAAAAATATGGAAGTGTATTCAAAGGAAGCAAATCGAACTCTGATCATTTCCACCCACAAACCTTCGATGCTGAAGTTAGCTGATCGAATTATCGTCATGGACCAAGGCAAGATTGCTGCAGATGGACCTAAGACAGACGTCCTCAAACAACTTTCACAAGGAGCTGGCAGGAACTAATGAGCGAAGAAACAAAAACAATCGACGCCCCAGAACCGAAGGCACCCGACGCAAAGGAAAATACTGTCCCTAAAAGCTCAGCACCGCCCGCATCTCCTCCGCCACCAGCCGATAAAAAGGTTACATCCGAGGACCTAGACTTTATATCTGATTGTCGGGCTGCCTTTTTGCAGGAAAAGATGACCTATGCCAATGTGGCCATTGTTACCATAATTGCCTTTGTCTTAGTATTCGTCGTATGGGCCAACTTTGCGGAGGTCGACGAAATTACTCGCGGTCAAGGCACTGTTATTCCTTCAGCCTCTGTTCATCTCGTTCAGAATCTTGAAGGCGGCATTGTGAAGGAATTCTACACGGAACAAGGAGCAACTGTAGAGAAAGGACAGAAACTTCTTCAAATCGATGCCACTGCGTTTCAAGCGGCCTACAACGAAACCGAAACAAAGCTAGAAACCCTCCTCGCCACAACCGCTCGTTTGAAAGCGGAGATAGACGCTACAGATTCAATCGAGTTCCCCTCTTCGATTGTCGAGAAACGTCAAGACCTAGTGGAAAGTGCGACTCTACTTTTCAACGCTCGACGTAATAGCCAGACTGCAAAAGTCGAGCATAGCACATCGAGCTTAGCTCTAAAGCAACGCGAATGGGATATTACAAAACCTCTGGCAGACAGTGGCGTAGTATCTCAAATAGAATTGCTACGGTTGGAGACTGCCGTCAATGACGCCAATTCTCAGCTAAAGCAGGTTGAAGCCGACTACATGAGCGAGCTCGTAACGACTTACAACGAAAGTTCAGCTCAGATTAATCAACTAAAACAGAGTATTCAAACTTACCAAGACAAGGTCCTACGATCTACGGTCCTCGCACCGATTAGTGGTATTGTTAACGAAATTCATATTCAAAACATCGGAGGCATCATTCGTGCAGGAGAGCCGATTATTGAAATCGTTCCTATCGAAGGTGGACTCCTCGTTGAGGCTGATATTACTCCACAGGACATTGCATTTATTCACGAAGGAATGGATGCGACTGTAAAAATAACCGCTTATGACTTTTCCATCTACGGAGGGCTTCGTGGCAAGGTCGAACAAATCGGTGCGGACACTTTAACGAATGAAAAAGGAGATCAGTTCTATAAAGTCCGCGTTAAGACAGGTGATCGCTCCCTAGATAACAGTGGACAGGAAATGCCAGTCATGCCTGGGATGGTCGTTCAGCTCGACATTTTAACCGGTAAAAAGACAGTCCTACAATATCTCCTAAAACCACTCTTCCGTGCGAAGATGAACGCTTTTTCTGAACGATAATACGAATACATTGTTTAGCCAATAAAAGAGAAGGCCTCGTTAGTTCTAGCGAGGCCTTCTTGGTTTCTAGTGTTTACGCAAACCTTATCGAAGATCCGAGTCTGTATTCGATTCTTCAATGAACGATTTACTCTTTCGCACGAGCTCGATGAACTCAGATCGAAGTCCCCCGCTATCCACTCCGACAGAGTCCGATCCTAAAGCGATAACATCATCCAATGTCATTGATCCTGCATATTGAGAACCGCGGAGAATCATCCCCCAGGCCGCAACTGCCGTAGCAAATCGAAGCTCTTGATCTGCTTCCGAGATCGATTTCCCTTGGTCTACGTAAGCGTGTTCGATCAATTGGCTCACCTCGGCGTCCGGTTCTTTATATCTAAGTTTCACCGTTAACAACTCATCGGAATCGGTAGCACCACTTGAGACGCTTTCAGGCTTCGAGTATTTCAATGGATCTACAGAACCCGCATCGATGGGGTGACCAGCGGGGACGACTTCATACAATGCCGTCACTCGGTGCCCTGCCCCTATTTCGCCGGCGTCCTTCGTATCGTCGTTAAATGCTTCCTTAGCTAATTTCCTGTTTTCGTAGCCGATCAAGCGATACGCAGATACTTTCGAAGGGTTAAACTCCACCTGGATTTTAACATCTTTGGCAATCGTCTGGAGTGCGCCCATCATTTCATCGACCATTACCTTGCGAGCTTCCTTATCAGAATCAATATAGGCGTAATTTCCGTTTCCTTTATTCGATAGGTTTTCCATCGTATCGTCGCGATAATTCCCCATTCCAAATCCAAGTGCAGAGAAAAACACTTTGGTTTTGCGTTTCTCTTCAATAAGACGGGTAAGTCCACCTTCGTGAGTTGTCCCCACATTAAAGTCGCCATCAGTACACAAGATCACCCGATTGATACCTCCTTCGATAAACTTTTCGAGTGCCACTTTATAGGCCAAGTCTATCCCAGCACCCCCGTTTGTAGATCCTCCAGACTTGAGGTTATCGATAGCATGATGGATCGTCTCTTTGTTGTTGGCGGTCGTCGACGGTAATACTAAACCGGAAGATCCGGCGTAGACCACGAGTGCGATTCGATCACGAGCTTCCATTTGGTCTACAAGCAGCTTTAGAGACTTCTGTACGAGCGGAAGTTTGTTGGCACCGGACATCGATCCCGAGACATCAATCAAGAAGACGAGATTAGCATCAAGGCGATCTGCTACGGGCACATCCTTCCCTTTAAGAGCGATACGCACTAAGCGATGCTCATCATTCCATGGTGTGCTGGCGGCGTCTACCTTTACGGAAAACGGTTGGTCGTTCCGAGGTTCGGAATACTTATAGCGGAAATAATTAATTAATTCCTCTATTCGAACGGCATCGGCAGGTGGTCGTTGTCCTTGGTTTAAGA
>CAWVWU010000096.1:0-14253 GCA_963933925.1 uncultured Puniceicoccaceae bacterium
GAGGAGCCCTAGTCGCCGCACTAGGCTTCGCCCTTTTTGGCAACACCGATAAAATATCTCCACGCCCCGACCAATGGTACGCTTTGATTTACCTCGGTGCGGTCGCCTCCGGCCTTGGCTTTTTCTGGTGGAACAAAGGAGCAGCCCTCACCTCTCCAGCCACCCTCGCCGCGAGTAACAACGCCGTAGTCCCCCTCGCCATGGCAGGCTCCCTCTTCATCTTTGGTGAATCAAGTGCCATCACCACCGACGCCCTCCTCAAGCTAATAATCGGTGCCGCTCTTATCTTCACAGCCATGGCCTGGGGCCAAAAAAAGAAATAACCCTTCGAGCGAAGCGAGAACCATAAAAAATCGCATCCACATGTCCGCCGAACCTCAGAGAGCGTAGGAGGATTCGCGTTCATGTATCGTCTCTAAGATCCTCAAGTGTCGTCATTGCATGCTTCGTCATAGAACTCCTTAGGTGCCACTGAGCTCTTGTAGTTATTTCGTTCCGCAAGCTGCACTCGGTAATCGGTACACGCCCACACACACACACACACATCCCCAACAAGTGACGATAAACCAATAAAAAAGCCCCAGACCAGAGTCTGAGGCTATCGAAAACTTATTTAACTCTGCGGCAGTATCTCTACCACCCGTAACGAGCACCAAAGCTAACCTGACGGCCACGGCCCGGAGTACCCGGCACCTCCTGAAAATCATCATCCCAAAGATTTTCCACCGACACGTTAAACTCAAGCCCTTCATAACTCTCTAGAGAGAAGTATACTCCTACATGCGTGAAGAGTGCATTATCATCACCTTCGCGCAAAACATTTTCACGCTGATCACGGTATTCATTATCCACGCGCAACTGAACATTTTCACTCAAGGACCACACAGCAGCACCAGTCAAACGCAACTTAGCGTAATTCAAGGCATAGAAACTAGCATCAACCGTTGCATCTCCATAGTCCTCATCTTTGTCCAACCAAGTCGCACTTCCCAATAGTTCAACCGAACCAATGCGACGAGAAACAATCACCTCAATCCCCTGTGTATCAATATCCACGTTATTCGCATAACGGGCATAAAAGTCATTCCGGTATGTCCAATCGACAAGATCAGCATCTTCACGTAAAAACGCAGCCGCACTCAAACTCCAGTTCGCTCGCAACAAGCTCGCTCCGATTTCAAAATTCTGCGTCACTTCTCTATTAAGATCTGGGTTAGATCGAAACAAACCACCAGTAGGTGATCCACCGATCGCCGTGTAACCAGCGACCTGCGACGTCTGAGCATAAGACACATAATAACGATCATCACCGTTGCTCCACGTCAAATCAGCTATCGGCGAAAGCTCCGATGCATCGCGGTTCGTATCATCATAGCTCCCCCCAGTACGAAGACTAAGTCTTTGATCTCCCTCTTCAAAAAGCTGAAATTCTGGCAAGATAGAAACCTTAGTATAGTCGCGGCTCGTAAAATTCTCCTCCAACGTAGTCGACTCAATATCATCTGTAGTCAACTGAACCATATAGTTGATTTTCATCCAATCATTCGCCGCCTGTACCCCATTAAGAGCAGCTGAGCTCACATTGGTCTCATGCACAAAAGAACGATTATCCACCGAGTAACGGTTAAAGAGATAGTGGTCCTCGTGACGACGGTGATACACCGTAGCCTCCCAGCTACTATCGACACCATAACTCTGCGAGTGGTTAAACATCAACAATGTCGTCTGAACATCATCAGACTCATTTGAGCCGAAAGGTGCTGCATAAAGCTCCGGCCACGCAAGATACTTGGATTGGTACCCCGCGAAGAAATCAGTCTGCGTGTTTTCTCCGACTCTCTGAATACGGCCACTGTAACGCACAAAATCGTGATCACCCTCTTCTATCGTACCATCGCTTTCAGAACGCGAAAGCTCAACTTCTGCCCCCCACGTCGATGCTTCGTCAGACGCAAAAATCGTCCCGTGATGCAAACGTTGGTAATTCAAATCATTGTTACCAAATCCAACAGCCAAGCTCCCACCTTCATCAATCTCAGTCCAAGAGTAGTCTACCGTTCCCACCGTGCTATTAAAACCGCCAAACGCATTATCGCCCGCAACTAACAAGCCCGGCCCCTCCAACATCTCAGGAGCAATTGGGATTTCCGCGAAATAATGCCCCGTCTGAGGATCCATCACAGTAGCCGCCCCAACACGAAACCCCGTGTTTTCAAAAATCCCCCCGCGAATACTCACGTCGCCCTGAGCTTCCGCCATATTACGGACCTGCAAATCAAACTGCGGATTCAGCTCCAAACGTGAAACCGGAGCCCCATAGGTAGATGCCGGCTCGATAATCGCCGTAAGCGAGCTCGAAACGGAAAGATTAGGTAACTCAAAAGCCACCTCTGTCTCCTCCGCATAAGAGAAGGCAAAACCACCCGTTACAAGAGCCCCAAGAGCCCCTTTAGAAATTCGATTCAATTGCGATGCTGAGATCATAGACCATCCGAAACACAGCAAAATGGATCACTTGTAAACCAAAAACTCATTTTGCTTAACAATGCGAAAACCAATCCCTCTTTCGAAGCAGCATAACGATCCAGTTGCTCGATTCTCATCTACACAGAGTCGTCTACTCGCCCCCGAGAGCAGTTGGCGAGGAGTGCATGGATAGGCCCCCTGTTTTATAGTGATTGTCGATTCGAAGTCGGGGTTCGTCGAAATAAGAGCGAGTGCCCCGAGCAACCAGAAAACCAAATAAACAATAAAATGAAATTAATACGATCTACATTCTTACTCATCGGGACCATAGTAACCTGTGCGACAGCCCAAGCATTTCCACCTATTCCGTCTCAGGAAAAGTTAAATGCCTCCATAGCAGACTACGAGCTTCCACAATTGCCAGAAGAAGGCAAAGCTCTGGTATACGTGGTCCGCTCTGCATGGAATGTAGGATTTATACCGTTCGGTGTTTACAGAGACGATAAAGAGAAGGAGTCCAAAGTCGGACACATGCGATCACGACAATATGTTTACTTCAGTATCGAACCTGGCCAACACAAAGTCCTAGCAAAATCCCTCACCTGGGCGGAGTTCGAAATAGACGCCAAAGCCTGTGAAGTAATATTTATCGAGTAAAACCAAGACCCTTTCGCAACCAATCGGCTCAGAAGACTTCCAACTGACGCAGGAAAGCATCGCATCAAGAACACGAAGCCTGGCAAGATCATCAAAACGAATACCTAGTCCCCCATTGGAAGTTCCAATGAAGAATAGGACTGATGCACTTGTACAAGGATCTCTCCCAATTCCAAATACGGAAGACGACACTTAAAAATCCGCACCTTTATCACCCGGCCTGTGTCCATACCTCCACAAGAGATGCCCATTACATCACATTTTTGGTGACTACATCGTAGGTTTTCTCTCGCATTTTGGACTTTCAGGACATTAGAAACTTTACCTAAAGCAACATACCGTATCTACGGTGTATTATTCCACTCTCATTTCACAGTTAACCCCAGCTCAAAATCCATATGATTTTTCATAAATGTATTCGAACATTTGCAACAGCCTGCGTAGCCGTTGTGGCATTTCTTCCAGGCTCTGCGGCCGCTACCGACAAGGTACGTTCAGTCGAAGGTATCAGCGAGTTTAAACTCGATAATGGGTTACAGGTGCTCCTATTTCCAGACCAGAGCAAGGAGACTATCACAGTCAACATTACTTATCATGTGGGATCAAAACATGAGGTGTATGGTGAAACGGGAATGGCTCACCTCCTAGAACATTTGGTTTTCAAAGGGTCAACGAATCATCCAGAAGTCACGAAGGAGCTCACTGACCATGGGTGCCAATACAACGGTACGACCTGGCTAGAACGGACAAACTATTTTGAGACGTTCAATGCGTCCGAAGAGAACCTAGACTGGGCACTGTCCTTAGAGTCGGACCGAATGGTCAACTCGTTTATCGCCCAAGAAGATCTGGACAGCGAAATGACTGTAGTACGCAACGAATTTGAACGGGGAGAAAACAGCCCGGGACGAATCCTTTATCAAAGGATCTATTCGATGGCGTACCAGTGGCATAACTACGGAAATTCAACGATTGGCTCACGCTCAGACATAGAGAATGTAAAGATCGAAAATCTACAGGCGTTTTATCGAAAGTACTACCAACCTGATAACTCGACCTTGATCATTGCAGGAAAATTTGACGAAGCAAAGGCTCTCTCTTTGGTCGAGCAACACTTTGGTCCGATTCCAAAACCTGAACGCGAACTTGAGACCTACTACACACGGGACCCTGATCAGGATGGAGAACGACAAGTCACAGTACGTCGAGTGGGCAGTGAACAACACGTCGCAGCCGCATACCACATCCCTGCGGGAGCTCATGAAGACTTTGCCCCAATTAACGTGCTCTCTCAGATTCTTGGATCCACACCATCAGGACGTTTACACAAGAATATCGTGGAGAAGGAAATCGCCACAACAGCCTACGCTTGGGCAAACCAACAACGTGAACCCAGTTTGCTCTATTTCTCAGCTCAGGCCGATACGAAAACGGATCTCGAGGTAACAAAGAATACACTCATTGAGACTGTCGAGTCTATCGCTACCAAGCCAATAACTGAAAAAGAACTGGAACGTGCGAAACGAAAGTTGATTAAAAACATCGAACTCTCCTTCAACTCTTCCCAATCAATATGCCTCCAGTTGAGCGAGTGGATCGGCATGGGAGACTGGCGACTATTCTTCCTCAACCGCGACCGAATCGAGCAAGTCCTCTTAGAGGATGTCCAGCGGGTAGCCGATACCTACCTCACGCAGTCGAATCGAACCCTCGGCTACTTCATGCCAACCGACGATCCGGTTAGAACAACAGTGCCTGAAACTCCCAATGTTGCAGAATTACTAAAGGACTACAAGGGACGGGACGTTGTCGTCGCAGGAGAAGCCTTTGACCCAACGCCAGAAAACATTGATGCACGTACCCAGAAATCAGAGAAAGGTGCCCTCTCTTTCGCATTCCTACCCAAGAAGACGCGTGGGGAAATGGTTGATTTCGCCATAAGAATTTGGACAGGCAACGAAGAGGCCCTTAACGGTTTATCGATTGTAGGAGCTTTAACGGGTCCAATGATCCAACGGGGCTGTGAACGCTTAAACCGCGAAGAGATACAGGACGAATTAGATCGCTTGAAAGCACAAGGTAGGATCGGCGGTGGAGCTCGGGTAAATACTGCATCCTTTAAAGTCCCAAGTGCTAACGTCGTAGAGCTGATTGAATTTATCCATGAACTGTATACCACACCGAGCTTTCCGGAAAGTGAGTTTGAACAACTTAAGACGAGTCGACTCGCGAGTTTGGAATCCCAATCAACCGACCCTCAAGCCTTAGCATTTCGTAAAGCATCTGTAGCATTCAACCATTTCCCCAAAGGAGATACTCGTCACAGGATGACCTTGGAAGAAGAAATGGAGGCGATCAGAAACGTTACCTTGGATGATGTGAAAGCATTCTACAAAGAGTTCTATGGTATCTCCAATGCCGAGGTTAGTTTTGTCGGTGACGTCGACGCCAAAGAAACGAAGAAGGTCATAGTCGACCTGTTTGGCGACTGGAAACCAAATTCGAATAGTGCCCATGCGTACGTGAAATATGTTCCCGTCGAAAAGCAATCGTTCACGATAGAAACCCCCGACAAGGCAAACTCCACTTTCATCGCAACGACCAGCTTTGAAGTCACCCGACTGGACCCTGACTATGCTCCCCTATTGATCGTAAATCACATCATGGGAGGCTCCGGACTAAGCTCTAGACTGGCAGATCGAATCCGACAGAAAGAGGGCTTGAGCTATGGAGTGGGAAGCTTTGTCCAAATCGCTTACAAGAGCAGCGACTCTCGTTACAGCGTCTATGCGATCAGTGCTCCCGAAAACATCGAAAAAGTGCACCTCGCCGTCGTTGAAGAATTGGAACGCATGCGTAAAGACGGCTTCGAATCTGAAGAGTTAGAGGCTGCGAAGAAGGGATTCTTGGATAAACGCAAGGTCTCACTATCGGATAACGGAAGACTAGTAGGTCGTCTACAAAGCGACCTCGACCATGGACTCACAATGGAGTGGGAACGAGCCTTGATTGATCGCATCGAAGCCTTGACCCTCGAAGAGGTGAACACGATCGCTAAAAAATACATACACCCCGATACAATGACAATTATCAAAGCTGGAGATTTCGAAGGCTTGAAGAACGAATCATAGATCGCGACAAAACACTTGCTGGGCTGGTCTATTCTGTGCCACGCCCAGCATTTTTTTTGTTCCTCGCTCAGCGTTCCCCTCATACGCGCAGCTCGACCTCCTAACATCGACATCTCCAAACCACCTACCCCATCTCTTAGACAACTCCTCAAGACCGAATCAAAGAATAAAATTACCCCTTTAAACTTCTGTAACCCAGATCGAGTTCCAGGCATCCTTAGCAGCCCTCAACGCAGAATCCTAGAAGCAGCAAGTTCCGAACCGCTCTCTATTGTTATCGGACTACCTGACACAGGAAAGTCTTTCACCATCACATCTATCGCCATCAAAGAGGGAACGTCACACACGGGCAACCCCAGTCCTTGTGCCTTGTCATGTAAGAGAGGGCTCGATGCTAAAGGACAAAGGTCAAAACGATCATTGCCTACCTACTTAAGAAACTGGAGCGACCACAAGGACAATATCTAGAGTCACTTCGTCACGAATCAGTTTGTCTTTCGCAGCCCCTAGAAAACCACTATTCTGATAGTTCACATTAAAATCTTGCCGATCAAACTCAAATGATCCTTTAAGTGTCCAACCTTCCGATACATTTCCAGTTACTTCCAGTGGAATTGAAATGGGGTGAGCGACTCCTCGAATCTCAAGTTCTCCCGAAAATCCAGAATCCGAGTGCTCACTCAATGTGAAACGAGATGTTGGATTCCTAGCCAACAGCATCAGCAACTACCTCGTTTCTAAACGTAACGTCCGGCAAACGATCGTGGAAACCTCCCTTCCACTTACATCAGACAACGTCTACTCTGAAATCCAGCGTGACGTCCTATTGCCGATATTTATTTCCTCGATGATGGCGAACGATACCTTCCTCAAGGATTGGGCCCTGAGTGGAGAAAACGACGATGGTCCGATCACCAAGTATCTGCACGAGATAAAGGTCAAACACAGCACAGTAAGCAGCTTTTTCATTTCAGAGAAAACGAGAAAATACTATCACTCGCATGGATTCCTTAAAAAGATAAATGAAGACGACGACCGCGACCGCTGGTACTTTCGAGTCCGCGATATGTCCGAGGAATACGAAATCAATGTCGATCCCGATCTCGCTAATCGAGATGAGATGACAATTTTCATTAACTTCCAGGTTAGGGATTACCAAGGCAATTTCATAGGGGCAACCGGCGTAGGACTCACAGTCAACCGGGTTAATCAATTAATCAGTAGCTACGAAGCCAAATACGATCGACAAATCTATTTTGTGGATCAAATGGGAAAAATGGTTTTGCGCCCTTCAAACAGCCCTATGCTCAACTATGCGAACTTGCAGGATATAGAAGGCCTTGAAGAAAATACCGAAGACCTCCTTGCAGGCAATGTAGCAAACCTATCCTATCAACGAGAAGGAAAGACGAGGCTTTTGAATTGTCGATTTGTACCCGAATTAAAGTGGTATTTGATTGTCGAGCAAACGGAAGAGGCGATGCTCGCTCCGTATAAGAAAGAATTCTTCATCAATATCGTCATCGCTTTACTAATCACAATTATAGTCGCTTGGATATTATTAGCAGTAACAAAACGCCATCACGATCACCTCGAAAAAAGGAACGAGAAACTCTCCGAAACCAATAAGCAAATAGAGTTACAGAAGACAGAAATTGAAAAGACCGCAGCCTCGCTAAAAAAAGTGAATAGCGATCTTTCCAAATTAAACGAGGAGAAGGACCAATTTATCGGTATCGTGGCCCACGATCTTCGCAATCCGCTTAACGCCATTCATGGCCTCTGCCAAATAACAGATCTCGAATCCGACGACCTTTCCGAGTTTCTTGATGATGTCGAAATCAGCGCAGAATCGATGCTATCGCTAGTGGAAACACTCCTAGATGTTTCTCGAATTGAAGGGCACAAGGTTCAGCTCGCTAATCGCACTGTGAAAATCGATGAACTAATCGAGCAGTCATGCGGGCATTTTATCGACCAAGCCAAACGTAAGAGTATCCAACTTTCCTCCGCACACGAATCGCTAGAAAACGTACAAATATCCACCGATCCAGATTGGCTCCTCATTTGCCTAAACAACCTCATAAGTAATGCGGTGAAATACACGCCTGAATACGGCCGAGTCACAATCAGCTCCCAAGCCCTGAAAGAACACACACGTATAGACGTTAAAGATACAGGACCTGGAATCAACACCGAGGACCAGAGCAAACTATTCGGAAAGTTTTCCCGTCTATCAGCCAGGCCCACTGGAGGCGAAAGCTCTACTGGTCTCGGGCTCTATTTAGTAAAAAACATGTGCGAGCGATTGGGTATTGATATTACCGTTCACAGCCAACTCGGAAAAGGAACCACCTTCAGCCTAACGATTCCACATCGTTCCCAATAACGAAGGCCTCGCTCCACTCCCCAAATCCTCATTCCTTATTCCAATAATTCCAAACACGGAAGACAACACGTGCGAATTCCACTTACGAGAGACAAAACATCGTTGAATCGTAACTGTGTCCACTCCTCCAACCCCCTGTTCTAGTGCAACAAACTGAAGAACATGCTTCGATACTGTATCTTTCCGATGAATGTGTCTCCCGAACTCACGACCCAAACCACACAACTCCCCATCCATCACTCCACTCCGAAGTTGCGAAAGGTAAGATTCACTCGAGGCTCCTTAATTCGCAACTGCTTCGGCACCTGATGCTTCCAGCACGATTGGGACGCACCGCTCATAACAATCAAGCTTCCTGACTCCAAAGACAAACTCACCGTTTCCTTCGTCTCTTTGTGACGCATATCAAACCTCCGCGTAGCTCCAAAACTAAGTGAAGCGATATTTGGCCTAGCCCCGAGCCCTTTCTCATCATCACTGTGCCAGCCCATTCCCTCGCTCCCATCATGGTAGAGGTTTAACAGCACCGAATTGTAACGATACCCACAGGCCGCTTCCACTTTTCTCTTAAGCTCTCTCAGAAAAGGAGTCCACGGAAGCGAGGCACGCTTCGTATTCGAATAATTGTAACTAAAGTCTCCATCGCCAAACCAAGCCACTTTTCGCTTCGTCGTGATATGCCGACCATAGAGAAACGCAGTATCGTTCTTCCAGGGAATGTCATTCATCAGTCGTTCGAAAATCAAACGACACTCCTGCCCATCAAAGATCACACCCTGATCCAATAGACTCGGATCAAACCACAATCGCTCGACAGGGTACTCAATACTAAACAATTCGCTCTGCATACAGATCAAAAACTCCAGGTTCTACCCCAATTCACCGACACGAATCTGTGGATTGTCCGCCGTAGGAACCAGCCCTTCCTTCGCAACAATCACTCGTTTTCGATCCGGTCCCCAACGGTAGCCCCCTAGGGCCCCACTCTCACGAATTACCCGATGACAAGGAATGAGGTAGGCAAGAGCGTTCCTACCGATCGCATTCCCGACTGCTCGGGACGCTGTCGGTTTCCCCAAAGAAGTCGCGACCTGTTTGTAGGTGGCACAATCCCCATACGGGATTCGCAGTAATGCCTCCCAAACCTTAACCTGAAACGCCGTTCCTACAACGTAGGCACGAATAGGACTCTCAGTCTCCAATGAACGATCACTCCGAAAGATTCGGCCGGACAGACTCTCTATCAACAGGTCATTCCGTTCAAAATCCGCCAACGGCCAAGACTCACGAATCACCTCAACCGCGTCTTTATCCGTCATCGCATCGACAAACGAAAGATGGCAGATTCCACGAGGCCCTTGAGCCAGAAAGATTCTCCCAAACGGACTCTCAGCAAATCCATACTCAATCCGCAAATCCACTCCTCCTGATTTCAATTCACCCGGCGTCGCCGCCTCTAGCTTGACACACAGATCATGCAGCCGGCCTGGACCAGACAAACCAGCATCAAGGGCCGCATCCAAAACACTATCACCTTTCTCAAGCCGCTTTCGAGCATGGGCATGGGTGAGGCACTGCAAAAACTCCTTAGGAGTCACACCCGCCCATCGAGCAAAGAGCCGATGAAAATGAGAATCACTCAAACCAACACCCCCTGCCAAATCCGACAAGCTTGGCTGCTCTTGAAAATTCTCCTCCAGGTACCGGATCACCCCAGCAATACGTTCATAATCACTCACCCCCATACAATACCTGATTCAACCCCCAGTGCCCACCCGATTCTTGCTATCCTAACAGTAATTGTAGAAACAGTCGTACTTCTCGTGTACATGCGTCCCTCTCCCTTCATCAAAGCAAAAAAAGCATCCCCGATTTGAGGATGCTGAAATATCAGATATGAATTAACGTTCTTTCGATGAAGAAGAAGTAGCGATCTACCTCACTAAAGATAACAAGCTGAGCATTACTCCGCCCGTGTAGCCACCCAATCGGAGCTTCTCTTTTCACCATCGCGACCCGGACGAACCATGGTACCAGTGATCGTATCGCCTTCGAGCTTACCCTTATACGTTATAACCATCTTTTCCCCACGTCTTTCACGCTCTAGACTAAATGCGATCTTACCCTCTTCGAAGGTTGCGTCGCTAATTGCGGTGTCACCATCCCTCCCAGCAATACTTCCAGTGAGAACACCATCAGTCAGCAAAAACTCAGCCGAAGACTCACGAGATCCGTTTCGACCCTCTGTGGTCCATTTCCAACTACCGCTAATATCAGATGCAAATGCAGCTGCAGCGAGAAGATAAGTGGCCACAAGAGCCACAAGCGTATTACGTAGTATTTTCATAAGGGTATAGGGTTAGATATTAAACAGCAAACTACCCAATTCAACCTCATCGGCAAGGCGAAACTCGCTTTCACGATACCACTCAACGACATCAATAAAACACTTCGAAAACCCAATGGTAGCGGCACAATTGCGTGCCCGTCGTAGCCCCGCTTGCGGGGGCATAGTCGGGTCCTCGATGGCCACACTCCCATCAATACATGTCCATCGGGGCGATGGACGCTACCAATAGACACAAACCAA
This sequence comes from uncultured Puniceicoccaceae bacterium, assembly GCA_963933925.1. Taxonomy (GTDB): domain Bacteria; phylum Verrucomicrobiota; class Verrucomicrobiia; order Opitutales; family Opitutaceae; genus JAKYXN01. The sequence continues at coordinate 11,234 of CAWVWU010000096.1, forward strand.
ACGTGCGGGAGGAGTCACCTCAAAGAGGGAATGTGAGAATTAACTGCCTCCCGGGAACCCCGTACCGAGGATCCCCCATGCGAGAACGACACTCGTACGAAGCGAAGACACTCCAGTTCGGCCCTTTTCCACATCTGCGATCGACGAAGTCGTCACACAACACATCCCCCTATAAGAACGACCAAATTTCCTATACATCCTACAAACCTTGAGCTAGCTTGCGCCTCTGATGTACAAACTCCGACCATACCAACAGGAAGCTGTTGATAGCACTCTCAATTTCTTTAGGAGGAAACGGACCCCTTCGGTCATCGTTTTGCCTACGGGTGCGGGCAAAAGTTTGGTGATCGCTGAGTTGGCAAAAATAGCCAAGGGACGAGTCTTGGTATTAGCACACGTCAAGGAGCTGGTAGAACAAAACCATTTGAAGTATGAAAGCTATGGACTGGAAGCGGGTATCTATTCAGCGGGTCTGAACCAAAAGGATAGCACGCAGAAGGTGATCTTCGGCAGTATCCAGTCAGTCGCGAATGCGAAGGACAGTTTTTTTAGTGATTTTACCCTCTTGGTGATCGATGAATGTCACCGCGTCGGCCTTGAATCAGACAGTCAGTACGCCCAGGTCATCAAACGGCTGAAACTGAACAATCAAGGTATTTGCATTTTGGGTCTCACAGCGACCCCCTACCGCTTAGGACTCGGCTGGATTTATAATTTCTCTCACCGTGGGGAGGTGAAGACTCAGGAACTTCGCTTCTTCAAACAGTGTGTCTACGAACTCCCACTCGAGTACATGATAAAAAACAAATACCTTACGCCCCCCGTAAAGGTAGATATTCCTGTGACGTCCTATGATTTCTCCGAACTGACTGAGGGCGGTAAATCATATACGATGGCTCAACTCGAAGAAGTCTTAAAACAACAACGACGACTGACGCCCCTAATCATCAAAAACATTGTAGACATCACAGAGAGCTACCAGAGGCAGGGCGTGATGATTTTCAGCTCTACGGTCAAACACGCCCAAGAAGTGATGGAAAGCCTCCCTACTGGCCACGCACGCCTTGTTTTAGGCGATACAGAGCACAGTGAGCGTGATCAAATCATTGAAGCCTTCAAAAACAGAGAATTCAAATACTTGGTTAATGTCTCCGTTCTAACAACTGGCTTCGATGCGGTGCATGTCGATGTCATTGCAATCCTGCGCCCCACAGAATCGATTAGCTTGTACCAGCAAATCGTAGGCCGTGGCCTGCGCTTGGATACCGGAAAGAAAGATTGTCTTGTTTTAGATTACACCGGCATGGGCCACAATATCTACAGCCCAGAGATCGGCGATAAGAAAACGGTCTCAGAATCGGTCGCAGTTGAGGTCCCTTGTCCCGAATGCGGTTTTGTGAATGACTTTTGGGGTGTAGTCGACGATGACGGCTATCTCGTTGAGCACTTCGGCCGGAAGTGTCGTGGCGGCACGCAGAATCCGAATACATTCGAGGTTAAGCCCTGCGGATACCGATTTCGCTTCAAAGTCTGCGATCAGTGCTCAGCCCAAAATGATATCACCGCTCGTGACTGTCACAGTTGTGGCTATGTCCTGATTGATCCCGATGTGAAACTGAAACAGGCTAAGCTCTCTAAAAACGCCCATGTGCTCACGCCGGATTCGATCGAAATGCTTGAGCGCAGCGATAAAAACGGAAATCCCTACCTCCAAGTGAAGTATTACGATTATGACGCCCGCTACCTATCCGAGATGCACTACCTCAATAATCAAACTAGTCTTAAGAAATTTGATATAAACTTCCTGAGGTCTCATTTACGAAAACCTGAATTTAGCCTCAGCATAAAATCGGTTGGCGACATCATAAAAATTCAATCACAGCTCAGAATGCCTTTATTTGTGATCGCTCGCAAACAAGGCAACTTTTGGAAAATAACCGAAAAAATATTCTCTGAAGAGCTTTCATCAGTGCCGCGTTCACTTCGAACGCAATGAAATCAATCACCAGCCTTGTCGTCCTCACCTAATTCCTCATTTCTTCCGAGTCCTTTTTTCCCAATAATCAGCAGGATATTCATGACAGGTCCCCTTTAAATCATCGAGCTGTCGTTGCATAAATCTCTGGGAGTCATTTACACCCTGATTATATCCGTAGGCCCCGATTTCCGACACGAAAAAGTCCAGTAAGAGGCGAGCCTTCAAGTCGCTGAGCTCCATATCCATTTCGTCACTAAAGTACTGTAGAACGGAGGGGATGATATCTTTGATTTCTTCTTTTGTAAGTTCGACGGCCATAATCACTAGATATCTAGAGGGGAGGTGTTCCCTAAAGCAACAAAGGATTCGAATTAGAAGCGCGGCATCGTTTCAAAGACAAAGACTTCTTCACACCTAACTGAAGATAAGCGCTTTTTAACTCATCCTTAAACTGAAACAGCCCCTCAAAGGACGAAACAAAGATGGGGAATCTATGACAATACATGCAAAACAATTTACATACCTTTACATCGCTATGACGACATTTACCTGAGGATTTTGTAATCTAGTCGCAGTTACAAATTAACCTCAAATCAAACATAATTATGAATTCGCGACTAACATCCACCACTGCCCTCGTTCTGGCAATCATCCTACCGACACTATCACTTCCAATCGCCGCCGCCCCAAGCGACAGCGATGAAGACGTGTTTGTACTCAGCCCATTCTCTGTGGATACATCGTCCGATAGTGGATGGCGATCAACCAACACCTTATCCCAAGCGCAACTCAAGGCGAAGATTGCAGCCGCGACTGAAACAACACCCCAAATGACTGTTTCGGGAGCAACGATCGAAGGAATTGAAATCGGCGATTTTTCTGAATTCGCCCGCGATCGATCCGTACGTATTCAATTCGCAGTGGGATTCTATGACGATGAAGAGAAAGTGCGGCGTGACACACTAAATAGATACCTCGACGAAATCGCCGATGTCATCGTCCCTGAACAAGGTCTTGTTTTCGAGTCTGGAGCGATCCTTGT
>CAWVWU010000097.1:0-14201 GCA_963933925.1 uncultured Puniceicoccaceae bacterium
TGCGGCTCACTATACTTGCGGAGGTGTGCATACGGATTTGGCCGGGCGCAGTTCGGTTAAGCATTTGAATGCGATTGGCGAGGCGGCCTGTACGGGCTTGCATGGAGCGAATCGGTTGGCGAGTACGTCGCTATTGGAATGTTTGGTGAGTGCTAAGCTGACGGCGGAGGCCGATGCTAAAGAATTGGAGACGGGAACGTTTCATCTTCCAGATGTGTATTCTTGGGTTAGTCCAGAAGAGACATCGGATGCGGTTTTGATCCAGCAGGATATGAAGCTGATTAAAAGTACGATGTGGAATTACGTGGGTTTGATTCGTTCACCCCGTCGTTTGCAGCGTGCTCGAAAAATATTGATGCAGCTTCAGGAAGAAATTTCTATATTTTATGCGGGCAACCGTTTGACACGACCTTTGGTTGATTTGCGTAATGCGGTTGAGGCGGCGTTGCTGGTTGTTTATGCGGCTAGTTTGAATCCCGAGAGCAAAGGTTGTCATTATCTCGCGGTTGAAAACGAGTCGATTGATGTGCCGAGTTAAGAGTGTGCGTGATCCGTTGTTTGGATCAGTTTCGTGTGTAGTAATTAATTACTGAAGCCAAGCGGGGATGCCGTCGGCTTTGAAGGATTCGATTCGCGTGTCGTAGAAATCCTGAGGGAACTCCTTTTTGTTAGGAGGAAGGGTGTCGGTTTTTGGAAGGAATTGGCGGAGCTTTTCGATGACAGGTTGGCGTTCTGAATTTGTTGCGAGGTTGTGATGTTCTTCTGGATCGTTTCGATGATCGTAGAGTTCTTCGCTTCCGTCACGGTAGCGGATGTAGCGCCAGTGGTCACTACGGATGGAGTGGTTTTTGTAGTAGCGGGTTGTGAGTACCGGGCGGCCACGTTCAGCCGTCGGGTCGTCGATGAGTGGTTTTATGTTGATGCCGTCGAGCTTTTGTCCGGGAAGGTTGCAGAGTTCCGCTAGAGTTGGGTAGATGTCGATGAGGCTTACCGCGCTTTGATTTGAGGAATTCGTGTTCTTCGCTCCGGGGTACGAGATGAATAGAGGGACTCGGGTAGACTCTTCCCAGAGGGTTTGTTTGCGCCAGTGTCGTTTTTCTCCGAGGTGCTGACCGTGGTCGGACATCAGAACAATGATGGTATTTTCGGCGTAGGGACTTTGGTTGAGGGCATCGAGTACCTTGCCGACTTGTTCGTCTACGAAGTTTGTGCAGGCGAGGTAGGAGCGGATGAGTTCTTTCCAGTAGGTCGGGCTGGTGTCTAGAACTTCCTTGTGGTCGCCTTCGGGGAGGGTGCCGTATGCCATGGCTTTTCCGAAGAGAGGGATGTCGGCGAATTCGTCTGCCGGGACATCGGGGACTTCGATTGAATCTAGTGGAAAGCGATCGAAATAGCGTTTTGGAGCAGTGTAGGGTAGGTGGGGGCGTAGAAACCCGATCGCCATAAAGAAAGGTTTATCGAAGCCGTCTTGAATTTGGGATACGGCCCAATTGGCGATCTGCTCGTCTGGCATTCCGTTTTGGGGAATTTCGGATTTTTCGAGAGCTCCCCATGAGAGGGAGTTGCCTTTTACCTTGCCGCCGTGCTTGAGGGTGATGGCTCCTCCGTCTTTGGGATAGGGCGCGAAATGGCTTTTGTTGTAAGCGTCTTTGGCGAAGCCGTAGTTTTTTGGGCGCGTGATGTCCCAGTAGGGATAGTCGAAATCCTGGACGCCTTTGTGGAATATCTTACCTGCGGCGAGGGTTGTGTATCCATTGTTTTTGAAGTGAGTGGGCATTGGGACGCGCCCTGCCAGTACCTCTTCGTAGGAGGCGGCAATGTTCTTAAGTCCGGTGGTGCCGTACCAGCCCGTGTTGGCGGGGAGGAGGCTCGTCATGAGCGAATGACGAGAGGTATTGCAGACGGGGGCGGAGCAATGGGCGTTGGAAAAATAGGTTCCCCGTTCGAAGAGTTTGTCCATGCGGGGCGTAACGGCTTGAGTGTTACCCTCGAGAGCTCCGACCCAGTCGTTGAGATCGTCGACCATTATAAAGAGGACGTTTGGTTTTGAGGGCTCGGCCTGTGCTGAATGGCAGTAGAGGCAGGTAAGAAATACTGCGGCGTAGGTTAGTGTTTTTTTCGACATGGGTATTGTTCGATTATGTTTCTAGGACCAAGGAGTAGGATAGTAGATGATTTTGCGAAAGGTGGGTTAATTGGCGATTAGAGTGACACGTTGCGATGTGAGAGGCGAGGGTTGCCTTATTCTAAATTTAGCAATTGGATTTAACCGCATAAAGCACAAGAGGCACAAAAGAAGAGGATCTTAGAATTACTTCGTTTCTGAAGTGAACTATCAAAACCAACTCTTCAGCCTTTTGCATCCTGTTAGATTTGAATTTTATAGATATGATTAAATTATTGGTGCGATTGGCAGTCATTTTATTACTTGTTGAATCCGCTTTAGGCGCTCCCTTTTTGGGGAATGGCATAAAGATTGGCGAAGTCTATCAGGACCGAGCTCTGGTTTGGGCTCGATTGACAACGGTAGAGTCGGGGGATTCTGGGGCATTGGTGAAGCCGGCCCCGGGAGGGGATGGTTCAGTATCGGTGTTGTACCGAGAGCACGTTACGGGAGCTGAATGGGTTCGTTTGAATTCGGTCGTTGTTTCTGAGAGGAAAGATTTTGCGGCTCAGGTTTTGGTTGATGGGCTGGAGGCGGGGCGTGAGTATGAGGTTCAGGTGAATGCCTTGGATGAAAGTGGAGTGATTACGGATACCGTGATGGGTGGATTTCGAACCGCATTTGAGGCAAGTGAGGTGCGGGCGGTGAAAGGGGTTGTCGTGACTTGTCAGGGTCTAGGAACTGTGGATGATTCCGTGAAGGGGCATCGGACTTATGCTGATATTTTGAAGGCAGATCCTGACTTTTTTGTGCATGCGGGAGATGTGGTGTACTATGACAAGGACTACGATGGGATTCATCCCTTGTCTAAGAATATGGCGATGGCACGTGAGCGTTGGAATAGGATGTTCTCATATCAGTGGAATAAGGAGTTTCATTCTCACCTGGGGTCCTATTTTATGAAGGATGACCATGACGTGTTGAAGGACGATTGTTATCCCGGGCAGACTTATGGGGATTTGACCTTTGAGGAGGGTTTGAAGATTTTTAAGGAGCAGACCCCGCAGGGGGCTCTACCGTATCGAACGATTCGATGGGGACAGGATGTTCAAATTTGGCTTCTTGAGGGTCGCGACTATCGAAGTCCGAATAGGGCTCCGGATGGGCCTGAGAAAACGATGTTGGGGGTTGAGCAGAAAGTTTGGTTGAAGCGGACTGTATTGGAGTCTGATGCGACGTTTAAGTTGGTGATAAGTCCTTCGCCTATTGTCGGGCCCGATAAACCAGGTAAGAAAGATAACTTGTCGAATGATGTATTTAAGAGCGAAGGTGATGAGATTCGTCGTTTCTTGTCGGAAGTAGATAATCTTTTCGTGGTCTGTGGAGACCGGCACTGGCAATACGCGTCGAAGGATGCGGAGACGGGTTTGATGGAGATGGGCTGTGGTCCGATTAACAATGAGCACGCGAAGATAGGCGGAAGCCCTGGTCGACAGGACGAGCATATTTATTTTGGAGGCGGTGCGGGTGGCTACCTTTTATTCGAAGTCGATCGGAATGATGGGACCCCTCAGGTTAACTTTAGATGGTTTTCAAATTCGGATGAGGGTGAAGCGGGGAGCTTGGGTCGTATCAATTATGAAATGACGTTTGCGGCGGAGTGATGGGTTCTGGTCTTTTGTCCACAGATTGCTCAGATGAACACAGATTATGTTAGTGTTTTGGAATGGTGTAGAGGCGTTTTACTGGAGTATGCTTTTATCTGCTAGTGTGTTGGTGCTTCGTTGGATTCTAGGAGTTGGGTTTGCATTCTTTCTTCGTAGGCGGTGTAGCTCATGGAGCGTACGGTGGGGATGAGGGCTTGGGCGTCGTTGCCGATCCAGTCGATCATGTTGAGGATTGTGAGGGTAGCGTAGGATTGGCTTTCTAAGAGGGCTTTGAGTGTGCTTAGGCCTGTGCTTTTTTCGTTAGTTCGAATGAGGAGCCAGGCTGCCATGGCCCGTACTTCATGGGAGGCGTCGTTGATTGCGAGGAGGCCTGCCTGTTGGTGGTTGAGGAGGAAGCAGCCGACGATCGCCCAGTAGCGTTCTCCGCTGTCTGGACTGTTTTCTAATAGTGCTAAAAGGGCGGGGAGGTTTTTTGGATTCTGCTCTAGGGCGAGGTCGGCGGCATCGAGGAGGGCGGGTAGGTTGTAGAGCCTTGGGTTGCGAACCATTTCGTAGATTGTGGTATTGTTTTCTTCGGCACGTTTGAGCATTTCCGATTCGGGGAGGAGTCCGGAGTCGTGGATCTTTAGCTGCCAGTTTCGCAGGGCGTCCCGCATGCTGCTGATGGTTTGGGTGTGTTGGGGATCGCTTGCGAGGTTGTTGATGTTGTCGGGGTCGGCGTGCATGTCGTAGAGTTCTTCGGTCGATCCTTTGGGGGCGAAGTAGCGAGCTTCGAGTTCTGAGGCGTTTCCTGATTTCACGTGGTTATCCCAAGCGGATGTGGCTTTCATCCTCCAAAGGTATTCGAGCTGCTGCATCCAGGGTGTGTAAGGCATGTAGTTACGGATGTAGAGGAAGCGGTCGTTGCAGACGGCTCGGGCGTTGTCGATGCGTTCATCCATACGTCCGCGAAAAGCGAAGTGGAATTGGGCTTCGGGTTCTGTGTCCGGACCGAGGAAGGTGACGCCTTGCATTGTTTCGGGGATGGGAGTGTGGGTGATGCTTAACCAGGTTTTTGGCATGTCGATGAAGCTCGTGAGGCGATCTATTTGCGTCCCCGGTTTATCCGCGGGCCATAGCTTCTTGTACTTTTGAGGGATGCGGACGATAAGCGGGCAATGTAGGCCGTTTTTGAAAAGGAAGCGTTTGCTGAGAGGGAGGACTCCCCCGTGATCTGAGTTGTAGATGACGATGGTGTTTTCTGATAGTCCCAGCTCGTCTAGCTTTTGGAGAGCGGCTCCGATATCTGTATCCATTCGTTTTACTGCGTCATGGTATTTTGCGTAGTTTTTTCGAACGTCTGGGAGGTCGGGGTGGTAGGCACGTAGTTTTGTATCCTTGGGATTGTGGAGGGTATTTTCTACGTTGCCTTGGGCTCTGCTTTCGTGAGATTCGCTGAAGTTGATTACTTGGAAGAAGGGTTGTTTTGTGGGGAGTTCGTCCCAATTCACTTTTTCGGGATTATCCCAGCATTCTTTGTCGTCTCTTCCGCCGATGTTGTAATCGGTCTTGGTGCTGTTTCCGGTGTAGTAGCCATTGGCTTTTAGGAGGTCGGGGTAGTAGTTGATTTGTTCGTGGGGAATGTGGTTACGGCTCCGCATGTGGTGGGTGCCCATTGAGATCGCGTTGATACCTGTGATCCATGTTGAACGCGAAGGGGCACAGACGGGGGCGTTTGCGTAGGCGTTCATGTACTGAAACCCATCTTTGGCGAGCTGGTCGATATTGGGTGTATCCGCGTGTGGGCTTCCGTAGCAGCCGATCCAGTCGACGTTGTTGTCTTCGCTCGTGAGCCAAAGGATGTTGGGCTGCGTGGTTGGTTGTGCTTGGATGGTGACTGGGGAGAGTGAGCAAAGAAGGGCTGCGGCAGATATTAGGAGGTTAGGGAGAGTTGATCGAATCATGGTAGGAGTTTGGGGGAGGGATTAGGTATGCGGTTGTGTGTTTTCTTTACCGCGAATAAATGCGAATGAATGCAAATTTTTCAATCAAGTTTCGATTTTTGAAACGGTGACGGAACGAAGTGGAGATGGCGAAGCAATGGACGCGAATTAACGCAAATATGATGTTATTCTTACTTCGTTGCGTTGAGGTGTCGCGCTGCTCGGTAGGGTTGTGGTTTCTATTTTTGTGCGAGAAGGTATTGGAGATTGTTGAAGACCCTTTGAGGTTAAATGGAAAGTGCCCAATGGTTGATTGGGCACTGTGGTGAGGATTTCTGATTTTTGTTTTTATGGGAGGTTCTTAGTAGTTGTAGTCGGCTCCTTCTCGGCTGAGGAGGCATTCGAGGTCGGCGGCTTTTAGTTTTTCGAGCATTTCGTTGAAACGCTCTGGCATCGTTGTTTTAAGGTCGGTGGTTTCTCCTGGGTCTTCTTGGAGATCGTAGAGTGCGTAGAGGTTGTCGTTTTCCCAGAGTTTTGAATGGTCGTATTTTGGCATTTTGGAGAAGGGGGATTTTCCTTCTGGGGTTGGTCTGCGGATGATCTTATAGCGTTCATCCATGAGGGCCATGGTTTTGACTCCTTTGTAGAGTCTTTGGTATCCGAAGAATAGAGTTCGGTCGGTTTCTAATTCATTCCCTCGAATGAGAGGAATGAGGCTCACGCCATCGATGGGGCGCTCATCTTTCTTCTTCAGCGAGTATCCTATGAGTTCGGATATGGTTGGGAAGAGATCTACTGTTCCGGTTAGGGCGTCGGTGGATTGTTTGCCTTCAATTTTGCTTGGCCAGTACATGAAGGTTGGGACGCGAATACCGCCTTCGTAGATGGTGTGTTTGCTGCCGCGGAAGGGCCCGGCGGATGCGATTGATTTCTCGGTGACTCCTCTGGATGGGCCGTTGTCGCTGGTGAAGATGATGAGGGTGTTCTCGTCAATCTTGAGGTCTTTGAGAGTTTTCTGGAGTCGGCCGATTTGATCGTCCATTGCGGTGATAGATCCGTAGTAGTGTTGAGCTTCTTCAGAGTGTTCGGAATACATGGCGCGGTATTCTGGACCCGCAACAACAGGTTCGTGTGGGGTGTGAAACCATATGCATGCGAGGAAAGGGAGTTTCTTTTTGGCAGCCGTTTCAATGAAGGGAAGGGCTCGGTCCATGATGATGCGGCTGTCATCGCCTTCCATATTGTCTTTGATTGTCGTCCCATTTTGGACGTACGGATAGTCTTTCCAGATGCCTCCTTCTGTGGCTCCCCATTTGGTCCAACCATCTGGGACTTTGGCGGGATTCCAGGTTGGTACGGCACTTGTGGTGACGAATGATTGGTCGAATCCGTGATGCCATGGTGGAGAATAGTGTCCGCGGCTTCCGTCTTCGTCTGGCTTAACCCAGCCCAAATGCCATTTACCAAATATCCCCGTGACGTAGTTTTGTTTCTTCGCTGCCTCGGCGATTGTTATTTCTCCGGTTCGTAGACCGCTTGTGTGAGCAGCTAGGATACCTTGTCGCCATGGGTGTCTCCCAGTGAGGGTGCTGGCTCGGGTTGGGGAGCAGATGGATGAGGCCGCGTAGAAGCGATCGAAGCGGATGCCTGAGTCTGCCATCTTATCTAGATTTGGCGTCTTTATTATTTCGTTACGATTAAAGCCCACGTCTCCCCATCCTAAATCATCAGCCATGATGAAGATGATGTTTGGAGTCGTTTTCTCTTTAGCTTGCGAGAGGCTAATGAAGGGAGCGGCTAGTAGGACAAGCAATGCGATTATAGTGATCCAGTTATTAAGCTTCATCGTCTTCGTCTTTTTTGGTACGGTAGAGATAATAGGGGAGTACGTAGATATCTCGCGTTCTAGCTATACAATCGCTGAACGTAGTGATTGAGTTGACCAAAAGGAGGAGAGACGCGAGAGTTTTTGAGCTAAAGTTCTGATGTTATGAATCGTTTGATTAAGATTGTTGTTCCAGTTATTCTGTTTGTGCTGAGTTTATCCGTGTCGGGATGCTTCGTTCGGCCCGAAAGGGCGGGGGAGAGCGATGGTGCCTTAGGGAGAGCTGAAGAACGAGATGATGTTTCTAAAAGTGGTTACTCTGTGGATACTGATGAATCTTTTCGTGTGGGTGGTTTAGAAAGGCGAGAGGTGTACCTTTTGATCGGGCAGTCGAATATGGCGGGCCGGGCAGAGGTCGAGACTGGGGACGAGGCGGTGATCGAAGGGTGCGAATTGTTTAACGCTGGCGGAGAATGGGAAGAGGCGACGAATCCCTTGAATCGCTTTTCTACGATTAGGAAAAAAATCTCTATGCAACGGTTAGGGCCAGGGTATGGCTTTGCAAAGCGAATGCGTGAGCTCAGGCCGGATGTGTCGATCGGCTTAGTTGTTAATGCCCGCGGGGGGACGAGTATTCAAGAATGGGCGAAGGGAACTCAGTATTATGACGAAGCCATTTGTCGTGCGAGGGCGGCCCAGAGTGATGGTCGCCTAACTGGAATCCTTTGGCATCAGGGCGAGAGCGATGGGAAGCGGTCTGACTCTTATCTCGAGAAACTGACGGTTCTAATCAGTGATCTGCGTGCGGATCTCGGTGATCCGGAACTTCCCTTTGTTGCGGGCTTGGTCGAACAGGATGATCGAGATGGAAAGGTAGCACGTGTTATTAATGACGTGATTCTTCAATTGCCGGATGCGGTTCCGAATACTGCTGTTGCGTCTTCGGAAGGGTTATTGACGAGCGATGGAACCCACTTTGATTCGGCGGGGCAGCGATTGCTTGGGGCTCGTTTTGCGGATGCCCTGTTGAGTTTGGAGTGATTCCGGAAGGTCAATCACTGCATCTTTCAGATATATCCCAGAGCTTTTCTTGTTTCGTGGACGAGAGGGGAGTTTTTTAGGCTTTGGTGAATTTTTTTGATTCGCTCCACTGGGAGAGGGTTGGGTTGGACTTTTAGGGACTTGATTTTGTCGCCTCCGTCGTCGGTTCCCCATTGCCATTTATATTCGGGCTTGCGGTAGCTATCGATTCCGGCGGTTTCCTGGGCTCCGATGAAAGTGAATAGTTTTTCGGTCCAGTAGATTGGATTTTCTACGAGATCTTCGTAGCGGAGCCAAAAGTTGGACGAGTCGGACTTTGGGAATTTTGTGAGGAGGCTTTTGTAGACGGGTGCCCAGTAGAGGTTGGCGAAAAGGATGTCCAGCCACTGGGGGATGAAGGGCTCGATTTTGCGGAAGACCATCTTGCGTAAGGAGATAACGTTGGTGGCCACGTCGCGGGTGAGGATGACTTGCTTGAGTTTGTTGGCGTTGGGAAGCTTCGGGTAGCGTTTGCCTTCGTTGAACCATGCCGGGCGCTTCAGGATGACGATTGGCTTGTCGGAAAGGACTTCAATCTCTTGGCGGGCATCGGGACTTTGGAATTTTTGGAAATCGATTTCCGGTAGGCTCGAGGTGTCGTCGAGGGAGCCGAGGAGTGCTTTGAGCAGAGTGGATCCGGAGCGCATGGTGGAGAGCTCGATTACTATTTGCTTTTCTGTGGAGTCGGTGGTTTGGGCCGCGTCGGTGTTCATTATGGGATGAAGAGAAAGGGATGATCTGGATGAGCCAAGCAAATTAAGGCTTTTCATAGGCAAGAGGTTTCCTAATTGTCTGCGGTTCGCCATATGTCACGTACAAAGCAAGTAATCTCAAACGTTCTGGCCGATCGCTACGCATCAGCCGCAATGAAATCTATCTGGTCCGCCGAGGGCCGTATTCTCATCGAGCGCGATTATTGGATCGCCGTGATGAAAGCCCAGCGTGCGCTAGGCCTGAATATTCCTGCGAAGGCGATCAAGGCCTACGAGAAGGTAAAGAAGACGATTGATTTGGAGTCGATCGACACACGTGAGCGCGTTTGTTTGCACGATGTGAAGGCGCGTATTGACGAGTTTTCTGCGTTGGCAGGCTACGAGTACATCCACGTGGGGATGACCAGTCGTGACTTGACTGAGAACGTAGAGCAGTTGCAGGTCTTGCGTGGTCTTGAGTTGATCCGTCTCAAAACGGTGGCTTGTTTGAAGAAGCTTTCTGAGCGTGCCACGGAGTACCGTACTTTGATGATCACGGGCCGTACTCACAATGTTCCTGCTCAGGCGACTACTATGGGTAAGCGTTTGGCGATGGCCGGACAGGAGCTTCTCGTGGGGATCGATCGTTTGCATGAGTTGATCGAGCGTTATCCGGCACGTGGATTGAAGGGGGCTGTGGGAACACAGTTGGACCAGCAGACTCTTTTCGAAGGGGACGCGAGCAAGGTTTTGGAGCTTGAGACGAAGATCGTTGAGCATCTCGGATTTAAGCAGACTTTAAAGAATGTAGGACAGGTTTATCCACGTAGTTTGGATCTTGATACTGTTACTGCATTGGAGCAATTGGCATCGGCTGCGGCGAATATGACGACAACGATTCGTTTGATGGCTGGTCAAGGCTTGATGACAGAAGGTTTTGTTAAAGGGCAGGTTGGTTCATCTGCAATGCCGCATAAGGTGAATTGTCGTAGTAGTGAGCGTATCCATGGTTTTTGCACTTTGTTGAAGGGATATGCCGCAATGGCTTCAGGTTTGACCGGTGGTCAGTGGAATGAGGGCGATGTGTCTTGTTCGGTTGTACGTCGCGTTATGTTGCCTGATTCGTTTTTTGCGATCGATGGGTTGTTGGAAACTTATCTGACTGTTATCGGAAATATGGGTGTTTTCGAAGAGGCGGTCGCTGTTGAGAATGCAGTACAGCTTCCTTTCTTGGCGACGACTTCTATTTTGATGGAAGCTGTTAAGGCGGGTGCAGGACGTGAGATTGCTCACGAGGCGATTAAGGAAGCGGCGTTAGAGGCAGGTAAATTTATCCGTATTGGCCGTGCTCAAGAAGCTGATATGGTTGGAACGTTGGCTAAGGATGATCGAATCCCGTTAGACTTGAAGGCTTTGAATGGAATCCTTTCTCAGTCGAAGCGTTTTATCGGAGCGGCCCCGAAGCAAGTGGATCAGTTCAAGCGCGATGTGGCGAAGTGGACGAAGAAGTTCCCTGAGGGAGCGAAGATTAAGCCAGGTCGTTTGCTATAATTAGCGAACGATTTTGAGTACTAGTAGGCTCATTTGAATTTCAAGCTGTCCTTGCTTTGGCGAGGGCAGCCTTTTTTTTGGTATCGTCGTTTCTCGGGACTTTTTTTAATCCGCGAATGAATGCTAATTAATGCGAATGCACTGTCTGTTGGAGCATTAATTGGACTTGGATTCTTTCTTGGAAAGTTGAACCTAGTCTCTCGACTAGAAGCGGTATCTTGCTGCTTATTCAGTGATCGCTTCTGGAATTAATAGAGACCTGCATAGCCCCTTGTTCTGCAAATTTGATTTCAACTGAAATTTAAGTATTCAGATGTGTCCCCGGTAAACGACGATGAACCTATTGTTGGGTTTGAGGGGTGGGCCGGGCGTAAAGCCCGCGCCCTACGGGAAGAGGTCTTAGCGGATGAAGGCGTAGATGAGGTGGCGAGAGAGGGTGTTGTTTCCGTCTTCTGAGCTTTGGAGGAGGAGGCGTCCTCGGCTTCGTGCGTTCGTTGATTTGGGAGTGACGACGACGGTGTAGGATTTCTGGTTTAGGACTTCTAGGATCTCGAAGTTGAAATCATTGGCGTCGTCGTTTTGGGGGATGACGGATTCGATTGTAAGAGGAAAATCTTTGTGGAGGGTGACTTTTATGTTTTTGGAAGTGGCTTCGGCTCCGGTTTTCCACGTGACTACACGAGGCTGAAGAGTGATGGCTTTTGGGATGTTGACGGTGAGGATGAGGTCGTAGCCTTCGACGTTTTCTCGTTCATCGGAACTGACAGTGATGTGTTTGACTTGTTTACCGACTCGCTGGCCGACGTCGAAAGTTGCACTCACTGCCCCGCTCTCACCTGGTTGGTAGGTTTTTTTGTCGAGCTTAGTGACTGTGCAGCCGCAGGACGTTTTGGTATCGGTAATCGTAACGGGTGCTGATCCTTGGTTGGTGAATTCGAAATCCACGATGATTTTTGAATCCTCGAAAGTCGCGTCTCTTTCAATTTGCTGTTGATGCCATTTAAGTTCGGCTTGTCCGTTTGTGGCGAGGAAGAGAGCCATTGTTATGACAGAGAGAATAGGTCGGATAAACATGTAGGTGTAAGTAGGGGGGAGGATTGGTGGATGCAAGAATAAGAAATTCCCGAAATAGAGCTCCTTGGCGGGGACAATGCCCTTGCGTGAGAGTTCCAGAGTCTGTGTGATCGCTGGACTATGTCTACTTTTGCAAGACCCGATGGCCGCGCCTGCGATGCGTTGCGCCCGATTTCATTTGAAGCGAATTTTGCTCCTAACGCGACAGGTAGCGTGCTCGTGAGTTATGGGAATACCAAGGTGATCTGTGGTGCTACTTTGGAGAAGCGCGTTCCCGGTTGGATGCGGGCACAGAAGGTTGAGGGCGGCTGGCTGACGGCCGAGTATTCGATGCTTCCGTATAGTACGCATGATCGTAAGCAGCGGGACTCGTCTCGTGGTAAGTTGGATGGGCGTTCGGTTGAGATCCAACGTTTGATTGGGCGTTCATTGCGAGCGATTATAGATTTGAAAAAACTCCCCGGGCATACGCTTTGGGTGGATTGCGATGTGTTGCAGGCCGATGGAGGTACGCGTACGGCATCGATTACGGGTGCGTATTTGGCAGCTCGTTTGGCGGTTCAAAAGTTGATCGATGACAAGAAGCTCCGGGAAAACCCGTTTTCCGATTCTATTGCGGCGGTGAGTGTGGGGATTTTTGATGGGAAGCCCGTCTTGGATTTGCCTTACCTCGAGGACAAGGATGCGAGTGTGGATTTTAATGTCGTGATGACAGGTCAGGGTCAGTACGTGGAGATTCAAGGTACCGGTGAGGAGTCTACCTTTTCGGAAGAAGAGTTGGCGGAATTGCTCCGTTTGGCGAAGAAGGGTGCGTCTGAGTTGTCTACAATGCAGACGAGTTTTCTCAGCAAGCAGTTGTTGTCGAATCTCAGTTTCGGTTAGGACTTATAAATTGATTCGCAAGCTGATGTATGCGTTTGCAGCGACCGTTGTGCTATTAATCTGCCTTAAAAGTGCTATTATTAACGCTGTAGGCTCATTCCAAGCTTTGCCTTTTTTGAAAAAGCACTCATTTGTTTCCAATAACTCCTACTAATCCATGAATATTCACGAATATCAGGCAAAACAACTGTTCGAACAATACGGCATTCCGTGCCCCAAAGGCGTTGCAACAAGCTCAAAAGACGAGTTTGAAGCGTGCATAGACAGCCTTCCAGAAGGTCTTGTGGTTGTAAAATCACAGATCCACGCAGGTGGTCGCGGAAAGGGAACCTTCACAGATGGTTTCCAAGGCGGTGTTAAATTGGCTTTCTCTAAGGAGGAGGCACTCGAGTACGCTAACAAAATGATCGACAACACGTTGGTCACTATCCAGACCGGTCCTGCTGGCCGTAAGGTACAGACGATTTACTTCACCGAGGGTGCGGATATCGAGAAGGAGTACTATCTCGCGATTCTTATGGATCGTGCGACTTCGGCTCCTGTTGTCGTTGCTTCTACTGAAGGTGGCGTGGATATCGAAACTGTTGCGGAGGAGACTCCTGAAAAGATTTTCAAGGCAGTGGTTGATCCTGCGATTGGATTGCAAGCTTACCAAGCACGTCAGATTGCATTCAAACTTGGTTTCGAAGGAAAACAAGCGGGTGCCTGTGCGAAGTTGATCTTTAATCTCTATAAGATGTTCTGGGAAACCGATGCGGACATGATTGAGGTTAATCCAATGATCAGCACTAAGGATGGAGGCGTTAGCGCTTTGGACGCGAAGGTTGGATTTGATTCTAACGCGTTGTACCGTCAGAAGGACGTTGTTGCTTTCCGCGATCTTAACGAGGAAGACTCTAAGGAAATCGAAGCGTCTAAGTTCGATTTAAACTACATCGCTCTTGATGGAAACATCGCTTGTCTCGTAAACGGAGCAGGCTTGGCGATGGCGACTATGGATATCATCAATCACGTCGGTGGTTCGGCAGCGAACTTTCTCGATGTAGGTGGTGGAGCGACAGCCGATCAGGTGACTGCGGCTTTCAAGATCATTCTTAGCGACGAGAACGTAAAGGGAATCTTGGTAAACATCTTCGGTGGTATCATGCAATGTGACGTGATCGCAGAAGGAATCATCACCGCGGCTCGCGCCGTGAAGTTGGACAAGCCACTTGTTGTGCGTCTTGAGGGTACAAACGTTGAAGCAGGTAAGAAATTACTCGCCGAAAGCGGAATCGATTTGATTGCTGCCGACGATTTGCCGGATGCGGCGAAGAAGATCGTAGCGACTGTCGCTGCTAACTAATAACACATTAGGTAATAAGGAAATTTATACAATGAGCGTACTAGTTAACAAAGACACAC
>CAWVWU010000098.1:0-14153 GCA_963933925.1 uncultured Puniceicoccaceae bacterium
CGAACGTCCCCGCCAAAAGCGCTTCCAAATTCGTCGTCGCCGTCTCAGCTGTATTGTACTTCTGACCGATCACCTCTCCTTGCTCAGTAACCCGCAAGCCTGCATCCAAGGCTCCCTTAGGCTGAGCTTCCAAAACCCGGTGAGTGGGCCCAGCACCACGCCCGACTGTCCCGCCTCTACCATGGAAGAACAAAACATTCGTCAGGTGTTTTTTCCCCACCTCGGACAATCTCAATTGAGCACGCTGCAACACCCATTGACTCGCCAAAATCCCCGTATCCTTGTTACTATCACTGTATCCAAGCATCACATTCATCGGCAAACGAACACCTTGATCTAAGCGCAAGCTATTACGCGTAACCGGGTGGTTCAAAAACGCATCCGTAATCCCCGGCCCACACTCGAGATCATCGTAAGTCTCAAACAACGGCACCACTGGCAACGCACACTCAAGACCATGCGCCCCCTGACGAACCAATCCCACCTCGCGGCACAACAGATACACCGTCAGCAAATCACTCAGCGAACGCGTCATACTAATAATCAAACTGCCCACAGATCCCTTTCCATGATCCTCGATCTCCTGAGCCAATACCTGTAACGTCTTCCTCGCCTCGTTCGCTTCCGCAGGCAAAGGAGTGGATGCGTGCGTCAAAGGCCGTGGGCTCTTAAGCTCCTCGTTCAAAAGATCCAACTTCTGCTCCTCGCTCCAATCCGGAAAACTGCTCGCATTCTCGATCTGTGCTGCCTCCAAGATCTGCGTCAATGCCTTCTCATAGTATTCACTATTCTGGCGTACATCGATACGTGCCAAGTGCAGTCCCAAACTCTTCAGCAAGCGGCTAATAGGCACTACCGCCAACTTAGCGATCAACGGAGCACCCGCCTCCTCAAGCCACGTTCCCAAACAATCAACCAGCTCATAACTTCGCTCAGTCGATAATGTATCCAAATTCTCAGAAACAGCCAAAACGTAAGCCGCCCAAGGAGTCCGTCCATCCAAGACGCCCCCCATTTCCTTCAAAGACTCCAGCATGTCCTCCGGAGCCGGCGTCTGCTCATGAGCAAACTCCAACTTAGGCGCCAAATCCTCCAAACGCTCACGAACGACCTCAATCGCTCTCAACCGCAACTTCAACAAAGTCGATCGCGTCACATCCGACGTCACCAAAGGGTGCCCATCCCGATCGCCCCCCACCCAAGATCCGAAGTGAAGACGCGGCATTTCAGACGGAGAGAGCGGTATCTCCTCCGGCCAAGACTCGCGCCACGCACCCACTAAACTCTGATCAAGACGGCACAACGTCGCTGGCAAAATCTCCGACAAGTAATACATCAAATTCTCCAACTCATCACTCACCCCCGGCTTCCGCTGAAAAAGCTCTCCATTCAACCAAAGACGCTCCATCAGCATCCCCATCTCCATCGTAAACGCCTCCTTCTCACTCGACGTGCTGATCTGCTCAGTCGTACGAAGCAAAGCCACGATCTCACGGTGAATCCGCAACACCGACCAACGCTTCGCCTCAGTAGGATGCTTCGTAAATACCGGCTCCACCTGCGTCCCCTTAATCGCCTCCCTCACCTCATCCGGAGAAAGCCCAAGCTTCTTGATCTGCTCAAAATAGTGACCCCAACGACCCGGCTCCGCTCCAACCCCAAGCTCAGCCTCCCGCTCGCGGCGCATGCGATTCGCCACATACTCCTCCGCCAAATTCAAAAGCTGAAAATAATACGACACTGCCTGAACCGTCGACGCATCGAAACTGCCCTCCTCCAACGAAGAAAATCCACCCCGAATCGCCCGAACCGCATTCAACTCACCCCGACTCTCCAAAAACGACAAAAATGCTGCAACCAGTTCAGCATGAATCTCTTCGACAGCAGCCAAGCCACGGTCTACCAATTGCTTAAAGATCTCTTCCTTCTTAATATCCATATCCGTCTAATTAGAGCACCTAATAGGCCAAATCAGCCCACAACCCCGAAATAACAATAATCCCGCCTCCAGAGTCAACCAGAACACCAACAGATCAAGCGCCCCCTAGCGGCATCCCCTTAATCTCCAACCAAAAACAATCTAGCAAATCCTGATCTCCGTCGAAGGGCAGCCCAAATGAGCATTTATCCGCGGTTAAAAAGCCAACACAAACCAATCTAAAAATTCGCGTCTATTAGTGTCCATTCGCGGTTTCAAAAAACCACAACCCCCATCCCCCTTCACCCATAAATCTTCCATCCACCATCCTCATCTTCCATCTCTCCCTTTCCATCATCCCTCATAAATTTTCACCCAGCACCCATCTCAATCTCATCCAAAACCAAACCAACTCCCTCTCCCCGCCCTCCGCGATCTCCGCGGTTAAACAAACACAACCCACATCTCTTCACCCTTCATAACCCATCTTCATCAACCCCATCTATCCCTTTCACCCTTCATAATGTTTCGTCGCTACGCTTCTCAAGTGTCGCTACGCTCGGTACCTAATTCATAATTCACCCTTAAAAAATGCTAACCTCCTGCATCATCGGCACCGGCCGCATCGCCTCCACCCTCGAAAAAGACCCGCTCCGTCCCCAAGGCTGCACCCACGCCGGTTCCTACGACCTCAGCCAAGAGGTTAATCTCATCGCCGGAGCCGACACCACCCCCGAAGCCCTCACCACCTTCGGCCAAGACTGGAACATCGCCCCTAGCCACCTCTACACCGACTACCACAAGCTGCTCGCCTCCGAGCCCATCGACATCGCCAGCATCTGCGCCTACGCCCCCCAACGCCTCGAAATGGCCCAAGCCGCCCTCGAAGCAGGAGCCAAAGGACTCTGGCTCGAAAAAGCCCTCGGCTGCTCCATCGCGGAAGGAACTGCCATTCAAACCCTCCTCAAAAAACACAACGCCACCGCCATCGTCGACTATCCTCGCCGTGCCCATGCCCCCTTCCGAAAAATCAAATCCCTCATCGATGCTCAAACCTACGGCCGCCTCCACTCCGTAACCTGTCACATGACCCACCAACTCATCCACACCGGCACCCACGCCTACGACGTCCTCCGCTACTGGTGCGGCGAAGCGCTCACCGTATCCGGAAAACTCGAAACCGACCCCACCCCCAACGAACCCATCCAAGATCAAGGCGGCCACGCCACCATCCAGTTCGACAGCGGCACCGTCGCCTTCATCTCCGCGTACCGAAAAAAATACTACATTTTCCAGTTCGACCTCATTTTCGAGAACGCCCGTATCCTCATCGGCAACGACATCGCCAAAGTCTACCTCCCCGACGCCAGCAAACTCTACACCGGTTTCAAAGAACTCTTCGAACAAGAGAGCTACGACTGGGGCCCCGGCCACCCGCGCGACATGCTCGCCGAACTCATCCACTGCATCCAAACCAAAGAAGAACCCCTCTTCTCAGTAACCAACGCCATCGAATCCCTCCGCATCGCCCTCGCCATCTTCGCCTCTCACCAACAAACGGGCAAAGCCATCTCCCCCCACTCAGTAGACCCCACCCTAAAAATCGAGAGCGTCTAACCCCAAACCAGAACCCCAATTCATGGAGGTCCGGATGTCCTTCCTACCGTGCCTCGTTCAGATCTTCTCGAATTGCAGGCTTCTCGCTGAACTCGACATCACTCACCTGTTTCATAAATCCAACCAACATCTAACACCTGAATAAGAACAAACTCCCTTTTGTGTCTTCTGTGCCTCTTGTGGTTAAAAATATATATCTACTTTGGTTAAGGTGACGCTAATGTACGATTGCTGTGAGGGGCAAAAAACGTCGCCTCTCAGGATCCATGCTGGCCTCCGAGGCGGGAATCCCAATAACTTGGAGTCTATGATAAAATTTCTCCATACTCGCGTCCGCGTAGCCGACCTCCAAAAATCCATCGATTTCTACTGCAAGCACTGTGGCTTCCGAGTCCACAGAGGTCCAAACACCAGCCCACAGGGCAACCAAATCGTCCACCTCGAGCTCCCAGGAAACGACCACATGCTCGAACTCACTTACTCGCCCGACTTCAAGGTCGAATTCCCCGAAGACCTCATGCACACCGCTATCGGCGTCGACGACATCAAAGCATTCTGCCAAAAACTCGAAGACGACGGTGCCGCAGTTTGGCCAGAAAATTGGAAGGAAAAAGAAAACTTCGGCATGGCTTTCATCACCGACCCAGATGGCTACGAAGTTGAGATTTTACCTAACAATCGGTAATTGAGCACCCAGCACTTTCATCAACTCGTCCGCGAATTCTCGTTGGCGAGTTTTTTTTTGCCACAGCAATAAGACAAAGCTGCCAAGTGATTGCTCACGAACACGACCTAGAAATCAATAGGAACGTAAATACTTGAAAAGGTCTCCAATCAAAACTGACTTCTCCATCCACTAACTCCAATTCCCTGATCGGAACCTCCCGCATATTTGCTTCATAGACAATCCATACTCCACGGGATAATCGAATCCACCCACGAGTGGAAGTGCCTTCCGATCCAATGCTCGAATTCCTACCCAAAGTAAAAAAAGAACAAGCGAGCGAACTCCGCTCCCTAAACTAAACGACCTACACAGTTAAAACACAATAAACCCAACACCCAACCTCTATTCATCAATCCTATCAATACGTCTCTGATGCCGACCTCCCCTGAACTCAGCAGAGAGCCAAGCGTCCACACAAGAAATTGCCTCATCGATCGACATCATCCGTTGCCCGAGTGCGATAATGTTGCAGTCTCCATGTTCTCGAGCCAGACGAGCTGTATCGTCATTCCAGACCACGGCACAGCGTACCCCTCGGATTCGATTAGCAACGATCGCCTCGTTCCCGCTTCCCCCGACGATGATCCCCAACAAGCCTTCATCACCTGCCACCGCCCTTCCCGCAGCTCGAACGTAATCAATATAATCAACAGGCTCAATGGAATCAGTCCCCAAGTCCTTAAACGCGACTCCTTTCTCTTCCAGATAAGCCTTAATCAACTCCTTATATTCAAATCCCGCGTGATCACTCGCTATAACAATTTTGTCTTTCATTTCCTATTTGGTCGAACGCATAGGCGACAAAGCCGATTCCTTAGCCCATATTGTCTCCCGCGTATCGATGGACTCTGTTGACTTAAAAAGTTTTAGGTCGGAAAAGCTAGAATAGTCGCCGTAAACGATAAGTGATCCGACTATTGCATCATCTGTGATCGGATCTCCTCCTCCCTCTATGTAGCCAAAAGACGCAACCCAGCCGCTTGGCAGCACCCAATAATATCCCCAACCGGGAAAATACTCGGGAGAACCAGAGGCAAAATCTTTTATGTCTCTATACTTCAAACCTGGAGAAACTCCCTCTGACGTAGCACAAGATGGATCCGATGTAAGTACGCAGCGAATTCTTCTTTTCTTGTCAGAATGATAAATGAGAAGCGTAACCTTCATTCCATTTGAATAGATTGGGTATGGATCGTATGAATTGTTGCTCGAAAGCAGTATTACGTATTCCTCTCCATCGCGTTTTTCCCGTTCTATTTCACGAGGAATTTTACCTTTCGACCGTACCCACTTTGGAAACTCGAAATGAATAGCCTCCGATGCGTGAACGTGAAAACAGGAAGCGAACCACACTAATAATGTAACGATAAATACAATGTACTTAGTTTTCTTCATCCTTCTTCTCAACTCTGAATTCAAGTGACGCCGACTTGCTCACGTTACCCGGAACGACTTGTTCCTCGATTTTTAAGATTCCAAATCCATCGAAAGAACAGGGCAATTGTCGCTATAGAAAACATAGCAAGTACTCCAGGGGCTCTCATCTCAACCACGCCGTACCCTCGATAGAAATAGCGTACATCAACGCTCCTAGAGATCGCTTCAAAAAAGCTGAGTGATTCGTTTCTGACAAATGAAATAACAAGAGAAGCGATAACGATCCAAAACACGGGGACCAAAAGAACGAGCCAAGGGAACCCAACCTTTTCCCTATCCTCATGCCACCAACACAATGACACCAAAAGCCCAACAGCAAAGTTAGCAAAATAGAATTTCAGATTATCGCTCATTCCACCACGATTACTGAGTCATTTCTTTTTCCGATATACACTACGGACTCTTTTCCCGGATCTCCGACGACTTCAGCTTTAAGCATGATCTCTTGCCCCTCAATATCTAGAGTGAATTCAAAATTGGAGAGATCTTCCATCCATTCGATCTTCTTTCCTGTCGCATCGAAATCGATAACGACTTTTGATTCATCTTTTTCGATAACGTAAATCGGCTCTGTGATACCCCAGCCAATCAATCGCCAAATTAGGGCGAGCTCCTTGCTGCTCGGTTTTCGAATCACAGATTCATCTGAAAAGTCGTATACCCTGGAGAAGGAATCTGAGAATCCGATGTACTGCTCTCTTTCTTTGATGTGAATTCCTCGGTGTTCCACGCTTGGGAACTGACTAAGCGTGATCTGTGTATTGAACTTTGAGTATCCATTCAACGAGTCGACCCCGAGCTCGGGTGAAATATGACGAGTCATAAATCCGCCCACGAAAAGATTCTGCCGTTCTGAATTCCCAGTTTTGAAGAGAGACGCAAGCTGAACCCCCTTCCTAGTGAGTGAGTTCAACTTCTTAACGACTCGTTCATTTGTCTCATCCGAGCACACAATATAAGTAACCCCATCTGGAATGATGAGATGCCTACTTGGGTCAGCCGAAACCAATGAAGCAGACAAAAACATTAGAACGATATAGCTAGTGACGACATTCATTTGATGACTAAGGTGAGGTCTAATTCAGGCGTGAGTGTGTTGTCTTACAGTTTGGATTCAGTGCTGAGACTTATTATTGCAAACCGCTACTAGAAACTCTCTCTATTGATTTGGCACTATGATTGGGTTTACTATGTTTTCTGCTTTTGACTTCACCCCAGTCCAATCATGCCTAATCGGTGCCTCGTTCACTATTTCAAGGTGGGCTGCACTTGGGAATCTGTCTTTTAGGAGCTTGGAGTCTTCCTCTATATGATCCTCTAGGACCGCTGTTACACTCGGAATGATCTTCATCCCAAACTTATTATTTAGTCGTTCTACCTTTGCTTGAATTTTTCCGACGTAGGTGATCACTCCTGGTTGGACTTCGAAGTTATAGGGTGAATCAGAAGAGACCGACCTTTGAGTTCTTCCAAAAATGACCCAATCGGAAATCTCATATCTACCAGGTTTGGCAGGAATGAGGAGTACATCTAGTGGTCCACCAATTTGGCGTGGACCAATAAGGGGATCTGGGCGATCGAGGGAGCGAACGTAGAATAATGCGGTCACCTTGTTAATATCCTCTGGAGTTCCTAGCTCTTCATAGCCCGCCATAATGTATCCACTACTCGAGCTATGTGACTTGGAAAAATCCTCGTCGTTAATTAATACGAGGCTGCTACATGAAGTCAGCAAGAATGCAAATAGTATGAAGTTACGTTTCATTTTCAATCGAAGCTAATAATTCCACTCCAAATAACAACGCAAAACCACCTAAGCTCAAAACCATTAGCATTCATTAGCGGATAAAATCAAGTTGCACCCCAAACACGACACACGTCCCCATCGAATACCTACAATAAGCCTTCTTTTTGTGACTACAGTGCTTCTTGTGGATAAAACCAACCGAACACCCCAATCTCTTCGTGCATATTACTTCGTAGGCCCTTCAAGATCCGAGAACAGATTCTTTAACGACCTCTTCAAATGGCAGTACCCTAATTCTAGAATTTGGTGCTATCAGATCCTTCCAAACCCATTCGTGATGCTCAATCACTTCAATTGCCTTAAGGTGTGGGCGATCCGCCGTGGTGTGACACCTTCGAGGAATCGTAACCGAGAAATCCTTGCTCAAGGATGTGCGGATCGTTGTATCCACGCAAAAGTCAGTGGCACATCCCGTAACAATGAGCTCCTTTATCTTCAAATCGTTCAAGATAAGCTCAAGCCCGGTCTCGTAGAATGAATCACAACTTGTTTTCCGAACGAGGAGATCTTCTTCCTTCTTAACAAGTTCATCCAAGATCTCCCACCCCTCCGTGTGGGCCTTATGTCCATCCGCATCACATCCATCATGCTGGATAAAGATCACCTGACCTCCACCCTCTCGCATTCTCTCAGACAGATCATTGATTCTCCGAACGACCCCACTCGCATCATAGCGTTCCGCCTCTGCGAAGGACGCTTTCTGCATGTCGATAATAAGAAGAGCTTTCATCAGATTACCAAAAAGGTACAAGTTATCCTCCGAATAACAACGTATAATAACCTACCCCCAATGACCCGATTCAACTGTATTCTCATAAACCATCAATTTATTGAATACATAGCATTCCAACATTACTCCTATCCACCATCTTCGTACTCTTTCGTGTCCTTCGTGGGCAAAAAAGCACAACCCAATCTAAAGTCGATTCGGGATAGAACGATGTGCGTGTAACACCTTCCACTCACCCTCAACGCGTTTAAGCAGCACTGACTGAGCAAACGCAGTTTTAAAGACGCGCCCATCCTCAAGCTCTACATGACTTAGCCCATCAGAAACAACAAGAGCCAGATCATCGGAAAGCAGAGTGATATGCTCCTGGTCAAATTTATAATTGATATGCTTTACCCCACGAAACCCACCTCGGGTATTCTCAATAGCATCCTCCCGAGTAAGGAGTAATCGCCCATTCTCAATAAGAGCCCCATTGTCATTTTCTAGAACGAAGCTAAAAACCGAATCGACGTCAAGATTCTCGGCTGCCTTTTGAATGGAGAGCAAACACTGTTGAATTTCGATTTCTGTAGTATCCACAGTATCCGGAACGGTAGACCAAGCCAGGCCAGGCACTAAAAGCATAATAACACACAACGAAAAAACACGGATCATTCTCATAGTATCAATTGGTTAATATTGGTAAACACTCTAGCGGTACGAAATGAACATCCGGATGACATCGAATAAATCCTTAAAAACCGCACATACTATCTAAAAAATGGAGATATTGTGTTCAACCAAATAGGCTCTCAGTTTTCTAATATTCGGTGGATCAGTCAACACTGTGCATTTGTTTTCATCTTTAGTAAAAATCTGTATACGTTGAATAAGTCCGTACAGGGGGCTGCTTCGAACTTCTAGAATATCTGTAATTTGAAAATGTCGCTGGTTACCAGAAGGAAAGATGGCTACCACTGTTCCGTCGGCGATTTCAATCGACTTCGTGAACGAGGTTGACACCTGAGCGAAAGTAAAGGGTAAGCAGACAATCACCCAAGAAGGAAGACCCAATAAGCACCCACAATCCAACCGAGTAGAATAAGCCCCACAAAGAAGACTAAGCCGATTCCAATAGCAGGCAAAGAGGCAAGGGCTGAAACTGCAATCAGAAGATCGTATACAGATGTCTTAATTTTCATTTCGTCTAATGCCGAGTTGATCACGAAGCAGTACCCAACGACTGGTTCACACTCTTTTTGTGGAGGAAATAGAGAACAACGAGTGCGAGTGAGCTGATCAGTATTTTAACGATGAGAAGCGTTCCATACTCTCTAAATGCCCCGCCTCCAAAGAAGTCTGGCTTAGTCCACCAAACAAGTTCGACGAATCCAGGAATAATCAACGACATCCCCTTCCATTCTCGACCTGTCCTGTAGAATACAGCCCCAGCGATAATCAACACGAAACCAGCGAATGAAAAAATCAGAATGTCACGCACATCTCGAGATCGCCCTTCCCTTTGCTCGATTTCGCTCTCCAGCATCTGAATTCTTGAATACAATTCTTCATTCTCATTTTGAATTTCACGAACACCTTCCCAATCTAATCCGCTCTCCAGCTCAATGACTCGATCATTACTTATTTTGTATTCCGAAATAAGACTATCAATTGAGGCGTCTTGCTCAATCCGGTCCTTTTGCTCTGAGAACTCTTGATATTGCTCAAGAACAGAAGCCTCGTTGCCATAGAAGTAGAGGTGCACGTGACGTAACGCCTGAGTCGCAAAGCTGAGCGATGCTAGAATGAATAGTGTAATCTGTAGCGTTTTCATAGGTCAGGTTGATTATTCATGTTCTGCACAAGAAATTGTATTCTTAACGTCTAACTCTCACGACCTAGGATAAATGCCCGAGCGTGCTCCAAACGTATTTCGCGTGCATCCGCGTCCTTCGCTAGGTTGAGCAGTAGTCTGTAATAACGCTCTGCCTGCTTGGCATCCCCCTTTTGCTCTGCGGCCCGGCCGGTCCCGTAAAGACTATAGAATCGATTCGGACTGCTCTCCAGGACCGCTTGATAGGCCGCAAGTGCCTCCTCATAACGCCCCATCTCCATAAGCATATCACCGAGAAGTTCACCTGTCGGCAATACATCGCCAGGAGTAATCCCTTCCTTCTCGGTAGCCGCTTCAACTTCTGCGGAGTTTCGCATCAAGGTCAAAGCCTCGTCAGTGCGACCTTCCGCAAATGCCAGCCACGCTCGGGAAGCCAGTTGATGGGCACGAGCCCTAGAATCCCAATAAGTTGCCGGAGCTTTAACGGAAATCTGATCGGCTAGTTCTTTATGAAGCTCAATTGCTTTCTTCCCCGCATTCAAATTACCACTACGGACAGATCCAATCGCCCTCGCGAAATAAACTAATGATTGGTCTGAGACATATCGCTCATCCCATGCGAACCATTTGGGCTGACCTGGTTCAATCAGTGCGGCCTCTTCCCAACGTTGCGACTCCAGAGCACATCTCACCGGAATGGCGGAAAACGCATACGCCCCTGCCTTCATGTTCTTCGCCGCATAAGGCCCTGGATGAGAAAGGATCTGATCACGAATGCTTCTAGCCTCTTCATATTGGCCGCGCTGCAGATAGGCATACACGGTATAATCGAGGGCATGAAGGTAATCATTCCCAATTCCACCGGCTTCGATATCTTGTTTCTGAGCGGCCTCTGCAGAGCGAATATTTAAATCAATTGATCTTTCCCACAAGCCTGCTCGCGTGTAAATATGGGTCGGCATGTGCAAAGCATGCGCGTTATCGGGAGCGACTTCTCCGTAGAGTCCACACATATCCAACGCTCGTCCAGCCAAAGCGGGGAAATCATAAGCATGAATCCGATAATGGAGTGCCCCAGGATGATCGGGAACTTGCCTCAACACATCCTCAACGATCAAACCTGAGGTGGTTTGGATGCGATACGACTTATCAAGCGGAAGAAACCTGGCAGGAGCTAAATGGAATAGAGCGAAAAAGGTGGCGGCCTCGAGGTCTTCCGGAAATGCCGCCCGGAGCTCATTCCACGCTCGATCCACATCAATCAAACGATCCTTCTCTTCGCGTTCCCATCCGTTCTCAAAATACGCCGAAATCGTTTCTAGGTAGGCCCCTTCTCGAGCCGTTCCCGCCTTGGCGTTACGAATGAGCCCTTCCTCTACCAGTTCCCACCCGGCCTTCAAACGAGCCTCATTCGGAATGTCTGGCCATAACGGATGCACGATGGTCATTGCTTTGCCCCAATACGCCATCACGCAATCAGGATCGGCCTCGATCGCTGCAGAAAACGCCTTATCCGCTTCAACGTAGGTCATGTGGTGGAGGAGTTTTACCCCTCGCTCCATGTGCTCCTGAGCATCAAAATTGCCGGAGACGGGAAAGTGTATCGTACCGAGAGCTTCATCGCTCGTCGACAAACGATCGCTGTCGCTACTGCACGCACAAAGAAGAATAAGGCAGAGAAGGAATGGGGTATGCTTCATAATTGAGGCGATTATGCTCAACAAGGTACAATCTCCCCTCCAGAAAACAATGCAAAACCATCTACACCCAACTACCAAATAGACCTATCCGTCTATTTCTCCCCAACAACAATTTATTGAATACACAATAATCCAACCTCACGCTCTGCCTTTTCCATCCTTTGTATGCTCCCTAATTATTGTGATTAAAACCAATTTTATTTCGTCTCATTTACCGTCTCTAGTAATGACCTACCCCTAACAGGGGATCAGCCCTGTCCCTTCCTGGTTCGCATTGCCGAACGTTCCAATCCAAACATTCGCGGTTACAAAAAGCACAACCTAATCTCTCCACTTCGTGCCTCAAGCATCGTCTCTCGCAAACACCTTCCTCAGTAACCGAACTCCAACTTCGTGATTCTTAGTGCATTTCCTGGGCAAAAAAAGCACAACCCTATCAAAAAGTCGCATCCACATGTCATCCAAAGCCTTGGCATAGGAAGACCCGAATTCTTCACCCCCCTTTGAGCTCAAACAGTCTCTCTACTCAGACTCTTCTATCGAGATCATCAGATCTATCCGTTTCTTTACAAAGATTGCCTCAGCCTCCATCTGCTGCAATTCATAGAACGACTTCAACTTCACATACCGTTCCAGGAGTTGTGTGCCCGTACTTGCCTGTATTTTCCGTAAACAGACCGGACAGAGGTGTTGGGGTTGCCGATCTGTCTCTGAAAGACTATTCGATCCATTCATCAAGCACTGAAAATGAATGCAGTGCTTTACGCCATACATATGCCCAAACTCATGAGTCATAACTTTTAGTGACCGACTCAAAACCTTCTTGGGATCATCTCCGTAACGAGCGAAACTAAACACCCCCACTCCAGAATAGTAGTTGGCTTGCCCAAAAACAAAATTCCATTCATCGTGCGGGTACAAATCAACGAGAGTTACTGCAATTACCGCGAACGCATCCTCTGCCTTTTCAGTTCTCAAGAACTTCAATATATCTGTACTCAACAGTTGGAGATCTCCCGTATACGGATTCTCTCTCGATTGAATTCTTGAAGAATCAACTTCAACAGAGGCCAGGACCACCACCTCGACATCAAAGAAGGTGCTACAGAATAGACTCAACACCTCCAAACCGGGGGCCTCCCTAGAATACGCCCCCAAGGGCTGGATATACAGTTTGTCTCGGCTCGACGACGGTTGAGGCAACTTCGCCTCCACAAATTCTTGATACGTCTGACCTGCTTCAGCATGTACCGCTAGCCAATCCCCAGGCCCCGGCTTCTTCATTGGCTCAAAGGCGGCCAACTCCCCCAAAGCCCGTTTATCTCCGACCTCAAGTCCATCGAGGTCTCCAATCGCCGCACAACAAACATCTTCACTCAAAGGATCGCCCCCCAAAGCCACTGCATTAAGCAAAGCGAAGACAAAAAGTGCACTCATTCTATTCACAATAGTCATCCTCCACCCAGTCCATCCTCATTTCTCCATCGAGACAAGCCCAAGCCATATTGACCACCAATAGCCCAAATTCCCTTCACGCCTAATGCGGTTCAAATAATCAACACTCTAACAGGGCATCAGCCCTATCCCTTCCAGGTTCGCATTGTCGAACGTTCCAATCCAAACATTCGCGGTTACAAAAAGTACAAACAATTTTCACCACGCACAAAAAAAGGCTGCCCTAAAACAGGCAGCCTTCTCAAAAAATAATCGAAAGAAAAACGAAACTCTATTTCTTCTTTTTCCTCATGTTCTCTTCGCGAATAATCTGGAAGAAATCATTCCCCTTATCATCCACCAAGATGAAAGCAGGAAAGTTCTCAACTTCGATCTTCCAAATGGCTTCCATTCCGAGTTCTTCGTATTCAACACACTCGACTTTCTTGATATTGTCCTGGGCCAAAATCGCCGCCGGACCACCAATCGAACCAAGATAGAATCCGCCATGGGTCTTACAGGAATCAGTCACCTGCTGGCTTCGGTTGCCCTTCGCGAGCATTATCATAGAACCGCCATTGGCTTGGAAGAGCTCTACATAGCTATCCATGCGCCCAGCAGTCGTAGGACCAAACGATCCCGATGGCATTCCCTTCGGAGTCTTCGCCGGACCTGCGTAATATACGGGGTGATCCTTAATATATTGAGGAAGGCCTTCGCCCGCATCGATACGCTCCTTGAGCTTCGCGTGGGCAATATCGCGTGCCACAATAATCGTTCCCTTCAAAGAAAGGCGCGTCTTAACCGGATACTCTTTCAACTCAGCTAAGATATCCTTCATCGGACGATTGAGATCGAGCTCTACAACCTCGCCCCCCTTCGCCCCGCGAAGATGATCTGGAATAAAACGCCCTGGATCACCTTCCAACTTTTCAACCCACAAGCCATCCTTGTTGATCTTCGCCTT
>CAWVWU010000099.1:0-13995 GCA_963933925.1 uncultured Puniceicoccaceae bacterium
GTAGTCCTTTTGTAGTTGCTTTTCTTGGCTCATCGCATTTTTTGCAGAACGTTAAATATGCACCGTGTCGGATAATAATTTGCTGGTCAAGTCTCTTTCCTAGGTAAATTGGGTAAAAGCACCTAGTTTATTCTTGATTATCCGACATGTCGGGATATCCATTAGCAATGGGATTATCCGACGTATCGTATAATACTGGGAGTAGCATCTCGGATGTGGCCGTAGCTTTATCTGGAGTATCTTCTTTTTTCGAGAAGAGTTTGCCACATCGAATGAGGTGGATCGAGCGGTTTTGCGGAAAGCGTGAGATGGCGGAAATGCGAGAGGTGGGTCCGACTGAGTATTTTTTATATTTAGATTCTCTTAAAAATTGGGGCTTGGAGTCGTGGCAGTTGCATCAGGCTCAGGAGACTCTTTGGTGGTTTTTGAAGCGTTTTCTTAAGGTTCAAGACATCGAGCGTTTTGAGCGCAGCGACGGATGTGTGGCTTACTCAAAGTGGAGTGAGGTGTTGGATGGGTTGAGGCGGGAGATTAGGGTGAAGCAGTATGCTATGAAGACGGAGAAGTCGTATATGGGATGGGCAGTTCGTTTCGCTCGATTTTCCGGGGAACGCAAGTTGGAGTTGGTAAATGCTCAGCTCGTAAAGGACTTTTTGAGTCATTTGGCTTTGGAGGGCCAGGTGGTGGCGTCAACCCAGAATCAGGCATTAAGTGCCTTGTTGTTTCTGTATAAGCATGTTTTGGGGAAGGATATTGGAGATCTGTCCGGTACGTTGAGGGCTCGTTCGAGTACGAAAGTTCCTGTGGTTTTGACTGTGGGGGAGTTGAGGCGTTTGTTTGCAGAGTTGGAGGGGACGCAGGCGTTGATTGCTAAGTTTATGTATGGCACGGGGGTACGGGTGAGTGAGGCGTCGCGTATGCGTGTGTGTGATGTTGATTTGGAGATGAGGATTGTGACCGTTCGCAAGGGGAAGGGGAATAAGGATAGGCGTACGGTATTGCCGGATAGTTTGATCGTTCCTATTAGGGCTCATTTGGAGCGTGTCAGAGAGCTGCATGATAAGGATTTGGATTTGGGCCATGGGGCGGTGTATTTGCCGGGGGCGATGGCACGTAAGTATACGAAGGCTGCACGGGAATGGACGTGGCAGTATATATTTCCGTCTAGTAAGTTAGCGGTGGATCCTCGGAGTGGGGTTGTGCGTCGTCATCATGTATTTGATAAGACGATTCAATCGTTTGTTAAGAAGGCGGGGCTTGCTGCAGGAATTAATAAGGTGGTGACGCCGCATGTGTTGCGGCATAGTTTCGGAACTCACTTACTGGAACAAGGGAAGGATATACGGACGGTGCAGGAGTTAATGGGCCACAAGGATGTAGCGACTACGATGATTTATACACACGTGATGAATCGACCTGGGGTGGCGGTGGATAGTCCGCTGGATTCGTTGTAGATTGTGTTTTGTTTAATCGCCCAACTACGCCAAGGCTTCCTCCTGCGCTAAAGCTACGGCGGACACGGTCGAAGGGCAGGCTGGAGTTCGTGGTCGGCTCCTTGTTTACTACGGTTGAGCTTTTTTTGACCTTAAATTTTTGGATGTAAGATCCAACCATTCGTTTAATTCGAGTTAATCTTGGTTGGCTCCTTATTTACTACGGTTGTGCTTTTTTTGTAACCGCCCAACTACGCTCTTCGAATATGACGAATCTTATTGGGTTGAGGGTGGCCATCGGGACGATTGGCCGCTACCTGATTTGGGTTGTGGGGGCCGAGCTGGAGCGAGGCGTTCCCGGGGGAGTGGGTGAATTAGGAATTAGGTACCGTACCGAGGAACAGAGAGACGACATGTCTTGTCTCCCGCTGAGCGGGATCCTCGAGTGTCGACCTCTGGTCTCGGTAGGAGAAGCGTAGCGACGAAACATTAGGAATGATGAATTGGTTGTGGGTGGCCATCGGGACGATACGCCGCTACCTGATTGAGTTGTGGGGGTGGGGCTGGGAGATGGTGGATGAGGTTGGATGTTTTCTTGGGATTTGACCTGAACTTCTTTCGCTATTATTAGTCTTTAGGATTCAAAAATGGGAAAAGATAAAGAAATGAATACGGAGCATAAGTCCGGACTTTTGGGTAATACATTGCAAGGGTTGCGCTTTGCTTGGCGTGAGATCGTGAATGTTTCGACGCGTGGGCGGAGTAAGTCGGAGTTTGGAATCGATGCGATGCGTGCGGATATCAAGGCGTGCCTCGAGGAGGAGGGCGGAGAGGTTTCGGCTCGAAATCGTGCCGCTGGGCTTGCGCGTTCTTATTTGGAGTTTGGGGCGGAGGATCGGTTGTTCTTCTTGAAGTTGCTGAATGATGAGTTGGCGGCTAATGACTCGGCTATTAAATCGGCGATTGTGAAGCTGGGCGAAGCTGAGAGTGGAGGCCCTCTGGAGAACGCTCGTAGGGAGTTGAGGCGGGCGTTGGAGCCTGGGCGTGTTAAGTTGCTGAAGAAATTCAACACGTTGCAGTCGGGGCCTCGTTTTTTGGTGGAGCTTCGTAGTGAGTTGATTGGGATGAAGAAGATGCATCCTGAGTTGGCACCGTTGGAAGCGGACTTGAAGGATATTTTAAGGTCTTGGTTTGATATTGGTTTTCTTAATTTGAAGGTGATTAATTGGAATTCGCCTGCGTCGCTTTTGGAGAAACTGGGACAGTACGAGGCGGTACACCGGGTTCGCGGTTGGATGGATTTGAAGAATCGGCTCGATATCGACCGTCGGTGTTTTGCTTTCTTTCATCCGTGTATGAAGGATGAACCGCTGATTTTTATTCAGGTGGCTTTGGTCAATGGATTGGCGGTTCAGGTACAGGAGCTTCTCGATGAGAAGGCGACGGTACTGGAATCTGATGAGGCGGACACGGCGATTTTTTATTCGATCTCAAACGCTCAGCAGGGCTTGGTGGGGATTAGTTTTGGAAACTTTTTGATCAAACAGGTTGTGGATCAATTGCGCCGGGAGCTTCCGCAGTTGAAACGTTTTGCGACGCTTTCGCCTATTCCGGGATTTGTGAGTTGGCTGAACCGAGAGCTTGAGGCTGGGAATGTTAGTTTGCGGTCGGCAGAGCTTAAGAAAATGAGGGCGATTATAAAGGATGACAGAAAGCCGTTAGAGGTCTTGGCTGCGGCTATGAAGTCGACCGGATGGCACCATGACGAAGCGTTGTCTGCTGCGTTTAAGCCTATTTTACTGCGACTGTGTGCGGGGTATTTATTGGAGGCGAAGCGGTCGGATGGGCAGAGGGCCTTGAACCCAGTGGCTAACTTTCATATCAGCAACGGGGCGCGAATGGAGCAGCTCAATTGGATGGGCGATACCTCAGCCAAGGGGATGAAGGAGTCTGCTGGAATCATGATCAACTACTTGTATAGACTCGATAAAATCGACAGCTACCACGAAGCGTATAGCGGGAAGGGGAAGATTGCTGCGTCGTCTGTGGTTAAGGGGTTGTTGGGGAAGTAGTTTTTTTGGGTTCATCGTCGTTTGTCGGGATTTGGATTTTTTAACCGCGAATGAATGCTAATTGATGCTAATCTTGATTGGGGTGTTGGTTCTATTGCCCACAGACGGACACAGATAAGCACAGATTATTTGGTTGTGTTTTTTTTTATCGCCCAACTACGCCAAGGCTTCCTCCTGCGCTAAAGCTACGGCGGACACGGTCGAAGGGCAGGCTGGAGTTCGCGGAGGGCGGAGAGATGATTTGATTTTTTTTGGTTCATCGTCGTTTGTCGGGATTTGGATTTTTTAACCGCGTACCGAGGAATGAAGTGACGACACTTGAGGATCGTCGAGACGAAACATGAATGCTAATTGATGCTAATCTTGATTGGGGTGTTGGTTCTATTGCCCACAGACGGACACAGATAAGCACAGATTATTTGGTTGTGTGTGTTTTTTTTAATCGCCCAACTACGCCAAGGCTTCGAAGGGCAGGCTGGAGTTCGCGGAGGGCGGAGAGATGATTTGAGTTTTTTTTGGTTCATCGTCGTTTGTCGGGATTTGGGTTGTGATTTTTTAACCACTACCGAGGACCGCAAGGACGACATGTCTTGTCTCCCGCTGAGCGGGATCCTCGAGTGTCGACCTCTGGTCTCGGTAGGAGAAACGAAGTGACGAAGCAATG
The DNA here is from genome assembly GCA_963933925.1 of uncultured Puniceicoccaceae bacterium. GTDB lineage: Bacteria > Verrucomicrobiota > Verrucomicrobiia > Opitutales > Opitutaceae > JAKYXN01. The sequence continues at coordinate 4,170 of CAWVWU010000099.1, forward strand.
AACATGGATATGCACGGATTTTTCTTCAGAATCGTTCGTGTTGCTACTGTCTATGGGATACTAATTGGACTTGGTGCGTTCTTGGGAAGTTGAGCCTCTCTCGGCTAAAAATGGTATCTTGCTGCTTATTGAGTGATCGCTTCTGGAATTCATAGAGTCCTCTATAGGCACCTTGTTCTGCAATTCTGATTTCAACTGATATTTATGGATTCAGATGTGCCCCCGAAAAGTGAAGATGAACCTTCTTTTTTTTTTGGGGGGGGGCGGGGGCTTGAAAATGGCCATCGGGGACGATTGGCCGCTACCCTTTTTTGTGGGACCGGATGTGAACCGGTCTAGGTTGTTGTTGTTTTGTCCGGATAGCCTTGTTATTACTACGCCATCTCCGCTTCGCTTCGTCTTGCTTCGCTTCGTTGAGGTGTCGTCCGTTGGACTCGGTACGACTAGCTCAAGATCTCTGACATCCGGACCTATATGGATTGGGTTGCGATGATCCGGATGAAATGGGGATTGATAACGCGTGAGGGGATCTTATGGGTGGCAGGGTGGATATAGATGATACCAAAGCTCATGACTTCTCGTCTCTTGGATTGCGTTCGGACTTGCTGGAGAACGTGGCGTCGTTGGGCTATGCGACAATGACGCCTATTCAGGCCCAGAGTTTGCCTCACGTGTTGAAGGGTGAGGATGTGATTGGGCAAGGGAAGACGGGGTCGGGGAAAACGGCGGTATTTGGCCTAGGGATTATGAATCGGCTCGTTGTTGAGAACCTCTCGACTCAGGCTTTGGTCGTGTGCCCGACGCGTGAATTGGCGGACCAGGTGTGCAAGGCTTTGCGGCAATTGGCCCGCATGACTCCGAATGTGAAAATTATAAGTCTGTGCGGGGGGATGCCTATGAGGGCACAGTTGAGCTCCTTGTTGCATGGAGCTCATATTGTGGTAGGGACTCCGGGGAGGATTTGTAAGCATCTGAGGAAAGAGACGCTTCGTATCGATTCTTTAATCACGTTGGTCTTGGATGAGGGTGATCGGATGCTGGAGATGGGGTTTCAGGAGGAGGTGGATGTGATTATTGACTCAACCCCGTTGGAGAAGCAGACGCTGCTTTTTAGTGCGACGTTTCCGGATGAAATCCAAGCAATTGCCAATAAGGTGATGAATGATCCGATTACGGTCGCAATCGATGTGAGCCATGATGCGGATACGATTAATCAGATCTTTTATCGAATCGGTTCGGAGGGTGAGCGCAAAGGAGCGTTAAAGAGGATTTTGAGTTCGGAGGCTCTTGAGTCGACGGTGATCTTTTGCAAAACGAAACTCGAAACTGAAGAGATCAAGGACGAGCTGATTTCTGAGGGGTATGATGCGATTGCCTTGCATGGAGACTTGGGACAACGCGACCGCGATGAGGCCCTGATTCGATTTACCAACAGGAGTGCTTCTATAATGGTAGCTACGGACGTGGCAGCACGCGGATTGGATATCGATGCGTTGGATCGAGTTATCAACTACCACCTTCCGCGTGACCCAGAGGTCTATGTGCACCGCATTGGGCGGACTGGAAGAGCTGGGAGTAAGGGAGTGGCGTGTTCGCTGTATGCCAAGTGGGATAGCGAACAGAAGGATGAGATTTTTAAGCTTGGGGGCGGGACCGTTAAAGAACGGGATTTGCCTACAGTCTCAAGGAATCAAAACGGCGTTGCGCAAGCGGCAATGGTCACTCTCATCTTGAGGCTCGGGCGCAAGCAGAAGCTGCGTGCCGGAAATCTTTTGGGAGCTTTAACGGGACCCGAGGGGATTGCGGGGAGTCAAGTTGGCAAGATTGTGGTGGGGGATGAATATTCTTATGTGGCGGTCGAGCGCGGCATTAAGGGGGCGGCCCTTGCGAAGTTGAGCAAGGAAACCTGGAAAGGGCGTGCGATTAGAGCGTGGGCTTTGAAGTAGAGGCCTCTCTTCTTTGTTCGGATAGCATCCGGACCTACATGGTTTGAGTGTTGGTTGTGAGGGCCGACGAGCCGTCGGCGGTCCCAGGGATGGACTTTCCGTTGTGAGGTGGGACGGGCGTAAAGCCCGAGCCTTACGGGAGGGCTTGTTGCGAAAAAGCTCTAGAGGAGGAGTTCGGGCATTTCGATGCTTACGACTTTGCCTCTGTAGATCTTTACTTTGCCTTGGACTTTCAGGGTTTGCTGATGGATTAAACCACGGTAGATATGGATGACATCGACGCGTTTTTTAATGGTTTCAAGGGTACGGGTTGGTTCGCCTAATATGGCGAAGACTTCGTCCTCTTTCATTCCTTCTTCGAGTTTTTCCCAATTTTCGGCTATGGTCCATTTCCCTTTGGCTTCCTTGTCGGAGTGTTCGAGGCTGATTCCAAATTTTTGATACCAATGCTTGTCTTGCTTTGGGGGTCCCGCTTTGACTGTCGGCTCTGAGGGAGCTAGCGATTGTTCGACTGCAGTGTTCTGGGCTGCAACAGGTGCGGCTCCTTCAAGAGTCGAAATCCGGTCTTCTAGCTTTTCCACTTCGCCTTTCAACGCTTTGACTTCGGCTAAAACCTCTTCGAGCGTGGCTTGAGCTTGAGCGACGTTAAGTGGAATGAAGATCAAAGATAGGAGGGCGATTGGAAGGCGGTAGTTCATAAGAAGTATTAGGTCGTGTGCGTTAATATTCACAAAGCAGACAGGAACTCATTTTTTCAAGAACAAGGCGGCGAAAAAATGGTGAGCACTGTTGGTTAGGCGAGAGCAGTTTGTAGGAGCTTTATTTTCTCTGGCCCGTTCTTTACCAGCGATGTGGGTGTGGTCCGAAGTCGGCAAAGTTTGATTGATAGAAGGGGGATATGTGTTCGCCTGGGGCTACTATGTTGTCGATCGCAGTTCTATCTTCCGCCGTGATTTCGACATCGAGGGCTTTGAGATAAGTATCGAGGTGGTTCATGGTACGGGGACCAGCGATTGCTGAGGTGATCCCTGGTTGGTTCATTACCCATGCTGTGGAGAATGCGATGGGATCGACCCCTTTGTTTTTGGCGTAGTCTACAACTTGTTGGGCTTTGGTGATGATGGGGTCGGAGATGCGATGGGCATTCCACTTTGTTATGTCTGCTCCGTATCTACCCTCTGAGGCTGCTGATTTGGGGTCTTTGTATTTCCCTGAGAGCATTCCTCCTGCGAGAGGTGAGTATGGCATGAGTGCGATACTGAAGGTCTGGGCCATGGGAACGAGTTCACGTTCGATACGCCGATCTAGGATGTTGTAAGGAGGTTGCTCGCTGACGAAGCGATTTAGGCCGAGTTCTTTTGAGGCCCAAAGGGACTCTACTATCTTCCATGATGTGAATACGCTCGTGCCTATGTAGCGGACTTTTCCGGCTCGGATGAGGTCGTCGAGGGCGCGTAATGATTCGTCAATCGCGACTTCGGAACGTGGACGGTGGAGTTGATAGAGATCGATATGGTCTGTCTTGAGGCGGCGTAGGCTCGCATCACATTGTTCGATGATATGGCGGCGTGAGATGCTTTGTTGATTGGGGTCATCATTATCCATGGTGCCGTGGACTTTGGTGGCTAGGATGATGCGGTTTCGTTTACCGTTGCGGTGGAGGGCTTCTCCTACTGTTTCTTCGCATTTTCCGCAGCTGTAGGAATTTGCTGTATCGAAGAAATTTATACCTGAGTCGATTGCCTTGTCGATGATTGCGCACGAATCTTCGAGATCCGTTTGTTTTCCAAACATCATCGTTCCGAGACAAAGAGGGCTTACTTGGATGCCGGTGCGGCCGAAATTTCTGTATTTCATAGGGTGAGTAGAGCTTTGTGGGTGTTTCCGAGTTTCAAGGGTAGTGTGAATAACCTGACCTGTATGATGAGGGCAATCGATTCGAAATGTCTATTCGGAAACAGGTTCGTTTTGTGGTTTTTCCGGAACGTTGGGTTCTTCGAAGTTCTTTTAAAGGTAGAGGCCACTTCTGGATTGCTAGTTCGGTGTTCTGGATCGATTTTATATGGATGCATAATTCCCGATTGCTGCCCCTGCTTTTCTCTTTGAGCGTTTTTAGTTCTCTATTGGCTTCTGGTGAGTTGCTGACCATGGGGAAGAGGGTGCTGGATCCCGTTGTCCCGAGTGGGATTACGGTCGAGTTGGAATTGTTCGCGGAGTTGCCCCATACTTCTGAGGTGGCTCCCTTAACTCGAATTAATTATATGACGCCTTTGCTGGATGGTTCGGGACGGCTATTCGTGGCTGAGCTACGCGGCAAAATTTACGAGGTATCTACGGGTAAGGTTTCGTTGTTTATGGATTATATAGCTGAGGTGCCTGAGCTTTTTCATACGAGGGGGTTTGGTACGGGGCTTTGCTCGGTGGCGTTTCATCCTGATTTTAAGGTAAACGGAAAATTCTATACGGCACACACTGAGCAAATCCCTGAGTCTGAGATCCCTGCTGATGTTGCGGATTTTAGGAGATCTTGGTGGAAGACTGGTGTGGTGACGGAGTGGGTTGTTGAAGATCCGCAGGCGGATGAATTTTCGGGGAATCGTCGCGAGTTGTTACGGGTGAACCTGCCCTCTCATGCCCATGGATTTCAGGAAATTGCGTTTAATCCCAATGTGAAGAGTGGTGAACCAGATTTCGGGTTGTTATATATTTGCCTCGGTGAATCGGGCTCGTTTCAGATGGATCGGACTCAGTATTTGAGAACGTTGGATTCTCCATTGGGTTGTATTCTAAGAATCGATCCTGCTGGTAAGGGAAGTTCATTAGGGGATTATGGAATCCCCGAAGACAATCCATGGGCGAATAGCGATGACTCCACGGTACTTGGAGAAATCTGGGCGATGGGGATGCGTAATCCGCATCGAATTCACTGGGATCGTGGTGGTTCGGGACGAATGTTTTTTGGGGATATTGGAGAGTTGCGTATTGAGGAGCTTAATATTGCGGAGGTCGGGCGCGACTATGGCTGGCCGGTTCGGGAAGGGCGCTTTCGTTTTGATCCGCACGGTGAGCGGTATGAGATTTTTGCACTCACTGAGGAGGATGAGGCCGAATACCCCGATTTGACTTACCCCGTTGCCCAGTATGAACACGCAGATGGGATGGCCGTATCGGGCGGCGGTGTGTATCGGGGAGATTTGATGCCGGCGATGTGGGGCAAGTACATCATGGGTGACATTGCCTTTGGGCGGTTGTTTTTCGTAATCGAGTCGGAGTTGGATTTTGATAAAACGGCTCCTGTTTTTGAATTTCAGGTGAGTATCGATGGCACGACGCAGTCGTTGATCGATTTCGTAGGGGGCGGGCGCGTTGATTTGCGTTTTGGCTGGGATGCCGAAGGGGAACTGTACCTTTTCGAAAAAGGGCAGGGGCGTATTTATAAGGCAGTTGGAGCAAGCATTGCAGCGGGATCCGAGGCGATCGTAGGCGACTACAGTAAATTAACTCTTAACACATACGACGTTGAAGTGGATCCTGAGCTGGCGGTGGTCGCGAGTCTGAATGTGCCTATGTTGGACGATATGGAAGATGGGGATCTGAAAGGACTTCTCGTCGATGGTCGTGATTGGGATTGGTTTGGATATGGAGAACGGAGCGGGGGGAAGCAAACGATAGAGGTGGTTGAAGACATAACCGCTCCGGGCGAAGGCAGTCGAGTTTTGTATGTATCGGACCACGAGGGAAAAGCGGTAAGGGGTGCTGGTATCGTGATGCCACTTGTCACGAATGTGGAACCCGCGACTCTGCGACACCTCGATGCGAGTGCGTTTGATGGGGTACAATTTTGGATAAAGGGAGTAGGCGTAGATGAAGTAACATTGAATGTGTCGACTCCCTATATAATGCCTATTGAGGATGGAGGCTTATGCAACGGCAAGACCTCCAAATGCTATCGGTTTTACTTGGAGAAAGTTTCTGTGAAGGCGGAGTGGACTTTGGTGAAAGTTCGTTTTGAGGAATTGCAGCAGGTGAGGATTCCTAATGATGGACCCTTTGACTCGAGGATTCTCAAGGATTTAGCGCTCTCCTTTCCTTCGAAAACGAAGTACGAGATCTGGATAGATGATGTGAGTTTCTTTAAGGACGATTAAAGGGATCCTTCCTTCACTAGAGGGGAGATTGCTTGTTAGACGTTCGTTTTGGGGAGTGCTATGGGGACAGGTCTCGATGGTTGATTGGGCGGGCGAATGTTCACCGTGCAGAGCCCTCTGGGGAGAAGGGCATAAAAATGCCTTTACGCAGGTGCATTTCGCTCCATAGTTTCGCGATTCTTTAAAAACGACCTCATCATGAGCAGAAAAAATTACTTCAATACTTTGACTCTAGCCCAGAAGCTAGAACAACTCGGCCGCTGCCGTTTCATGGACCGTTCCGAGTTTAACGGCGTGGAAGCACTTAAAGGTAAGAAGGTCGTAGTGGTCGGTTGCGGCGCTCAAGGCCTCAACCAAGGGCTTAACCTTCGCGACTCGGGGCTTGATGTGAGCTACACTCTCCGTGACGGAGCGATCACTGAAAAACGTCAATCTTGGAAGAACGCGACTGAGAATGGCTTCAAGGTTGGAACTTACGAAGAAATGCTTCCTACAGCAGATCTCGTTTTGAATCTTACTCCAGACAAGCAGCACAGCTCTGTCGTTGCGGCCGTTCAGCCTCTGATGAAGAAGGGGTCTTGCTTGGCATACAGCCACGGTTTCAACATTGTTGAAGAAGGTACAGAAATCCGCAAGGATCTCACTGTTGTTATGGTTGCTCCTAAGAGCCCAGGAACAGAAGTACGCGAAGAGTACAAGCGTGGGTTCGGTGTTCCGACTCTCATCGCTGTTCACACTGAAAACGATCCAAAGGGTGAAGGTTGGGACATTGCTAAGGCATATGCAGCGGGTACCGGTGGTGATCGCGCAGGTTGTCTCGAGTCTAGCTTTATCGCTGAAGTTAAGTCTGACTTGATGGGTGAACAAACGATCCTTTGTGGTCTTCTCCAAGCAGGTTCACTCCTCGCTTACGATAAGATGATCGAAGAAGGCGTTGAAGCCGGTTACGCGAGCAAGTATGTTCAGCATAGCTTCGACACGATCTGTGAAGGTCTCAAGCACGGTGGCATCACTAACATGATGGATCGCTTGAGCAACCCAGCCAAGATCAAGGCTTTCGAGTTGTCTGAACAACTCAAGGACATCATGCGTGACTTGTTCGACAAGCACCAAGAAGACATCATCAACGGTACTTTCTCTTCCGGAATGATGGCTGACTGGGACAACGGCGATAAGGATCTCCTCGCATGGCGTGAAGCGACTAACGAAACTACTTTCGAAAAGTCAGTTGCCGGTGACGTAGAAATCGACGAGCAAGCGTACTACGACAAGGGTATCTTGATGGTAGCATTCATCCGTGCCGGTGTTGAGTTGGCATTCGAGTCGATGACCAATGCGGGCATCAAGGCTGAGTCTGCTTACTACGAGTCACTCCACGAAGCTCCTCTTATCGCGAACACGATCGCACGTAAGAAGCTTTACGAAATGAACAAGGTTATTTCGGATACAGCTGAGTACGGTTGCTACCTCTTCTCAAACGCGGCAATTCCTTTGCTCGCCGATTTCATGAAGACTGTTAAGACTGACGTTATCGGTGAAGGCCTCGGCTGCATCAGCGGTAAGGTAGACAACCAAAAGCTCATCGAAGTGAACGCGACAATCCGCAATCACCCCGTTGAAGCAGTTGGTAGCACACTACGTGGATATATGACTGCGATGAAGACCATCGCGGTTGGCGGATAATTCCGGTAGCCCATACTTTTATAAAAGGCTCCACGCATTTGCGTGGGGCCTTTTTGTTTGGATGAGGGACTGACTGACTGACTGGTTTGTTTTTAACCGTCGCCGCAGTCGCGGGATAAACTAATACTTGGGTTAGAGAGTTCGGCAATGCGAACTTGGGGGAGACAGGGCTGATGCCCTGTGAGGGGATTGGGTTGGGTTTGTTTTTACGCTCTTATTTCGACTAACTATGTGTTGATCAATAAGGCATTGATACAGATATAGTTAAATTGCTGCCTATGCGTTCGGGGACTAAAGGCTTGGAGAAAGATGAGGATTGAACTTCTTGAAGAAATGGCCGACTGTATGGGAATGAACGCATCTGAAATCATTGCGGAGATCCGGTCTCTTCCCCGAGAAGAGAAGGGTAAGATCGTTGAGTTTGTGCGCCATATGAGCGACGAGGAGCGAGAAATCGCCGAGGCCCTGGAGAAGGGGTTCGAAGATATCAAGGCCGGGCGGGTCCACACGCAGGAGGAAGTTCGGAAGCAGCTGGAGTCGTGGTTCGAAAAGTAATCCACTCGGACCGCTCGCGCGATGACCTGAAGGGCGTTTGCGACTACGTGGCGGGCGAGAATCGCGAAGCTGCCCTCAAACTTGGCCACGAGCTACTTGATCGGATCGATGGCTTGGTGCACTTCCCGGGTACGGGGCACCTGCATTGCCGATCTTCCGAAGGCGAGATCCTGAGCGTCCCTTGCCGAGGCTATCGGATCTTTTATCGCGTATCTGTTTGCGGGCAGAATCTTGAAGTCCTGCATATCCGTCACGGAGCACGCGACGAGCCGGAGTTCGAATAGTAAGGCCTTGTGTTGTTCGTTGGTCGAAGAGACAAGTAATGAGATTGAGCCATTGGCCAGAGGGTGATTAAGGAAGACGCAAATGACTGACGAAGAGCAAAAGAATAAGAAGAAATCCAAGTTAACGGGGGTTGGTATCGGGATCGCACTCGGGGCTGGCGTAGGGATGATTTTTGGTCATATCGCGTTTGGGGCTGGAGTCGGACTTTGTTGTGGATGGATTTTTGACAAGACCAAGAAGTAGGGAGTGCTGATTGGGTTGTGCTTTTTTACCGCGAATGAATGCTAATTGTTTGGATTTGAAAGTTCGGCAATGCGAACTTGGTGAGACAGGGCTGATGCCCTGTGAGGGGGATTGGGTTGTGTTTGTTTTAGCCACTACCGATCGGTAGTAGATCCGACACTTGAGGAGGGGACGACAAAACTATTGCACAGAATACACAAAATTTATTGGTTTGTGGTCTGATAGATGCGACTCACTAGCGACAAGATGTTGGGCAGAACTAAATGAAAGAAGAAATACATAAATTGCGAAGTTCGATCTTGGGTAATGAAAGAAACCTGTGGATACAGGTTCCACGCGAAGTAACTCACGAAACTGGACTTCTCGTGGTACTTGACGCCGAACTCTACAGGGATCGAGTACGCGCTCCATCGATTATTGAAGAACTCGTTGAGCAAGGGACGATAGATATGCCTCTCGTTGTCTATGTTTCGAATGGAGGCATAGATGCAAGGTGGGAAGAGTGTCCTTGTTATCCACCCTTTGCAGAATTCATTTCCCAGGAACTCTATCCATGGATTCTAAAACGCTATCCATTCGTCAATAACACTCAAAACAGAGTGATTGCTGGATTGAGCTACACGGGGCTTGCTGCTTCTTACGTTGCCCTTAAATCCAACGATTTATTCACGAAGGTCATTTCACAATCAGGATCCTACTGGTCTAACGAATGTGAGTTATCCAGAAGTCTAGAAAACAGTGAGCAGAGCTCCGACCTATCATTCTTCCTTGATGTAGGAGATCAGGAAACGGACATCAACGTGCAGCACAAAGAGGACGTTTTTCAGGAGGTATCCCAAATTGAAGGGGTCGAACGGTTTCGAGACGCCTTAGTCAAGCTAGGATGCACTGTCAGATATGAACGATTTGACGGTGGGCATTCTGAAGTGGACCCCATTAGTGAGACAGGGGTAGCCGAGTTGTTAG
>CAWVWU010000100.1:0-13949 GCA_963933925.1 uncultured Puniceicoccaceae bacterium
TGTTACGAACCTTACCGTGTACGTGTGCTCCAACTGGGTAGTTATGAACAACCATATCCCATGGATTTGGATCCAACTGACGAATACCAAGAGAAATCTTCTCTTCGTCCTTCTGAATTCCAAGTACAACAGCTTCGACTTCATCGCCAACCTTGAGCAATTCGCCCGGCTTAGTGATGCGCTTCGTCCAAGACATTTCAGTAACGTGAACCAAACCTTCGACACCCTCTTCGATTTCGATGAATGCACCGTAAGGAACCAAGTTAACAACCTTACCAGCAATACGAGCACCGATTGGGTACTTCGCTTCGATGTTTTCCCAAGGATTAGACTTAGTTTGCTTCAAGCCCAAGGAAACACGTTCCTTTTCGCGATTGATCTCGATGATCATAACATCGATTTCTTCGCCCTGCTTCAACATTTCGCTTGGGTGAGAAATACGACCCCAGCTCATGTCTGTGATGTGTAGCAAACCATCCATACCATCCAAATCGATGAAAGCACCGAAATCTGTGATATTCTTAACAGTTCCCTTAACAACATCACCTGGTTGTACCTTCTCAAGAAGGTCACGACGCTTGCTTGCACGTTGCTCTTCAATCAACTCACGACGAGAAAGAACGATGTTCTTACGGTCGAGGTTAATCTTAAGTACCTTGTAGTCATAAGTCTGACCAATGTACTGATCCAAATTCTTTGGAGGCTGAACATCAATATGAGAAGCAGGTAAGAACGCATCGACGCCAATAGCGACGATAAGACCTCCCTTGACCTTGCCCTTTACGCGGCCTTGGACAATGGAACCTTCTTCACACTTAGTGATGATGTTTTCCCAATTCTTCTTCTGCTCTGCCTTATCGAATGATAGGATAGGATTTCCATCCCGGTCTTCGAGCTTCTCAAGAAAAACTTCAATCTCTTCCCCGATTTGAAGATCACCTAGATCTGCAAATTCGACGGAACTGATAACGCCTTCCGATTTTCCTCCGATGTCTACGACGACCTCGATTTGACGGATTTCGGTGATAGTGCCCTTGATGATTGATCCTTCTCTTAATTTGTCGAAGGTCGTCAGGGCCAAAAGTTCGGCCATTATTGAACTCATGATAATGTAGTAGCTTCGTCACCTTTAAGGAGCTTCCAATTCCTCAACGTGCTAAGCAAAATATAATACTACCAAAGGTAGCAGTTTTAGGTTTCATGACTCGTTCAGAAGCGATGCGGTGAGAACGAGTTGTTAGTGAAATACCGCGAATTTGACAGCCTCACAACTCGCTCACTAAAGATCAAGCGAATTAACGACTCTCAGAAAAATGCAACAAGGAGAAGAAATCAAAACAGAAACCCCCTCCCTAAAAAGCGATTAATAGACCACCTTATTAAGGGGATACTCGATGATACCTTCGGCACCTAATTCCTTTAGTTCCGGAATAATATCGCGCACAACTGACTCATTTAGAATTACTTCCACAGCAACCCACGCTTCATCTGAAAGACGATTAACTGTCGGGTTTCGAAGAGCAGGCAAAACCTTAAGAATCTTCTCCAAGTTCTCACGAGGAGCGTTCAACTTCAAACCAACCTTATCAGCAGCACTCAACGCCGCCTGAAGCATCATCGCAATCTTCTCGATCTTCTGACGTTTCTTTGGATCCTCCCAACTCGTCTTATTGGCTATCAGCTTCGTATTCGTCTTCAAGAGAGTCTCGATAATACGCAATTTATTGGCTCTCAAGGAATTGCCAGTCTCAGTCAAATCGACAATAGCATCAACCATATCAGGGACCTTAACCTCTGTCGCTCCCCAAGAAAATTCCAAATCTGCCTCAACTCCATTTTCAGCCAAGAACTTCTTAGTCAAGTTCACGACTTCAGTAGCGATCCGCTTCCCCTGAAGATCCTTAACTGACTTGATCGGTGATGCCTCGGGAACCGCCATAACCCAATAGGATGCACGGTTTGACGCACGACTATAAACAAGATCGCAGACCTCAACGACATCAGAGCCATTCTCGACAACCCAATCATGCCCGCAAAGACCACAGTCGAAGAAGCCATGCTCAACATAACGGCTTATCTCCTGACCACGGATAAATCGTCCATCGAGCTCCTCGTCGTCGATTGACGGACGATAAGAGCGAGAACTCTTGTTGATGACCCATCCCGCCTTTTTAAACAACTTGATGGTGGCATCTTCTAGGCTGCCTTTAGGCAAACCGAACATGATTAGTGCTTGTTCCTGTGACACGCCTCAACTGCAAAAACGATCCAGAGGTCCTTCTCAAGATTAAAACGAAAGAACTTTCTTGAAGTTTTTACGTTTTTACATTTTACATATGTTAAAAAGGAGCTTCTTTTAGGAAAAAGTCTCTAAGGCAAAGAGCTTAGACTAGACCTAAACAAGTACCCCTAACGGTGGGTAATCCATTGAGATTTTACTCACATCCCTAACAACAACCAAAAGCCCAAAACGTAATGACATCAAAGCCCAAACCGCTCGTTCTTATAGTCGAAGACGAAATCGAACTAGCAAACGTCATATCCGAACACCTCGAAGCCGCTGGGATGCAAACCCAGATCTGCAACCGCTGCGCCCTAGCGATGCGCTTTTTGAAAAACAACTTCGCCAACATCCTCCTCTTGGACCTAACCCTACCCGATCAAAATGGATTTGCTTTCATGGAGGAGCTCAAACGCGAAGACATCAACATACCCACGATATTCCTAACCGGCAACGATTCCGAAATCTCTAAAGTAAAAGGATTAGAACTCGGGGCAGATGATTACGTCACCAAACCCTTCAGTGCACCCGAGCTTGTTGCTCGAATTCACGCTGTCCTCCGAAGAGCAGAAGTAGCAAACGACTTCAATGTTACCAAAAACGTACGCCTCACAGACGCTCCATTTGACTTCAATACAGCTCAAGTAAATCCGACGAGCTTGGAGATATCATTTCCCGACGGCGAAGTAGTAAATATCGGACGCAAGGAAATCGGCATCCTCTCCTATCTACAGGAAAACCCAGAAACGATAATCACTCGAAAGAACCTGATTCATTCCGTCTGGGGAATTCACGCCGACATCAGAAGTCGCTCGCTCGATCAGTACATTGTAAAGATAAGAGACCTCTTTAAACGTAAAGGAGCTCCCCTAGAAAACCTAAAGACGATCCATGGAATTGGCTACCAATACGAGCCGATGAAGACTCAAATAGAACAAAGCTAAACGAGATCAACACTCCCAATTTAAAACAAAGCCCCGTCCTTTTACAGTACGGGGCTTTTTGCTACACGCACCACACATCGAAGGTGTCTGCTCTTTGTCTTTCGAATATTCGAACCAATCGAATTCACTCAGGTTCCCCGTAGTGAAACCCATTTTCATCCTGATAACCTATAGGTGCATTATTAATTCCATTCATCAGCAATGAAAAACATGCAGCGACAACACCATATACAACAATCAGAATTTCTCTACCCATCGCTAGGAAAGATCGTCGACCACCCAAAAGACTTAACCCCTAACCTGAGATTAAAATCCAAAAAAAACGATCCTAAGATCGTTTCCAAATTCCTAATTGAACTGAATATCAGACTTAAACCGAGTCTTCTGGGTCACCGTAGTGAAAGCCGTTCTCATCCTGATAGCCTATCGGTGCATGATCAATAGCATGCATCAAAACAGAAAAACCGGCGACAACGGCTCCATATAAATAAACTATGTATTCTTTGCTCATCAGGGTAATGAATCGGGTAACTACTTAATCGGACTTTCGATATATTAAACTAAGCACACCAAAGTTCACATTGTGACCCTTGTACACCTTAAAAGTTCCTAATCCGTAACATTACAAAGCTTTGCTAAACATTTAACAATAACGATTAGGCACTACTACCTAAGCCTGTAATAATCGCTTCGATCATAAAGAAAATAGAAGTCAAATGGCTCTAGGCGAGGCAGTTCCACAAAACTCCTCCCATCCTCATCGAGATGCTCCTCCAACTGGTAACGCACAAAAAAACCAGCGTCAAAACGATCCGGATTCCGGACCACTGACGTTTCCCAGACCCGGTCCACCACTTCATCGATCCACCCATACTGCTTCGCCACATCCGCGAACTCGCTCCAGTCTCCGTTTGAATTCTTTTCGTACATCATCGCTATGAACTCCTCTAGACTCAACCCCATCTTCTTTGCCACTGGCTTCGCCAAGCGACGCCACCATTCTTGAGCCTCATCCGCATACTCCCGCTGCTGCGTCAAATTTCCAGTCACCCCATACCATCCCAATTGATGATGTAAAATCACTGCATTCTCGTAGGCGTACGATCGCTCCGCCGTAGTAGCAATCACGGCTGCCATACTAGCCGCATACGATTTCACGATTACATACACGGGAGCCTCACTCCCCTGCATGGCCTTCAATATTTGATATCCCGCCATCACCGATCCACCGGGAGATGAATCGATCACAAGAAAGATAGGATACTCAGAACTCTGATTATTATAAAAGTTGATACGCTCACTAACAAACTCAGCCGAAACGCCCCAAATGACCCCGTTGAGCGATATTCTGCGATCACTGATCCGAAGCACCCCATCTTCATAAGGATCCAAGACATACATCGCTTCATCTTCAAAATCGATCTGGTCCTTCAACGTCTCCTCTTTTTCTCGAACCACAATGCGAGCATGCAAGGAAGCCACCTGCATCTCCAACTCAGCTCGCTCCTTCTTCATCCGGGCCTCAACAAGACGCAAATCACTCAACTCACTCTGAACCTTAGCTTCTGCAAGGGCATTCAACGCTTTCAAGTGAGCCTCCTCCTCCTTAACCGACAACAAATCCACGTCTACACGCTGCCTCATCCGAGCCGCCTCTAACCCCATCTCCTTACGAATTTTATCCGATTCAAGATCGATTCTCTCCAACTCCGCCTTAGCTGCAGCTAACTCTGCCTGCATCCGCTCTTTCACCAAAGAATTTTCCAGAGACAAACGATCCTTCTCATCCTTCAGTTCCCCCAATTCCGATTTGAGCCGTTCACTTCGTAGAGCATTTTTAGCAGCCAACAACTCCTTCTGCTTCTTCAACTCCGAAATCTCAGCATCTAAGGGCCCTGCAATACCATCCTCCTTTTCCACAGAGCTTTCTTCCGGTTTTTCTTCCTCAGAAACATCATCGCCAACCGCCTCGACGACCAACGGAGGGAGAGATCCAACCGTTTCATCAGCCGATAAAATAACCGCCTCAGAGCAAAACAGCACAACAACAAGGCAAAGAAGATTTAAAACACGATTCAGATTCATTTCAGTATATCAAAGGTTCTAGGAAAGATCCAAAACCTAAATAACCCTAAAAAAAAATCAACACATCATCCCTGGATCTCAACCCCCAACTCCTCACCAACCAACAGCCAATCGATCCCCCTCAAAAAAAACTAGCACTTATCCCAATAAGACCTAAAACCAAACCACAGTGAGCCTAGAAAACCTACAACGCGTAAAATCCTTCCTACAAGACCTCCAAACCCAGCTCTGCAAGCAATTCGAAGAGCTCGAAACGGGCGACAAACGCTTCACCCCGGATTCGTGGAAACGTGAAGAAGGAGGCGGAGGCACCTCAATGGTCCTAGAAGGCGGAGAGACCTTCGAAAAAGCAGGCGTCAACTTCTCTCACGTAACGGGAAACAACCTCCCTCCCTCAGCATCCGCAAACCGTCCCCAACTTGCCGGGCGCTCCTTCCACGCCACTGGAGTATCAGTGGTGCTTCATCCTCGAAACCCCTACGCCCCCACCTCACACGCAAACGTTCGCTTCTTCTACGCTCCAGCGACGAAGCCAGACGAAGAAGACATCTGGTGGTTCGGAGGAGGTTACGACCTCACCCCCTACTACGGATTTCACGAGGACGCCATAGAATGGCACCAATCCGCCCGCTCCGCATGTAATCCTTTCGGTGACGAGCTCTACCCTCGCTTCAAAGAAACCTGCGACCGCTACTTCTTCCTGAAACATCGCAACGAACCACGCGGCATCGGAGGCATATTCTTCGACGACTTTTCCGAAGGGGGCTTCGAAAACGCCTTCTCCCTTATGCAAAGTGTCGGAACAGCCTACGGAAACGCCTACGCCCCCATCGTTGCGAGACGCAAGGACACTCCCTATGGCGAACGCGAAAAAAACTTCCAAAAATACCGCCGTGGCCGCTACGTCGAATTCAACCTCGTTTACGACCGTGGCACCCTCTTTGGCCTACAAAGCAACGGACGCACAGAGTCCATCCTCATGTCCCTCCCTCCAGAAGTAACCTGGAACTACAACTGGACTCCGGAGCCAGGATCACCTGAAAACGAACTTTACGAAACCTTTCTAAAACCTAAGGACTGGGCAAACTCTTCAGCGACCTAGTTGATACAGATCAACCCACTATAACTTTTTCTAATTCTAGGCTGAATGCCTCTCGACAAATAATTACAACTTTGTCTTTGTTTAATTTCAACAACGCAAAATGACTTCAAAAGAACGCTTTCTCGCCGCACTCAACTGCCAAAAACTCGACCGTCCCCCCATCTGGGTCATGCGCCAAGCCGGACGCTACCTCCCAGAATACCGTGCCCTAAAAGAGAAATACACCTTCCTTGAAATGGTGAAGAGCCCAGAGCTCGCCCTCGAAGTCACGATGCAGCCTCTGCGACGCTTCCCACTAGACGCGGCCATCCTCTTTTCCGATATTCTCGTAATCCCCGAAGCACTCGGCCAAGGCTACCACTTCCGCGACAAAGGGGGAATTGGCATGGACTACCGCCTCGAAACCGCCGCTCAAATCGAAGCCCTCGACGCTTCCGACATGTCCAGCAAACTCGGCTACGTTGCAGATGCCCTGAAACTCATCAGCACCGAACTCAACAACGAGAAAATGCTCCTCGGATTCGGCGGCTCCCCATGGACGCTCGCCACCTACATGGTTGAAGGCGGCAGCTCGAAAAACTTCGACCGCGTCAAAGCTCTCTTCTACTCCGAACCAAAGCTCTTCGAAGCTCTCATGGAGAAGATCACCCTAGCTCTGATCGACTACTTCCGCATGCAAGCTGCAGCCGGAGCCAATGCCATTCAAATCTTTGATTCCTGGGGCGGCATCATAGCCGGCCCCGACTACGAAGCCGCATCTCTCAAGTGGATACGCCGCATCATCGAAGCCATCGGCGACGAAGTCCCGGTTATCCTCTACGCCAAAGGCACTGTCCCACAGCTCGCACGACAAGCAGCCTCCAAACCACAAGCCATCGCAATCGATTGGACCATCCCTATCGAAGAAGCCGCAGCGATCATCCCAGCCAACGTAGCGATTCAAGGAAACCTAGATCCCGTACTCCTAGATACCAAACCTGAAATCGTCACCCGCGAAGCAACACGAATTCTCGAAGCCATGGCCGACCGCCCTGGACACATCTTCAATCTCGGGCACGGCATCATGCCAACAGCCCGTGTAGAAAATATGACAGCACTCGTAGAAACCGTCACAAATTTTAAAGCATAATGAACACTCTCTCTGTCGACATCGATCTCGTACGCAAATACGCCGGACAAGGACCACGCTACACCTCCTACCCAACGGCCCTTAAATTCGAAGAAGAATTCGACAGAGATCGCCTCTTTAAAGAGTTAGAGGAAAAAGCACGCTCCCCGCAGAAGCTTTCCCTCTATTACCATCTCCCATTTTGCGAATCACTCTGCTGGTTCTGTGGCTGCACCAAGATAATTTCAAAAGATCGCAGCAAAGCAGCCCCATACATCGACTACCTCGGTAAAGAGATGGACCTCTACAAGGACTACATCCACCCCGAGTCCCAAGTCGCTCAACTACACTTTGGAGGAGGCACCCCAAACTATCTCGACCCCGATCAGATCAATCGCCTCGCCGACGGAATCCAAAGCCGCTTCACATTCCACCCGGACGCAGAACGCTCGGTCGAACTCGATCCACGACGTCTCACCCCAGAACACCTCGCCGCCTTCAAACAACTAGGCGTCAACCGTGCGTCATTCGGAGTCCAAGACCTCAACCCGATCGTACAAAAAGCAGTCAACCGTATCCAGCCGGAAGAGATGTGCGTCCAAGCAATCGACTGGATCCGCGAAGCAGAATTCGAATCTCTCAACATAGACCTCATCTACGGACTCCCATTCCAAACCGTCGACAGTTTCCGCCAAACGATCGAGACTGCCGTCAATTGGAACCCGGAACGCTTTGCAATTTTCAACTACGCTCACGTCCCATGGATGATGAAGGGACAAAACCTCATCAAAGAATCCGACATGCCGGATCCCACGACGAAACTCGAGATGCTCAAAATGATCACCGAGTACCTCACGTCGCATGGCTACGAATACATCGGCATGGATCACTTCGCAAAAGCCGACGACGAACTCTACCTCGCACAAAAAGCGAAAACCCTCCAGCGCAATTTCCAAGGTTACAGCACCTGGGCCGACACGGACATCTACGCCTTCGGTCTTTCAAGTATTTCTCAAACCGAGAGCCACTACCGCCAAAACCACAAAAACCTCCCTGCTTATTATAAAGCACTGGACGACGGCGAATTCCCTTTAGCCAAAGCTCTCTTCACAACCGAAGATGATCGCATCCGTCGATCCACGATCATGCGCCTCATGTGCGACCTCGAACTCGATTACGACAACATGTCCAAGACTCTCGGCATCGACTTCCGCGAGTACTTCAAAAATGAGCTCACCACCTTTAAAGAAGCAGCCGATGACAACTTAGTTTCCATCGACCAAAACAAACTCGTCGTCAGCCCCTTGGGCCGCCTAATCATCCGCAACCTCGCAATGAGGTTCGACGCCTACTCAAAACAAAACCTAAACCGCTTCTCAAAAACGATCTAATCCAAAACGAGAAGGACCCATGCAAGACGCAATCATCATCGGGGCAGGCATCTGCGGACTAACCGCCGCCAACCTTCTCAATTCCAAAGGCAAGAAAGTCACGCTCCTCGAAAAAGGCTCAGCTGCAGGGGGGCCAATTCAAACCGTTCGAGAAAACGGCTACCTCGCCGAACGCGGTCCCAACTCCCTTCTGCTCCCCGACCCGTGGACAGAGTCATTCATCAGCACGCTCGGCCTCGACGAAGAACTCCTAGAGGCGAGTCCGCTAGCCCACAAACGATACATCGTTAAAAACGGCCGCCCTGTCGCCGTACCCATGTCACCCCTACAAGCGGTGACCACTCCCCTCTTCTCCCTAAAAGCGAAACTGGGCTTTCTAGCCGAACCCTTCCGCAAGCCCATTTCCGCAAAAGACGCAGAGACCGAAACCGTCGCCTCCTTCGTAACACGTCGCATGGGCCCCGAGTTTCTCGACTACGCCATCGATCCATTTGTTAGCGGCGTTTACGCGGGCGATCCTAACAAACTCCTCCTTCAACATGCCTTCCCCCTCATGCGAGGTCTCGAACGCGACGGAAACTCAATCATCAGAGGAGCACTAAAACTCAAAAAACAACGCAAAGCAGAAGGCACCTCATACAAAAAACGCTCCATCAGTTTCAAAGCTGGTCTCGAAGTTCTTCCCCAAAGACTCGCAGCAACGCTCGAGGATTCCCTCCAACTCAATTCCGAAGTTACCTCCATAAAACGGAACGATGATACCTGGACCATTCACTGGACTAAAGAAGGCAAGATCCAACAAAGCCAGTCCAAGAACCTAATCATAACTCTCCCCTCTCACGCCATCAAACAACTGCCATGGTCCGGCGACATCACAACGGAACTCTCAGCCACCCCAGACCTTCAGTACCCCGCAGTACACAGTCTCTCCCTCGGCTTTAAACAAGAACAAATCCAACACGCCCTAGACGGCTTTGGAATGCTCGTACCGAGCAAAGAAGCCAACACCATCCTAGGAGCCCTCTTTTGCTCGAGCCTCTATTCAGATCGAGCTCCCGACGGTCACTGTCTCATAACAGTCATGATCGGCGGAATACGCCGCCCTGACCTCGCAGATAAAAGCCAAGACGAGCTCACTCAAATCGCTCTCGAAAATCTCCAATCCCTCATCGGACTCAAAGGCACTCCAACGTGGAGCAGCCTCAGCAGTTGGCCCCGAGCCATCCCACAATACACTGCCGACTTCGGCCCTTGGAAAAGTACCCTCCAACAGCTCGAGTCCAAAAATCAAGGACTCCACTTCGGAGGACACGCTGTCGACGGCATCGCCATGGGAGCCTGCATCCAAAGCGGACGCCGACTCAGCACCCTCATCTAGTCTTCGCCCAGCAAGGCGATGCCTTACTGACTAGATGCACCGTATACGCTCCTGGCCCCAAGACACGAAAATCGTTAGACGAGGCATCCCATTAATTGGCCTTCGATCTACCAAAATCACGGAATCACAGGGTTACGCCAATTTCAATCGCGGTCAATAGGACCCCAAAATCCAATCGATTCTCGTCCGGAGGCAAAAAAAGAAAAGATCCTGAAATACGCATCCTCTAGTCGGTCCCATTCGTTGCCCTCTTATAAGTCTCGGCCCTAACTCGATTAAATTAACATGACGTCCCCCAATCTCGCTAAGGAATTTCAAACCGGCACCTTACTGAAGACCACCCAGAGTCTGTGTCCTAATTGCCTCCAATCAATTGAAGCGGAGGTCTATACACGCGACAACCAAGTCTGGATGGACAAGACTTGTCCTGACTGCGGCCCCTATAGTGCCATCCTCGCCAACGATGCCAAAAGCTACTTGCTCGCCCCCAAAGCAACGGGATCTTGTGGATGCAGTTCAGGCGGTTGTGGCAGTGCGATCGATAATCACAGCTGCACGCTCATGATCGAGATCACCCAACAATGCAATCTCACCTGCCCGACCTGCTACGCCGCATCGTCACCAAACAACCATGACTTTCTATCTTTCGATGATTATGCGGCTCTGTTAGACAAGCTACTCATCGCCAACCACGGTGATGCCGACGTCCTCCAAATATCAGGCGGAGAACCTACCTTGCATCCTCGGCTCTTCGACATGATCGACCTCGCTCACTCCAAAGGATTCAAACAGGTCTATCTCAATACCAACGGCATAAAACTCAGCAGCGAACGCTACGCCGAACAACTTTCAAAACTATCCAAACCTCCTCAAATCTATCTGCAGTTCGACGGAATAAAAACGAGCACCTACATCGAACTGCGGGGAAAGGACAATCTCTATCAGGTCAAAAGCAAAGCACTGGCAAACTGCGAGCGGTTCGGATTGGAGACGATTCCAATCATGACCTTGACTCGTGGAATCAACGACGACGAAATCGCCGACTTCCTCCAAATCGCCCAAACCTCCAAAGCGGTAAACAAGGTTATGATACAACCTGCCATGTATTCAGGCCGCTACGTAAATCCACGGCGCTTGGATCGACTTACCTTATCGGAAACGATCAAACAAATCTCTGACCAGTCTGAAGTATTTAGCGAAGAGGACTTCTGTCCGATTCCTTGCGGCGATCCCAATTGCTTCCGTATGGCGCTAGCGATCCGAGGAGAAGACAGACTCATTCCAATCTCTCGCTATTTTCCACCCTATGAAGAATGGCAAAAATCGGAGACCGCAGCCAAACTAGATTCAGTCACTGACACATTCGACAGCTCCGAAGCCCTAGCAGAGGTGATGTCATGGGCATTGCAAAGCGAGGCTCTAAAATCCCTCAGCGAGGATGAAGTCGACGACCTTCTGGGTGCAGTAGCCAACGTCTCATCCAAAAAAGGCCAGGATGGATGGCAAGGTCTCTTCGCCATTGGAATCAAACCCTTCATGGATGCCTACACTTACGACCAGGATCGCATTGACGGATGTTGTACTCACATCGCCTCTCGTGACGGGACTCCTATTTCATTCTGCCAATATAACGCGATCAATCGACCTCAAGGAAAACTGTAATGAAGAAAACATCACCCCCATCTTCGATATCGAACAACGCTTGTGGATGCTCTGACGGATGTTGCACAATTTACGAAAAATCCTGGGTACGCGATTTCCTCGGAGACAGCTTTCACCCTGGTGGCATTGAACTCACTCAACGTTCTATCGAATCTCTCGGCCTCGCCCCTCGATCTCGAATCCTTGACCTTGCTTGCGGGACCGGCATCACGGCACGATTATTTGCTGAAAAGGGGCACCTAGTGATCGGACTAGATGCCAGCGCCAATCAGGTTGAAAATGCTCGGAATCAATCTTCCAATACCGAGGGAATTCGTTTTATCCAAGGTCAGGCCGAATCCCCAGATCCTGATTTGGGGACCTTCAACGCATTATTCTGTGAATGCGCGTTCAGTTTAATCGAAAATAAGGTGCTCGCGGCCCGAAACTGGTTCGACCGCCTCATGCCCGGCGGGCTAATTGCCCTCTCAGACATGATCGTCAACGGACAATTACCCGAATCCCTAACGGGGCAAGTGGGGTCATGGGCATGCTTGGGTGGAGCTCTCTCCCAAAAGGCCTACGAACAACATCTTCTGGACGCTGGATTTCGAAACATACAATACTCAGACGAGCGAGACGCAGTTATCGAGGGAATTTCGACTCTAAAGCGAAAGCTTCTTCTCTACGGGATTAGCAACCTCGCTGAAGTAGTAGAAGATATTGGCGTTTCTCTTCCGGAGCTCCACAGAGCATTGAAAGATGCCGCTCAGGCTGTAAAAGACAACGAACTCACCTACGGCCGCTTCGTTGCAGAAAAACCTATCGTGTAGCCAAAAACGATGTCAACCGACCTCCAACCTAACGATTCCGCCAATCGACAACTGCAGGAAAAGGTTCATCCCGCGGACTGGCCGACAAAACCTGATAGCAACGGTTACGACTTCATCGCCATCGGCGGCGGTACAGCAGGGCTAGTCGCGAGTGCAGGTGCAGCTATGCTCGGTGCTCGAGTCGCTCTAATCGAACGCAACATGCTAGGCGGTGATTGCTTAGTCACTGGCTGCGTCCCATCGAAGGCTTTGATCCATGCCTCTCGCATCGCAAACACGATTAGGAACGCTCCCAACTACGGAATCAAGTGCGGGCCCATCAACGTCGACTTCCCTCAAGTCATGAAAAAGCTGCGACAAATACGAGCAGAAGTCGCCTCGGACGATTCCGCGTCGACAGTCTCTAGTCGCGGTATCGATACTATTTTCGGCGACGCCCGATTCACGAGCCCAAACACTTTAGAAGTCGATGGCACCGAGATCAGTTTTAAACGAGCTATCATATGTACCGGAGGACGAGCTACTATCCCTCCAATCCCGGGACTCACTGAAGCAGATCCGCTCACCAATGAGTCCGTCTTCAACCTTACCGAGCTTCCACCTCGACTCGCTATTATAGGGGGTGGCCCGATTGGTTGCGAGCTGGGACAAGCCATGGCACGCCTCGGTTCGAAGGTCACCCTATTCGAAGTAATGGACAGAATCCTGAATATCATAGATATCGAAGCCGGGGCCATCATCGAAGATCAACTCAAAACTGACGGAGTAAACATTCTTGCTAAGTCGCAAATCGTATCCGTAACACCTTCTGAAAATTCATGGCAAATTAATTACACCCACGACAACTCAACCCAAAGCGTTATTGTTGACAAGATCCTCGTAGCGGCAGGACGGGCTCCGAACATCGAACATCTTAATCTCGAAGTTGCCAACGTTGCTTACAATAAGAAAGGCGTAACGATCGATTCCTATCAAAGAACGAGCAACAAGCGCATTTACGCAGCAGGCGATGTTTCCAATGCCTACAAATTCACCCACTCCGCGTACGCGTATGCCGAATACGCAACCTTGAACGCATTACTTCCTATACCTCTCTACAACACAAAAAAGCTCATCATGCCTTTCAGCGTATATGAAGTGGACCCCGAAAACTGGACAGGTGGCTTAGTTGGATAGATAACCGACA
>CAWVWU010000101.1:0-13923 GCA_963933925.1 uncultured Puniceicoccaceae bacterium
ACACATATGACTAGACACGGAGCTCCAAATCACGGTGCTTGGTGTGACGCTTACGGTGATTTAGGGCTAGCTGTGGATCTCGAGTCTTGGACGGTCGATTATAGTAAGACGGGCTACCGGTTGCCGACAGTCGCTGAGTGGGAGTATGCGTGCCGAGCGGGAACTGACACCGCTTTCTATACGGGGAGAATTACGAGGTTTTTCGATACACCATTAGACCCGAACCTAGATAAAGCAGGCTGGTATTTGGGAAATAGTGATGAGAGGGTGCACCCGGTTGGAGAAAAGGAAGCGAATGCATGGGGATTATTTGATATGCATGGCAATGTGTCAGAGTGGTGCTGGGATCGTTATGATACGACTACTCTGCACGTTCTTCGAGGTGGGAGCTGGAGTAGACTGGCTATGGAGTGTCGGTCTGCAACTCGTGAATGGGGTGATACGATTCAAATGTCTAATGACATTGGCTTTCGAGTCGTTCGCAATGGCTACGGCAGTGGCTCGGTTGCTGAATAATTTGGATTCGTTAAATTTAAAGATTGTTGCTTTGGGTTACTAGATAGCAAAAAGCTCGAACGGGGTGTTCGAGCTTTTTGATGAAATTTGTGTTGTTGGGCTTAGACGAGGCCTAGGATCATGCGGCCTTCTTCGGAGATCATGGATTGGTCCCAGGCTGGCTCCCAGACGAGGTGGACTTCGGCGTCGTCGACTCCGGGGACGAGCATTATCTTGCTCTTGGCGTCTTCGGCTATTGCTGGGCCCATGCCGCAGCCGGGGGCTGTCAGGGTCATTTGGATGTCTACTTTGTATCCACCTTCGTCGGTCTTGGTGACTTCCATGGAGTAAACGAGTCCGAGGTCGACGATGTTGACCGGGATTTCGGGATCGTAGACGTTCTTGAGCTGTACCCAAATCGACTCTTCGTCGGGAACTTCGCCTGATGGATCTTTGGCTTTTTGTTCCTTGGCTTCGGCTTCTGCTTCGGCACGTTCTGCTGCGACATCGGAACCGAGGGCGTCGGCGTCGCGTCCTTCGACGCGTGCGAGTCCGTAGTCGGTCATGACCGTGTAGCTGCCGCCTAACTGCTGGGTGATGTACACCTTGGATAGGGCGGGTAGCTGGAGGGCGTCGCCGCTTGGGATTTGGGTGGCCTCAACTTCGCGGGTTAGGCTGCGTTCTTTTTGGTCTTCTTCAGAAGTCATTGAATCGGTTTGTACTTTCGTTGAAATGGGTGATGTGCGAAGCGATTTTTTTAAACCGCCCAACTACGCTCTTTGAGCTTCGAAGGGCACGCTATTGGATGCGTACCGAGGCTGAAAGCCGACACTTTAGGAGTGTGCGACGAAACATGGCTGGTTGTCTTGATTTTGTTGTGCTTTTTTAACCGCTAATGGATGCGAATACATGCGAATGATTTTGTCCTGTAATCGATTGCTATGCAGTTATGAAGTAGAAGTAAAAGAGGGAGGGCGAATGGCTCGGGTGACTTGACTGGGCTCAAGACAGGCGTGCTCCCGCAGTCGCGGGATCTCGCCCTACCTGATTTTGAATTGTTATGAGAGTTTCTTTTTGAATTTGGTTTGGATGAGTTGGCGTACGTTGTCGGCGAGTTCTTCGCAGTCGATACGTTCGATAATCTCTTCGAAGAAACCGTAGACGATGAGCTCGTGAGCGTGGGCTTTGTCGATACCGCGAGCATTCATGTAGAATATCTCTTCGGGGTCGATCTGACTCGTGGTGGCTCCGTGACTACATTTTACATCGTTGGCCAAAATCTCTAGACCGGGGAGCGAGTTCGCTTCGGCGGTATTGGAGAGAAGGAGGTTACGATTGGTCTGGTAGGCGTCGGTGAGCTGGGCATCTTCGGAAACCTTGATGAGGCCGGAGAAGATCGTCTTGGCTTTGTCGGCGAGTGTGTTCTTGAAGAGCAACTCGGAAGTGGTGTGCGGTGCGTTGTGCGACTGGAGGGTGCGTTGGTCGATCTCTTGATCGGCGTCGGCGGCTACGAGTGAAAGCATTTCGACGTGTGCTCCTGCTCCCATGATTTGTCCGTGGGTTTCGGTGCGGTAGCGTCGGCAGCCGACGTTGACCGTGAGTGTCTTTACGAGGGAGTCCTTGGCAGCTTCGTTGGAGTTGATTTGGAATCCTATGGATTCCTCGTTGTAGTCCTGTAGAAGCGTGTGGCTTACCTTGGATCCCACACCGGCGAAGATGTGGTTAACGCCGACTGAGTAGTTTGCTGTTTCTTCGTCGGCCGAAAATTGTGCTTCGATTACGGATACCTTGGCAAATTCTTCGGCGATGACGAGGGTGTGTGGCAGGGTCGGGATCTTGCTCGATGCCGCCCAGTTGTAGACCACGAAGGGGTCTTCGATTTCCACGCCCTTAGGAACGTAAAGGATAACGCCGTTCTCGACGAAGGCAGTGTGAAGGGCCGCGAACTTTTCGGAGCCGAGATCGATGCCTTGCTTCATGAAGAAGCCGCGGAGGATTTCTGGTTCCTTAGCGAGTGCTTGCTTGAAGGTCGCGAAGATTACGCCCTTGGCCTCGAGCTCTGGGGAGAGCTTTTCGGTCTGGATCGTTTGGTTGTCCGCGAAGACAAATTGTGCACTGCGCTTGGATACGAGGTTCGAGCGGTTAACGAGGCTTTGGGCATCGCTGATCGATGGGATGGCCGAGAAATCGATTGATTCTGGCTGGAGTCCCTTGATCTTGGCGAAGCGCCAGTTCTCGTGGTTGCGGGCGGGAGCGGGAAGCGTGCAGTAGCTTTCGAAGGCTTTACGCTTCATATCCTTCCACCAGAAGGGGGCGGAGTCCAAGAGGTCGAGGTGATCTTGGAATGAAGTGTTGAGCGCTGCGTTTTCTTCGCTTTCCGTGTTCATAGAAATGGTATCTGTCATTTGACTAGCTGTACTTATTTTTATCGTGCACGTGGGCGTTTATCCGACCGAGCCTTCCATCTCCAATTCGATGAGGCGTTTGAGTTCCACGCTATATTCCATCGGGAAGTGGCGGGTGAGGTCGTTGACGAATCCGTTGACACTTAGGCTCATTGCTTCGCCTTCGCTTAATCCACGCTGCTGCATGTAGAAGATTTGTTCTGCGGATACTTTACTGACTGACGCTTCGTGCTGGACGGAGTTGTCATCGCCGCGAACGGTGATGGCTGGATAGGTGTCGGTACGCGAGTTGGTGTTGATTAGGAGGGCGTCACACTCGGTGTTGTTCTTACAGCCTGTAAGGTTTTTAGGCATGTGAACTTGACCGCGGTAGGTGGAACGACCTTTGCCTACGCTGATGGACTTGGAGATGATGTTACTCGTGGTGTTGTTGGCCGCGTGAATCATCTTGGCACCGGTGTCTTGGTGCTGTCCGTCGTTGGCGAGAGCGATGCTGAGAACTTCGCCGCGAGCGCCTTCTCCCTTTAGTACCACACCTGGGTACTTCATGGTGAGGCGGGAACCGATGTTACAGTCGACCCACTTGACGACCGCGTCTTCGTGAGCGATGGCACGTTTGGTTACTAGATTGAATACGTTGGACGACCAGTTTTGGACGGTGACGTATTCGATTTTCGCACCCTTGAGAGCAACGAGTTCTACGACCGCACTGTGAAGTGTGGCTGTGTCGAACTTCGGGGCTGTACAGCCTTCCATGTAAGTGACTTCTGCTCCTTCGTCGGCGATGATGAGCGTGCGTTCGAATTGGCCAAAGTTTTCCGCGTTGATGCGGAAGTAGGCTTGGAGCGGGTGGCTTACCTTTACGCCCTTGGGGACGTAGATGAAAGATCCGCCTGAGAAGGCCGCACTGTTAAGAGCTGAGAATTTGTTGTCGCCGGTTGGGATTACCTTGCCGAACCATTTCTTGAAGATCTCTGGGTGCTCCATGAGGGCTTCGGTGGATCCCATGAAGATGACGCCTTGCTTCATGACGCTTTCCTTCATGTTGGAGTAGGCCGCTTCGGAGTCGAACTGTGCTTCTACACCAGCGAGGAACTTGCGTTCGCTCTCCGGGATGCCGAGGCGTTCGAAGGTTTCCTTTACGTCGTCCGGTACGTCGTCCCAGCTCTTTTTGGCACGTTGGCCATCGGCAAGGTAGTAGCGGATGTTGTCGAAAACGATGTTTTCGAGGTCATGGCTAGCCCAATGGGTTGGCATTGGCTTATCTTTGAATACTTTGAGAGCGCGTTTGCGGAAGTCGCGGATCCAATCCACTTCGCCCTTTACGTCGCAGATGTAGTCGATGGTCTTTTCGGTAAGACCGTAACCGGCGTCGAACTTGTGTTTCTCGGGATACTGGAAGTTTCCTGAGTCTCTATCGACGTTGATTTCTTCTGGTGCTTCTGTTGCCATGGTACAATTACGTTTAGTGTTTTAGGCAGTGGTTTCGACGAGGTCCTTGACCCAGTCGTAGCCCTTTGCTTCTAGCTCGAGAGCTAGGTCCTTGTCGCCGCTCTTAACGATGCGGCCGTCGTACATGACGTGAACGACGTCGGGTACGATGTAGTTGAGGAGGCGTTGGTAGTGAGTGATGATGAGGCAACCGAGGTCTTTGCTGCGAAGGGTGTTAACGCCTTCGGAAACGATTTTGAGGGCGTCGATATCGAGACCGGAGTCGGTTTCGTCGAGGATGGCGTATTTCGGGTTGAGCATTGCCAATTGGAGGATTTCGCAGCGCTTCTTCTCACCACCAGAGAATCCGTCATTTATGGAACGAGCGGTGAACTTGCGATCGATCTTGAGCATGTCCATCTTCGCGTAGAGTTCCTTGTAGTAGTCGGGAGCGTGGAGCTCTTCACCTTCTGGGAGGCGTGAGTTCTTTGCGGCGCGAATGAAGTTGGCGATGGATACGCCAGGTATTTCCATCGGGTACTGGAAGGCGAGGAAGATGCCAGCCCGTGAGCGTTCGTCTACTGCGAGCTCGAGGATAGACTCGCCGTCGAGTAATACGTCGCCGCTAGTGATTTCGTAGTCAGGGTGACCTGCGATCGCTTTCGCCAAAGTACTTTTTCCGGTACCGTTGGGTCCCATAATGGCGTGTACTTCGCCCTTGGGAATGGTGAGGCTGAAATCCTTGAGGATTTGCTTATCGCCAATGCTAACGTTCAGGTTCTTTATTTCGAGTGTATTGCTCATTTGGATGATGTTTTAAAAGTTTGGTGTCGTTGCGTTTTATGAATTTGCGGTAGCCGTTTTGTTGGCGTTGCCGCGTAAAGTGATGTCGATGTCGCTGATGTCGAAACCATCGGGCAGGAGTGATTTGAGTTTGGAAATGGTTTCTAGATCGAGCTGGATGTCGTAGATCGTGCCGGTTTCACTGTCGTGGAAGTGGGCGTGCTCGGAAAGGTTGGGGCAGTAGCGGGTGGATTCGCGCTCGATGTGGACGTGTTTTACCAAGTCGCAGAGGACGAGGGTGTCGAGGCAGTTGTAAACCGTGGCGAGAGAGATGGTCGGCATGTTCTGCTTCACCCGGGCAAAAACCTCGTCTGCTGTGGGGTGATCGCGTTGGGAGAGAATCGCCTCGTAGACGACCTCGCGTTGACGCGTCGACCGTAGGCCTGCCGCGGCAAGCTTTTGATTGAGCGTTTCTCTGACGATGTCGGAATTCATATTGGCTGAGACAGCATGTGTTGTTGATGGGAATGAATCTCAAGAGCAAATTGGAATAGTTCTAAATATCAAGTGAAAATTGGAATCGTTCCAAATAAAGTTATAAAACTGTAAAGGAATTGTTAGGCGGGATCTGTAAGTCGTTTATAATCAATGTTTAATTGATTTCGGAAAAATTATGAATGTGGAATGTTGAATTGTGAAAATAGGGTGGGAGGTGTCTTTTCGCGACGGATCGAAGTGGAAATGGTGAAGAAATGGACGTGAATGGATGCGAATTCGTTATGATTAGGGAGGAGTTATGAGTTTTTTTAACCGCTAAGCACGCGAAGGGCGCAAAGGATTTTTGGCTTTGTTGTATTTGGGAGCATCACCGTAGTCGCGGGATAAACGGATTAACACGGATGTGATTTGAGGTTTAGGGGTGCTTGGGGTGGTAGGGATTTTTGCGATCTTTTGGATTTCAGGTGGTTGTTTTGTGTTGGGGGTGACCGGATAGCCCTTCGATTTCACTCAGGATCTCTGACATCCGGTCCTACAGTAATTTGCTGATGGAGCTTCTACTTTGAATGCTGCTGGGGGAGTTGTATTAGAGGCTTGCAAATTTGGGGGTGGGGCTTGGGGTTTGGTTCAATTATGACGACGAGCTACATTTATTACGGAACGACTGAAACGGGTGAGAACGATGGCCTCTTTTGTCAGGCGTTTGACGCGGCGACTGGAGATCTCGGGGAGCTTAAGGGGGTGGCGAAAGGTCCGTCTACTGGGTTTCAGGCGATCAGTTTGGATCGGACGATTCTTTATTCGATGTGCCAGAGTGATGAGGGACTTGGGGGCGTTC
Organism: uncultured Puniceicoccaceae bacterium; assembly: GCA_963933925.1. Classification (GTDB taxonomy): domain Bacteria; phylum Verrucomicrobiota; class Verrucomicrobiia; order Opitutales; family Opitutaceae; genus JAKYXN01. The sequence continues at coordinate 6,451 of CAWVWU010000101.1, forward strand.
GTTCCTATTATATCGATGGGACGAGTGGTGAGCTGAGCTTGATTAGCGAGGAATTTTCTATCGGTGGGAAGCCTTGTTATATTGGTCTCGATCGTTCTGAGAAGTTTCTTTTGGTGGCGAGTTATAATGACGCGGTGGTTACGGTTTTTCCGATTGCGGAGGGGGGGCAGATTCAGCCCTACAGTTTTACGGCACAGCATGAGGGGGGAACGGGGATCGTTGCCGATCGCCAAGGGGAGGCTCATACGCACTCGATTTATGCGGATCCGACGAATCGTTATGTGTTCGTATGTGATCTAGGAAACGATGAGGTGGTGGTCTATCGCTTTGATTCGGAGAAGGGGACTTTGATACCTGTTGATGGGGCGTCGGTTGCAATGGCACCTGGAGCGGGACCGCGTCACTTGGCGTTTCACCCGAATGGGGATTGGGTCTATGTTATCAATGAATTAGATAGTACGGTGACTCACTTTTTGTGGAATGCGGATCAGGGGAAACTTGTACAGCAGGGAACTGTACCGACTTTACCCGCAGACTTTGAAGGTGATAATCTTACTGCGGAGATCATCGTTTCTCAGGATGGACGTTTTGTTTATGGGTCGAATCGGGGGCACGATAGTATCGTGGTTTATTTGGTGAATCAGGAAACAGGTGCTTTGAGCTTCGTACAGCGGACTTCGGTTGGCGGTGGGCATCCACGGAATTTTTCGATCGATCCGAGTGGGGCATTTTTGGTGGCGGCTAATCGCGATACAGATAATGTGGTGTTCTTTAGGATTGATGGTGAATCGGGGCAGATCGAAGCGACGGGTGTTGAGGTTGCAGTTAAGGGATCGATTTGCGTGCGCTTTGCGTAGGACGGACGCGTTGGAGCTTTGGTGAATTTTGAGGAGCAGCTATAGGCTGCTCCTTTTTTTTGGTTCATCGTCGTTTCTCGGGATTTGGATTTTTTTAACCACGTACCGAGGAATGAAGTGACGACACTTGAGAAGCTGAGCGACGAAACATTGATGCTAATTCATGCTAATCTTGATTGGGGTGTTGGTTTTATTGCCCACAGACGGACACAGATAAGCACAGATTATTTGGTTGTGTTTTTTTTACCGCGGAGTTCGCGGAGGGCGGAGAGATGATTTGAGTTTTTTTGGTTCATCGTCGTTTGTCGGGATTTGGATTTTTTTAACCGCGTACCGAGGAATGAAGTGACGACACTTGAGAAGCTGAGCGACGAAACATTGATGCTAATGAATGTAAATCTTGATTGGGGTGTTGGTTCTATTGCCCACAGACGGACACAGATAAGCACAGATTATTTGGTTGTGCTTTTTTTAACCGCGAAGCACGCAAAGTGTGTGTGTGTGGGGTGGTTGTTGCTTTGGGAACGACTGCCGAGGTCTTAGGCGGACCGGTGAGTGGATGGGAAGAAACCATTTTGTTAGTTGTGCTTTTTGTAACCGCGGATGGACGCGGATAAATATTGGATTGATGGGGTGTGCTGCGTGCTCCCGCAATTGCGGGATCACGCCCTACCATTGTGGAATGGATATTTCTGAAAGAAGAATTGGGTTATTGATAATAGAGGGGATAAGTGTAGCTCATAATTTTGAGTGAGGTGTTGCAGTGTGTAAAAGCTCAACTCATTTTCGCAAAATGATGATGGTGAAGGCTCTAGCAAGAAAGGTGACTCGGATGAGTTTACTTTATTTGGCGTGCTTTTGTTGGTCTTGCGTGGGGCGTTCTGAGGTTTTGATTGAGGATTTTTCGAATGGGTTTGGTCTGTTTTCGCCTTTGACTCCTGAGAGTTGGGCGAATGAGGAAGAGGGGGAAGAGGAGATCGCTGCTTTGATGGTGGAAGGGGTGGATAGGGAGCCGGTGCGGCGTCCTCGTGAATTTATGCTTCTCGAGAAGCAGGTTTGGAAAGACTACGATTTTCGATTGAGAGCGTGTTCGAGCGAAGATAGTTCGGTCTCGGGGCGAGATGTTGTGATGATCTTTGGGTATCAAGATTTCTCTCATTTCTATTATGCCCATATCTCGAGTGATAATAGTGCACGTGTTCACAATGTGATCATGAAGGTAGACGGCGAGATTCGTTCAGTGATCACTGATCAGGAATTCCCAGAGACTCGATTGACGGATGGCTGGCATGATATTCGAGTCGTTCATCTATCAGATGGAGTTATTAGGGTTTATGTTGATGATATGGGTTTACCCTTGATGACGGCTTTTGATGAGACCTTCCCAATGGGGGGAGTTGGTTTTGGATGTTTTGATGATGCTGGGAAGTTTGACGATTTCCGTATCGAAGGTGAATTTGTGCGGGGTGATTATTCTATGAAAATCAATAGTGCTTTAAATGTTCAGGTCGCGTTATCTGGAGCTGTCGGTGAGCTTTATCCGCTAGAGGAATCGATTGATTTGGAAGAGTGGAACCTGTACTATGAAATCCTGGATGATGGGAGTGCTCTTTATACGATTCCGGTAAATCTTGACCGCTATTATCGGATTCGAGCGGAGCTCCCGCTCTTGCCGAAATTTTAACGTTTTAGCGGATTTGCGCTAAGAAACTATAAATTGCGTAGGCCAAGGGTTTATTAGTACGATAATGCTGCTGAGAGGGCGGGTTGATACCGATAGAAGAAGAGCTGAGGAGGATGAAGCACCCACATAATCTATCTAATTGTCTTCTCGTGCAATGACCGACCAATGAACACGCGTGTAGCAAGACAGACAGTATTAGCGATTGAAGAAGCCTTAGAAGGGGAGAGAACGGTAGCGATTGGAGAGATTATTAGAATCATCCGAGAGTTGGCTTCTAATGCCTTTCGCGTCTCGATTCGAGATTTGGCGGATCTTATTGGTCGCGATCCGGCGATCACAGAAAAAGTGATCAGTGCTGCGAATACTTTGGGCTTCAAGACGAATGTTAATCCGGTGGTCACAATTGCGGAAGCGATTCATACGATTGGGTTCGAGAAAATTCGAAATTTGGCGATTACGCTGATGCTCGCTGAGAATGCGGGAAGTGCTGAGAATAGTGCCCAACAACGGGAAGCGTCCTCCCTCTCTGTGTGTAGTGGATTGATGGCTCAAAATTTGGTGGAAGAATTAGGGGATCAGTATGACGCTGATTTTCTATTCGTTTGTGCGTCCTTAAGAAATTTCGGTCATCTTTTGATGTCGTCATTTTTGGCAGATCGTTATCGCGAGGCTAAGAAGGAAGCACGGATCAGTGGTGAGCGAGAAGCGTTTCGAAATGAATTTGGAGTCACTCCTTTGGAGTTGGGACGTCACTACTTAAAGATGTCTAATATGCCAAAGCCGATTATGCGTACGCTGGCTGTGGTATCGCCTGAACAATTGAAGCGGGAGGCTCGTCCGGAAGATGCGGTTCACCTCTATGCTGCCATGAGTGCTCGGGTTTGTGAGATCGCCATGGATGAAAATCTATCTCCGGAAGAATTTGATGAAACATTGTATGGGGCAGTCGCTCCTTATCGTAAGAGTTTGGGGGTTACCCGAGAACGGGTCTTGCAGGCTTTAGTAGCGGTTGAAAGTGAAATTAGTTCGTTGAATCAAATGATCGGGGTTGGAGATGATAGTTCTCCTGCTGTGTCCAAATTAAGGGCTCGGATTAGTGGGGAACCGTTAATGCAAGCTTCGCCATCCAACCATTCGAAGGTGGAGGCGTATGCCAAGCAGAAGGTATTGAAGGTCACGGAGGAGAAAAAGAAAAAGGTTGTGGCTCCCGATGGAGAGTCGGCGATCGATAAGGCAGTTGATGGTATCGATAGAAATTTGACGTCGGGTGATTACGTTAATATGCAGAAAATCTATCAAGAGGTTGCAGAGGCAATTCAAAGAGTTCTCAACTTGGAAAACTGTTTTATTTTTGTACCAGAGGATTTCGAGCCTGATAAATTTTCGGCACGATTTGGAGTTGGGCCGCTGTATGCCAAAGTCAAAAATCGACCGTTGGTGCAGTCAAGCAACGGGGATATTTTTAGCATTTGCTTGAACCGCAAGGAGGATATTTTGATTGGAGATGTGTCGGCGGGGAAAACCCGGTCGGTTATTCCTGAGTGGATTTCTGAATACAGCGGTATTAATTCGTTTTTCGTGCTTCCGGCTAAACATGAGAATGATTTGTTTGCCTTGATCTTTGGATCGGTCTCGAAGGGGACACCGATTGCTTTGGCTCCGTCGGATATAAAGAGTTTGAGGGATCTTCGTAATCGCTTGGCTCAGGTGAGACAGCTGGCGTATGAAGGTAAGATCGTTGTGGTTTGATTTTTTGGTTACCTTAATGCCTCTAAGAATTGAGCTTTGGGGGAACCGCGTACCGAGGAATGAAATGACGACACTTGAGGATCGTAGAGACGAAACATGAACGCGAATAGCCGCGAGTTTTGATTGGTTGTGCTTTTTTTACCACGGATATCACGGATTAGCACAGATATGATTGGGTTCTTGCCTTCGTCGGTTGGGTTTTAGGCTTCGTTTGAGAGCAACGCTTGGAGTGAGGGCCAATAGGGTGCTTATTTCAAACAGCGTACCGGATGCGAGATTGGCGGGCGAAGTGTGCTTAGGCTTTTAGGGGGAGAGCTTTTGCTACGCCGAATTTCATTAGGACGGGGAGATGGTCCGAGGCGTAGCATTTGATGACGTCGACGGAGGTGATGGAAAAGGGGGCGGCGGCTAGGATGAAGTCGAGGCTTCGTGAGGGAAAATGGCTGGGGAATGTTCGTTTTTTTTTTGGGTAATAGTCGTAGTCGGCGTGTTCGGCTGCTTGGCGAGTGAGTTGCTGGAGAGCGTCTCGGCTCATTCGAGAACTGGTATTAAAATCTCCGCAAATGATAGGGGGGAGAGTGGTGTTGTCGTCTAGTCTTTTCTTTTTTAGACTATCGATGATTTGGGCGATTTGCTGGATGCGTGTTTTTCGGGATCTGAAATCGAGGTGGAGGTTGATGATTTCCAGTGTCCGTCCGTCGACTTCGATTTTGACTTCCATGAAGCCCTTTTCGCCCAGGGTCTTGGTTCCGAATGGGATGACGGTAGATTCTAGAATAGGGTGTTTGGAGAGGAAGGCATTTCCGTAGGCGAGGCGTTTGCGTCCTGTGCGAGTATTGTGTACGCCGTGCTGAGCGTGGGGGTAGCCTGTTTTCTCTTGGAGGTAGTCGAGAAGGTTTATGTGTTTGTTCCAGTGGGAGCACTCGTCGACTTCCTGGAGGGCGACGATGTCCGGTTGGTTTTGGTCGATGACTCGAGCGATGCGATCAAGGTTCTTCTTTATGCTCTTTTCGGAGTGGAATCCTTGATAGAAGGAAAGTCCTCGCCCGTGGGCGATATTGAAGGTCATGAGGCTTGCGTTGGTCATCGGGAATGGGATTCTTGGGTGATCTTAGAGAAGGAATAGTGAACGGCAAAGCAATCTGAATTGAACGGGTGCTTTTTATTGAATGATTAACTATCCCGATTTGGATTTGATAGGGTTTACAGGAGTGAATGATTTTGGGCAGTTGGATACGCGGTTGCGTATTCCTGATATTTGGCAGCAGGAGGCTTTGGCACTTTTGTTGAAGGGGGATGATGTGGTGGTGCATGCTCCGACGGGGGCGGGGAAGACGTTTTTGGTGGAGTTGTTGGCTGCGAAGAAGAAGCACCGTCAGATTATCCATAGTGTGCCGACTCGGGCCCTTGCGAATGATAAGGCTCGCGAGTGGTTGGAGAAGGGGATGCGTGTTGGCTTGGTGACGGGGGATGTTTCGCTGAATGCGGATGCTCCGCTTGTGGTGGCAACTTTGGAGACGCAGAAGTCGCGTTTTTTGAGGGGACAGGGTCCGGGCTTGTTTGTGGTGGATGAATATCAGATGTTGGGGGATGCACATCGGGGTGTGAACTACGAACTCGTTATTGCGAGTGTGCCGGCGGATACACAATTGTTGTTATTGAGTGGGAGTGTTTCGAACCCGAAGGATGTGGTATCTTGGTTGGAACGTATTGGGCGGACGGTTTCGTTCGTTTCGGTAGATGAACGGCCGGTGCCGTTGGAGGAGGTTTTTATGGATGCTCTTCCTGGGAATGTACCTCGCACTGTTAAGGGATTTTGGCCGCGGTATGTTTCGCGGGCGCTGATGGCGGATATGGGGCCGATTTTGATGTTTTCGCCTCAACGGAAGGGGGCGGAGCGGATTGCGAAGCAGTTGGCGGGCGCGATTCCCTTAGCGGAACCTTTGGCACTTTCTTCTGTGCAGAAGCGTTTGGCGGGACCGGAATTGAGTCGATTGTTGAAAAAGCGGATTACGTATCATCATAGCGGTTTGAGTTATCAGCAGCGAGCGGGGTTGATCGAGCCGCTGGCTAAGGCCGGGCAATTGCGTATTGTGGTGTCTACTACGGGCTTGGCTTCGGGGGTTAATTTTTCGATGCGTTCGGTGATTGTTACTGAGAGTGACTTTATGGCGGAGCATGAGCAGCAGGTTATTCGGCCGGATGAGTTGCTACAAATGTTTGGGCGAGCAGGGCGACGCGGTTTGGATGAACGTGGTTTTGCGTTGATTGCTCCAGGGAAGCCGAGGTTGAGTGAGGCACGTTCGTGTGCGGTGAAGCGGCCGGCGATATTGGATTGGCCGAGTTTGATAGGGGCGATGGGAATTGCGGTTGAGGACGGGAGGGATCCGTTTGAAACGGCGGTGAGTCTCGGGCAACGATTGTTTCAGGGGGAGCGATTGGAGTTAGGAGTGGAGCATTCGCTGACGGTTCCTGATGTGGCTTGTCGGCTGAAGATCGATGGGTTGCGGGCGAAGTATGCTCAACCGGCTCATAGTGAAATGCAGAATTCGGGGGGTGAGTGGGAGTCTATGCGTGAGGTCTCACTGGTTGCTTTGAAGCAGGTTCAGTTGAGGAGAGGAGATGAATGGGTGCCGTTTCTTGAAGACGCGGAATCGGTGCGTCCATTGGGACGCGGGGCTTTACACCGCTTTGAGGAGGAAGAGGTGGTGACTTTGGGGAAGCGGATTGTTGTGGGGTTTGTGGATCGCCGTAAGCCGGATTCTTGGAAATTGGCGGCGTGGTTTCGGACTGGTTTGGAGAGTGAGCTGGGGGTGGTTGTTGATCGATTGCTAGGTGTGGATTATTTGGATGCGCAGGATTCGGAGGTGTTGTCGAAGGTCGTTGGGTTTGGGCAGGTCGTGGGCGTGAAAACGGATTCGAAGCGGGTGATGTTGGTGGTGGATTTGAAGGACTATGAGGTAGAGGCGTATTTGGATTCGACTGGAGTGGGATTGATTGATCCTGTGGTTCGAAAGTCTTATGCGGCGGAGTGTTGTGGGTGTGCGGAGCGGGTTGTATGCGAGGAAACTTTGTCTGAGCGTCGATCGCCCGCTTGGGATTGGTATCGGCTTGGCTTGATCGATGGCGATGGGGTGCCGACGCGGCGTGGGCGGATTTTCAGCTTTTTTCAGAATGGGGGGG
>CAWVWU010000102.1:0-13911 GCA_963933925.1 uncultured Puniceicoccaceae bacterium
TCGGTTATCTATCCAACTAAGCCACCTGTCCAGTTTTCGGGGTCCACTTCAATCTTTCATCCAACTTTTTTAAATCCAATTGTGCGATTCCCTTAGAATGAATAATGGTAACCGTCGATGGAGTAATACCTCTCACAACGGCATTGACATAATGAATACCATCGTAATTCACATCACCAATACGATCCTCACCGAGAAGCATCACCGAAGATAGAAATACGACGCTACTAACAAACACAAAAAAACGCACGCAATAGAGACAATATGCCATCTTGCGTGCGCTATAAATGAGTGAGGCGGTAAAGGTCCGCCTAAGAAATTCTAGTTATCCCAGCCTTCAACGAAACTATCGTTAGTCGACCTACTGTTAAGTGAGGTGCTTGAGGCATTGCCCCAACCATCTAGGTTCGAAGTAGGGGCCGCTGCCATTCGACTTTGAGCAACGGGTTGTTGAGGACGAGGAGCAGATGATCGTTGTGGAGCATTCCCAGATCCTGCATTCCCTCCATTGATAATCTTACCCAATTCACGAATTGCACCCTGCATATCATTGGATTGATCAAGTAAGATTCTCGAAGAAGTTGCCGTCTCCGAAGCACCCTCGGCATTACGCTGAGTACGGCTATCCATTTGTGTAATAGATCCTTGGATAAGAGTGACACCCTTATTCTGTTCAATCGAAGCATCCGAGATCTGTGCAACAAGCTCATCCATTTCCTGAGTATGTTGAACGATCGTTTGAAGATTGTCAGCGACACGTTGATTCAATTCAACACCACGCTCACTCTTCTCTACTGAATTCTCAATTTTTTGAGCCGTTACCGAAGCTGCTTCAGCACTACGATGTGCGAGGCTTCGTACTTCATCAGCAACTACCGCAAACCCTGCTCCGGATTCACCAGCACGAGCTGCTTCAACCGCAGCATTCAATGCCAAAATATTCGTTTGGAACGCGATTTCATCAATCGTCTTGATGATGTTCGCGATACTATCGCTCGACTCTTTAATTTCCTGCATCGCAACCACCATGTGGTTCATCGACTCAGCTCCAGATTCGGCCGCCACTCGAGCTTGCGTCGCCAATTTCTTAGCACTCTCCGCATTCTGAGCGTTCTTTTCGGCCATAGCATTAACCTCTTCGAGAGAAGAACTCGTTTCTTCAATCGCAGCGGCTTGCTCCGACGAATCACGAGCCAAGGCTTCACTATTAGAAGATACTTGCTGAGACGCTGTGAAGGTTTCTAAAGCATTCGTTTCAAGGCGACCTACGATCCCGTTAATCTGCGAAGTAATTCCACTGATCACTCTCCAACTAACAAAGGCTGCAATACCAAATCCTGATAGACTGATAGTAAGTACGAGCCAGTTAACCGTAGCTTGACGACTCTCCGCACTCTTTTTCAACCCAGACTGTTCCTCTGAAATTGCTCCCTTTATTAAATCCATCTTAGCAATGAATTTAGGACCAACCGGAAGAAGATCATTACGATTAATATCGTTTATGCGAAACAACGCTTTTGAAAGGTCGTCCAATGATGTCGCTAATAATCCACCCAATTTGATTCCTTCTTTTAAGGCTGCTTCTCTAGGAAGATCCTTCATCGAATCATCAAATTCAACATTCATATTATAGTCATCCAAGAGTCCTTGTAGTTGACTATTAAGTTCAGTGGAGTAGCTGACCGCCATTTCACTATCTGACGCTTTGAAACTGGAAATAAATCTGTTAACGGAAGATTCAACTTCGAACATGTTTTGAAGAGCGGCGGAGATTGCAAAAGCACCTGCAATATCACCCTTACTTTGGTCAGCTGCCAAAAGCTCCTTTAAAATTTCCTTAACCCTATCCTCAGACGGAGTCAGAGTCTTATCAATGATTCGATTTTCCTCACTACGCAACTGAACGATTTGATGGAAAGCTTTATCATATCCCTTCATCATCCCGCTAGCGGAAGCGAGTAGCTTAGATGTATCTTCGTGAAGATCTGTTGCTTGTGCTTCCTGAAATCGATCCGTCAAATCGCCAAACATCTTGCGATGCTTGCTGACGAGCGATTGGTCGTTCGTACTTAAAAATTCATTAATATTCGAACGCATCGACAAAGCGGAAGCTGTCATATCTGACGCTGAATTCCCCTCCTCAACACTTTCAGAAAACTGACCGAATGATTTATTAAGACTCGAGACTGCCCAGAATGAAACAACGCCGAGGATTATAAAAAAGGTGAGGACCAGCCCAATCGTGGCCCCTATTTTTTTTGCGAGTGATAGTGATGACATTTATTCGTGGGATTAAATTAAAAAACGAGTCGTGGTTGGTAGTAATCGTCAGTGACTTAAATTAACTACCAGTGAACTTAAATGGAACGCGAAGCTTAGCCTTTACTGCTTTCCCTCCGACTTTAGCAGGTGAAAAGCGCCATGTTTTAGCGGCGGCCAATGAAGGGTCTCCAAGCCCTTCGTGAGTTGTCTTATTTACTTTCGCAAAAATAACCTGTCCCTTTTCATTCAAGACCAAATCGACACTGACCATTCCCTTGAAACCAGGAGCATTCAAAGAGTCCGGCAATGAAGGCATTGAGCTAGACTTAATAACAGGTTGAGCATCCCATTTAGTATATACATCCACCATGTGAGGATTTTCAGATGCCCATGAACGAATTGCTTCTTGGCTTCCTGCATCAAACGCTGAAAGCGGATTGGTTACTTTTTCTCCGCCCGCTTTAATCGTTATATCCTCTCCTATAAGACGATATAAATCTCCGTCTACAGAGCCTCCGGCTGTTAATCCAAATGACCCAGCTTCCAGTGCGAGCGGTTGTAAGGCCAGTATCGTGAAAGCAATTAGTGAGGTAGCGTATCTGCCAAGTATCTTATTCATTTTGTCGTGTTAGTTGATTATGTTTTGAGAACCTGAAATGGAGTTGAGATGAATCGAACCTAAGACTGCTCACGCACATCTTATGTAAACTTCGATACTTATTAATCGGCCGAATACTCTACTTCATTAAGTAAAAATTGCGTTTATGAGCACATTCAATTTCTCGCAAACCTCTCAAAATCAGTAACTAGCACTTAATCAATATGATCATTGATACGGATACTCATGCGGAATTTGCTCAGCCCAAACGGTCAAAACCCTTAAAAAAAGGGACGTTTTTTCTAGAACAAGGTAGAAACCCTTGCTTTGTGTTTTTACGCAAAAAAACACAATTTACCCCTGTTTACATCATCCGAGACATAGCAAATTGGAGCAAATCCGCTCAAATGAACCGATTCCAAAAAATGAAGGATGTCTTGGATGCGACGAGATGTCCTTACTCCAAATCGATCATCGAACTGTACTCAGGTACATAAAGGCGCTTATAGATCCGTGCGGCCTCGCCATCGGTTAAACTCGCCAAGTAATCACGAGCCACCCAATGACGCTCCTCTTCTGAATTCGCCTGATCCAATAAACGCGATGGCAGCTCAGGAAGTATTTGATGCTTCGTCCCTGCCAAACCTCCGTTCAGATGGTTCTCAACGATAGCGTCGTAAATCGCTGTCAGAATCCGATCCCCTTTATAGTCCATCTGCTGCAAGGGAACCGACCGAAAGATCAAATCTAACGCCACAGATTTATAGAATCGAGCCTGTCTCCTTACATCACCATCAACAATCAACCGGAACGCGTAGCGATTACTCGCCTCAGAAAGCACATTCTCAACAGGTACAATATCGCCTGCACCGATAAACTGCCCAATACGCTGTCCAAAGATCGCCTCCAACCGGTCCTTGCGAATATCATTCACGAACGCGTCAAACAAGGGTTGTGCCTCCGCATCCAAGCCCTTCCGTTCTGCCCAACGCTCCAATCGTTCGATCGTGATGAACTTAGCACGTACCCCATCCACGATATCATTGATGCAATACGCCGTATCGTCCGACCAATCCATGATTTGACACTCTATACTAGATAGCTTGCCGAACGCTCCCGGGTTCTGAGCACCCACGAGATCTGTGCAACCCGCATGGACGAAATTTCGATAAGGCAACTGAAAGTCGTAAATGAAATGGTTGTTCGGACGATCGAGCTCCGAATAAACGTTTTTGTATTTCAACACGCTATCAATAAATGCACGCGTCGGAGCCATTCCACTCTGCCGACTCGGCGATTGGTACAAGGTATCGGTAATCAGTCGCAAGGTTTGAGCATTCCCCTCAAATCCACCATATTCTCCAAAGAGACGGTGCAAGGTTCGCTCCCCTCCATGACCAAAAGGCGGATGCCCCAAATCATGGCTCAAACATGCCGCCTCTACCAAATCAGAATCGATATAAAAATCATCCTTCAAATAGACACTCTTCGCTTTCAGTGCATGACAGATGGAACGACCGATTTGAGCGACCTCGATCGAATGCGTTAAACGGGTCCGGTAGAAATCATACTCGCCCGACAAATAAACCTGAGTTTTCGACTGCAACTTCCTAAACGACGCAGAATGGATAATGCGGTCACGATCGATTTGAAATGGGGTACGGTAATCCTCTGGGCGTGCCCCACTCACGAGCTCCGAATCGGCGGCATTATAGAAAGCGTTTTCCTGCATAATCTTAATGAGTCACACTAGGGCGTATTTTGAAATAAGCATTTTGCTGGTTCGAAGCGAAAATGAGGCAGCGCAAGGCGGCCAAAGCCCCCTGTTTCACTCAAACCAAAACGCCTAAAGATTATACGCCTAGTTAATAACTCTAATATCATTTAGTTAGTATTGACGAAATCAGATCTCCCCCTAATACGTCCTACTTCCGTAGGACTCAAACGTCCGACAGATCCACAGCTCAAGATGAATCCAATCCGAATGAACAAACGCCTGCTCACGCTTCTATCTATATACCTCGCTGCGGTCACATCGTTCAGTCTCACGGCTAGCGACCTAGAAACAACACAAGAACCGGAGGTCATCGGACTCTACTTTCACGCCAACTGGTGCAGTGCCAGCAATCAGGTCGAATCAAATATCAACGAGGCTTTAGCCACAACTGCACGTCCCGATTTCAAACTCGTAAAACTAGATCTCAACAACAAAGCAACACAGCTCGAATCCGAATCCGTCGCCAATTCTGTCGGACTCCGAGAACTCTTTAAATCAACTGGAGTAAAGACTGGTTTCATTTTTCTCGTCGATGCGACAACCCACAAAGTCATCGAAAAAATAGATCGCAAAGACACCCCAGAAGCCATGGTAGCAAAACTCGATAAAGCCCTCGCCGCCGCGAAGTCCTAAGCCAGCTACCATCCAGACTTTCAAAACTAAAAAAAGGGGCGACCATTACTGGTCGCCCCTTTTTTCGATAAATTCATCTACTCGTAAATAGAAGATTACGAAATCACATCCCCCTTTAGAGCGTATTACTTCCGTCGATTCAAATTGTTCGATTAACGAATTAATCTAAATACCAGCTCTTATGAACAAACGCTTACTCACCCTACTATCCATCTGTATCGCTGCAATCTCGTCATTCAGTCTAAACGCCACTGAACCGGAAGCGACTGAGGAACCCGAGCTCATTGGACTCAATTTCCACGCAAAATGGTGCAGTGCCTGCAAGAAGATCGACTCAAATCTCGACGAAGCCCTCGCAACATCTTCGCGCCCCGATTTCAAACTCGTCACACTAGACCTCGACAACAAAGCGACACAACATGAGTCAGAGTCCATCGCTGATGCCGTTGGACTCCTTGATATCTACAAGACAACCGGCGTGAAAACAGGATTCATTCTCCTCGTCGATGCGACGACTCACGAAGTCATTGATAAGATCGATCGCAAAGATAAATCCGACGCCATGGCAGCAAAACTCGACAAGGCCCTCGCCGCCGCGAAGTCCTAGACTTCGCTAACCAACCAGACTTTCAAAACACAAAAAAAGGGGCGACCATCACTAGTCACCCCTTTTCTATAAAAACTTCGATTTAGCAGAAGTGCTGCTTCAAGAACTCCAAGTCCAAACTCGGATAAAGAACGAACTTACTCAAAAGAGCCGTTACCCGCTCCTTCGCCTCTTCCCGAACACCATCTGCAATAGTATACTTAACCTTGCTCGGCTGTCCCGCATTCTTTCCAGAAGCGAGCGTCACTGCTTTTGTATTGGATAGGATCAACTTAAAGATCGCTGCGATCTCCTTCATTTCCTCAACCCCCATTCCAAGCGAACTAATCGCCGGAGTTCCAACACGTAAACCACTGGTATACCAAGGACCATTCACATCGAACGGCAACGAGTTACGATTCAAAGTAATCCCTGCCTCGCGGACCGCATTTTCAGCCTGCTTACCATTGAGCCCAAACGGAGTCACATCGATCAACATCAAGTGATTGTCTGTTCCGCCCGATGCGATTGTTAGACCTTCAGCGATCATCGCTTCAGCCATTGCATTCGAATTCTCAACAATCTTGGACGCATAAATTTTGAAGGCATCCGTGTTGGCTTCCTTAAACGCAATTGCCTTCGCAGCCATCATGTGAGGAAGCGGTCCACCAATAACCAACGGACAACCCTTATCTACAAATTCTGCGAATTCCTTCTTACAAAGAATGATACCTCCACGCGGACCGCGCAAAGTTTTGTGTGTCGTAGATGTCACAACATCAGCGAAAGGAATCGGATTATAATCACCTTCGAAAACTTTACCGGCAACGAGTCCCGCAAAGTGAGCCATGTCGACCATAAAAACCGCTCCTACCTTGTCAGCGATCTCACGCATACGGCGGAAATCCACCTTACGCGGATACGCACTATACCCCGCCAAAAGAATCAAAGGCTTCACTTCAAGAGCCTGCTTCTCAAGCTCGTCGTAATCGAGAAGCCCCGTTTCCTTGTTGACCGAATAATTATACGCGTCGAAAAACTGTGCCGACACATTTTGGCGATACCCATGAGTCAAGTGACCACCGGAGTAATAATCGAGACCCAACATACGCTGGTTCCCCATCGCGTGACGAACCTTGTTCCAATCTTCACGGCTCAAGTTAGCCGGATTGGTTTCACCCAAAGACGCCATTTCCGGAACGCCTACCTTAGCCTGCAAAATCGCCCAAAACGCGATCATGTTAGCATCCGCTCCAGAGTGTGGCTGCACATACGCATGCTCTGCTCCAAACAAATCGCACGCCTCTTGAGCCGCTTCCGACTCAATCACGTCAACATTGTCACAACCCGCATAAAAACGAGATCCCGCAAAACCTTCCGCATACTTGTCAGTCAGCAAATTGCCCATCGCAGCCTGAGTGTTCAACGATGTGAAGTTCTCAGAAGCAATTAGCTTAAGATTACTACGCTGGTCCTCGAGTTCCTTTACGATTGCAGATGCAATCTTAGGATTAACTTCAGAGACTTGCTGTAAATTACAGATATAAGACAAGAAAGACGGATCCACGGTATCCGGTTTCTTCTCAGAGAGATAATTCGCGACGGCGATAGGTGCTTGTGTTGCTGACATTATAGAAGCTTTCGTTTGAATAACAAATCCGGTTCTACCCAGGCACACGATAGAACAGAGAAGCTTCCTAGCGGTCAATCCCGCCTTTGCAGTGCCAGTCGCAAAGATATGCCCTTTCTCAAACCCACAAATCACACATCTGTCAAAACCAAAACCGAGCCCACACCACTCCTCCCCTACAACTGGTTATATTTCTTCGCACTCCCCTTACATTTCCCTACGGGATAGCGCTCTTCGTTTCCCTTCATTTTCGCCAGCACCGCCTCCGAAAGGTCAATTCCAGTCCGATTCGAAAAGTGCATCAAATACATAAAACAATCAGCCAATTCCTCCGCAACCTGACTCCGAGTCGGCTCCTCACTCGCAATACGCTTCGAGCTCTCACAAGTCGCCCATTGAAAATGCTCCATCACCTCAGCCGCCTCGCCCGCCAACGCCATCGCCAAATTCTTCGGCGTATGAAACTGCTCCCAATCTCGGGCCGCGACAAAGGCCTCCGCACGCTTCTTTAACTCACCAATCGTCGTTGCATCATCCATAACGATCTAGCCAATAGGGAATCCAGCCGGACTCAAAACAAAAGAAAGCTACTGCATATCTCAAACACCACCCAGAGCCTCTCCCCACACATAGCCTATTCTCTTTTCAGTTGCTATCGATTCAATGTCATCCCACCTCTGCTCATGGATTTCTATTTCGACTGCTACAGCGAACTTTCCCTTCAACGGTACATGGTATCAGATCAACCGAGAACCGATGCCTTCGCAGCGGCAATCCAAGAAGTCGTGAACGATGGAGATCATGTCCTCGACCTAGGAACTGGAACAGGACTCCTCGCCATGCTCTCCGCAAAATCGGGAGCAGAAAAGGTCTACGCGGTCGATCAAGCAGGGGTCGCCGAAGCCGCCAAACAAATAATCGAACGCAACCACCTTTCAGATACAATCGAAGTTATCCATAGCAACGCGACAAACTTCCAACTCGCCGAACCGGTCGACATCATGGTCAGCGAGTGGCTCGGTCTCTTTTGCTTCGCAGAAAACATGCTCGACGACGTAATCGTCTGCCGCGACGAAAACCTCAAGAAAGGGGGCACCATGCTCCCCTCTGGCGTCGAACTCCTTATCGCCCCCGTCGATTCCAGTCTCCTCTATGATATCGAAGGTCCTGGCTATTGGAAAAACGATGTGCACGGCATCGACTTCTCACATTTAGAGACGGTCGAACTCAAACAAGCCCTTGCCACTAAAACGATCATTCCAAACAACGATCTGATGGCCGATGGAAAACCAATCATCGCCCTAAACCTAGAAACCGCCACAGCCGAAGACCCATGGCAATCAGGCGAAGTCGAATTCATCGCAGAACGCGACGGCAAACTAAATGGCTTCGCGGGGTGGTTCGTCGCCCAACTCTCTCCTTCCGTCAAACTCGACACCGGCCCCAATCAACCACGTACTCACTGGGAGCAAATCTATTTCTCAATGGCAGCAACACCACTAAAGAAAGGCCAAGTCATAAAAGTACGCTACCGCCTCTCTCCACACCCCGTCGAACCGAGAAGCCTGAGTTTCAAGCTCTCGGTCAATGATCTAGAATTTGACTACACCGTCGGTTAAGCAACCGACAAAGGTCCATCCGGAATTCCCATTCCGTCAATTACCGCATTCGCATCGAAATCACCATCCTCATCGAGGAATCGCTCAAGACTTCTCATAATACCTGATGTAATGAGAGGTAACTCGGTGCCTCCGGACTTCATGCGATTAGCGTGCCCCGCCGTAGCAAGTAAGCCATTACACAAACAGCGACGGTCCGCACAATCAGCTGCATTGCCTCCCTTCGCGACATAGTCCTTAACAGGTTCAGCCGCACAGCGCCATCCGACACTGCCGTTTTCCTTGCGGTACGCACTACGCAAATATCCATGCGTACAACTCTGTCTCTGACGTTCTTCAGCCGGACGAGCTCCTTCGGTCCCCTCAAGATTTAAAGTTTTAAACGGAAAGCCTGTCGGAGAACCGCGTCCTTCCGTCCGAGTCGTCGCTTCACCTGAAAGCGACGCGGCAAGTGCACGCTTACGAAGATCATTCTCCATTCCTGAATCCGAACAAAACCCAAAAGCAGTCCCAACTTGGATGCCCACCGCACCCAGTGCCTGTGCCTCACTCAAAGCCTCTGCATGATCCAAACCACCACCTAACCAATAAGGCAGACCCAACTTAGCAACGCGCTTCAAATCAACTGCATCACGAGCCCCATATTCAGGATTGTCATTGTTTTCCGGAGACCATCCACGAGGACCTGCATTATGTCCGCCTGCAATCGGGCCCTCTACTACAAATCCATCGACCCCACCTGAACGAGCCAATGACATCGCCAAAACATGTGAACTCACAATTGCCAAAAACTGAGGACGCTCAAGAAGAGGAAACCCTTCTCCAATCACTGCAGGATCAAACGGCAACATTTCATCTTCACCATCTAAGACGTTGAGACGTAATTCGCAGGCCTCATGTCGGCACAATTTATCAAGATGCCCAGGAATATCACGAGGAATTCCAGCTCCCATCAAAACATAATCCACTCCCGCAAGCAAAGCTCCATAGAGAATTGGAAGCGTCGGTGCCTGAATCTTTTCCAACAAATTGATTCCAATCGGCCCGGGGATTCCCTCCTTCGCCAACCACACCTCAACAAAGCCGGAAACGACCGCCAACTCAACTAAATGCCTCGAAGGACTAACATTAAACATGGGAACCATTTTATAGGCACCAGGCTCCGACAATCCCTTCGGACTATGCCAGCGGAGATAAACTCGATCCGCCAACTCTCGATTCGGAAACGCGTCAAACGCACGGCGAATGTCGCCATCAATATCCCCTTCTTGCAAACGACTTGCAATCGCTCGATCAATCGCCGTTCCAGAGACCACACCAAGATGGCCCCGACGGGCAACCGCTCGGGCCAAACGCCAACAAGAAATAGCTATTCCCATCCCGCCTTGAATCAAAGCAGGTTGAGCACTCAGGGATAAACTCTGTGTCATGGCCGATCAATTTGCCGAATATTAAGCCGATTACAATGAAAAGAAGAGTATTATATCTTTATTATAAGACACTCTCCTCGTAATCACCTAGGAAGGAGGCCTAAAAATTACGGTAGCTAATTCTCCCAAGAACCATCCCTTATCAAAAGACCACTTCGATCACGAATCACCGTGCAACCGGCACCAACGTTTCGAAAGTTGATACCCTTGGTCAAAGAGGTCCTTCGTCGAAAACGGTTTCGATAAGATCAAGAAAGGCACGCTTCCCATTTCTTCCGAGATTCGGTCTCTCGCTCTCTCTAGCTCCCCTGTAACAATAATAAAGCTAATCCGAGAATCGTGCTCAGAGATGTGCTGAATCGTTTCTAACCCATCCCATCCCGCCATTCGCATGTCCACAAATGCAACTTGGATGGGTTGCCTCAATCCCTCTTGTTTCTTTACAAGCTTAAGCGCATTTTTTCCACTTTCGGCTTCGACCACTTTAAAATTCGCAGTCGGCTTCGCACAATTCACCATCGTTTCGTCCCCCTGATCGATCATCTCAGGAGTCCCGTCAAAGGGTTGCAAAGCATGTGCAATCACCCCTCGTATATCAGAATCATCGTCAACAACGAGAGCATTGCGAAAGGGCAACAAGTCGTAATTCTTGTCCATTGGGAAAACTGTGGTCAAAGGTCCAAATCAAATAAGGGTAGTTTACGCAACGTCATCACAACCCGCTGGAACAAGTTGAAACATTTTGCGTACCTACTTCATCGACTTTTCAGGTCATCCAATGACTCATGTCCAATGAAATAGATGCGTATTTTTCGTAAAAAACACCGCTACAAAGAACCAATGACATCAGGTTCATCCAAATCATAATACGCAATAATACTATTCCGACGAATTGACTTGGTCTTCAATGCCCATGCTTGGAGATATCGGTAAACGCTCAGGGATAATATTCGTCCTTTCGAATACATGCGAAAACGCAATCATCCCCGCGTTATCTCCCGTATGTTTACGCTGAGCGAGAAGGCTCACGAGTTTCCTCTTTTTAGCCAATGCCTCAAACTCATCCCTCAAAAGTTGGTTGTTGGAAACACCACCCGACAAGCCCATACTCTTAAAACGATCACGCCCTAACGCCTTCCCCGCCTTCCGAATCAACGCATCCACTACAGCCGCTTGATAAGACGCACACAGGTCTGGCATCAACGAGACTATTTCGTCGTCTTCAAAACGATCCAAGGTATATCTCAGACTAGTCTTTAATCCTGAAAAACTGAAATCCAAATTCGGCTTATGCATCAAAGCTCGAGGAAAATCAAAAGCCTTAGAATTTCCACTTTGTGCCACCTTCTCCAACTTCGGACCACCCGGATAACCCAGTCCCATCAACTTTGCCCCTTTATCAAGAGCCTCTCCAGCGGCATCGTCGATCGTGCCACCGAGCAAATAAATCTGACGGTCTTCATCAATCTTAACCAACAAGGTATTTCCTCCTGATACAATCAACGACAAATGCGGCAAAAATGCGTCCATCCGACGATCAAACTCACTCGGACTCTTCTCGTATTCAGAAATAAACACAGACTGAGCATGTGCCCTCAAATGATTCGCACCGAAAACGGGAACGCTCCAAGCCACCGACAACGCATTCGCCGTCGCCATCCCCATCGCCAAACAACCCGCCAACCCAGGTCCTGTCGTAACGACGATCTCGTCGACCTTACTAAAATCCCACTTTGCCCCCGCATCCACGAGCAAGGGACCAAAATTATTCAAATGCTCGCGACTCGCCAAATCCGGAACGACTCCACCGTATTCAGCATGCAACTCGATCTGACTACTAATCCACTCGCCTAACAGCCCCTTATCGCGATCAAACAAAGCCAAGGCCGATTCGTCACAGGAACTCTCGATCCCCAAAATCATAACGCAACCTCCGCCACATCAAGTTCCGCTTCACCATTCAAAAGTTCGATCGCTGTCTTTAGCTGCCGATCTTCTATCGGTTCAAACTCATACTGCTCAACAAACTCCTCAAACGATAGATGAACTAACCCATACTGTTGAATCGCCAATTGCTTATCCTCTTCTACCGTTGTCTCTATCTCCACATCAGGCTCGATCCCATTTCCATGGATCACATAAGCCCCAGGTGTATAATATTTAGCCACGGTAAGTTTTAAGCCCGATCCATTTCCAATTGGAATAACACGTTGCACAGATCCCTTACCAAAGGACTTCTCTCCAACTACTTTTGCCACGCCATGATCTTTCAAAGCCCCAGTCACAATTTCCGCTGCACTCGCAGAACCCGAATTGATCAAGATCACTAGATCAAACCCATAAGGTTCGTCCTCATTGGCAGAATACCACTTGTCACTCGTCCCCTCATGGCGCCCTTCTGTATATAGAATCAATTCACCTTCTTCCAAAAATGGGTCAACAACCGCAACCGCAGCATCCAAAAGCCCGCCTGGATTGTTTCTTAAATCCATGACCAACGCTTCCATTCCCTGCGTCTCCAAACTCGAAATCGCCCCTGTCACTTCTTCCACAGTTTTCTCCCCAAACTGCGTAATTCTCAAATAACCGATTCGCGTATCCAACATCGTTACACCACGTACACTCTCAACCTCGATTGCTTCTCGAACCACCTGGGCCGTAAACTCTTCCTCGCTGCGAGGACGATACACGGTCAATTCAACCTCAGAGCCAGGCTTACCTCTCAAGATTGCCACAGCATCTCCAAGACCAACCTCCCGAATATCTTCGCCGTCTACTTCTACAATTTGATCTCCACGCAACAAACCGGCTCGTGCCCCGGGCGTCCCTTCAATCGGTGCGACGATCGTTAATAAACCATCTTTCGATTCTACCTGAATCCCGATCCCGCCAAATTCCTGATTCGTATCTTCCTGCAACGAATGCACGCGATCCTTATCCATGTACTCAGAATACGGATCGAGCTCCTCGACCATATTGCGAATAGCGGCCTCATAAAGGCGCCCCTCCTCCAAGGGTTCGCTATCGACATAATAGGCCTCGATCAAGCCAACGACTCGCTCCAGTTCATTAGCCCGGCGCTGAGCCTCCAAGTAAGGCTCCAGTCCGCCATGCAGTGCCAATTCACTGCTAAATTGAAAAACTTTCAGAACTAAGACGCAGCCTATGACCGAGAATAGAATAGTGGAAAATATGCGTGATCGTTTCAAGACCACCAAAAAGGAGGGTTTTTCGGGTTTGGGCAAGATTGACGTTGAATTTCATGCCTCTCCACTCAATTCCTCTCAGATCCATGCAGCCCACCGCCCTCCAATCGCCGATCCTAAGAGACGCTCTCACTAAGCGTTCCGAAAGTGGCATCCTCTCCTTCGCCGAT
>CAWVWU010000103.1:0-13876 GCA_963933925.1 uncultured Puniceicoccaceae bacterium
TCTTCAAATTTAAATGAAAGCTTACCCCAAATGCCGCGAAGCGGCTTCGTTCAACAAGGCAGCTCACACAACATCGGCAAGCCGCCGCGTGTGGCTTTGACGTTGGCCAATAAAATCCACGATGATCGATAGAAAACGAAGAGCAGGCCTCATCGGCTTCATGCAAGAGAAAGCAACAGGCAGGAATGTTCTCCTGCTGTTTGTCTTAACGATGGCCGTTTACCTTCTAATGCTCTTAGTCACTATTCCTCGCGTTCAGAGCTACGCTCCAGAAACGGCGCTGTTTGATCTGTCGCCTACGGGTTACACCCATTCACAAGCTCTGCACCTTCTACAATCCCTCGGTCATGCAGGCAGAGATACATATCTCTTCCCTCAGCTCGCACTCGACTTTGTTTACCCTGGATTATTTGCGATCTGCTTTTCACTGATGTTGATTTGGGTATACTCCAAACGAGTTCAGTCCGACTCCAAGTTTTTGTATTTGGCTATACTCCCTGTGCTCGGCGGCCTTTTCGATTATGTCGAAAACATATTGATTATTAGAATGATCACACACTTTCCCGAGGTAACCAAAGAATTGGTTTCTGCAGCCAGCAGCTTTACTTTGTTGAAGAGTGCTTTTTCAACAGCGTCCTTTTTGTTACTGATTTTCGGGTTTGCCCTACTCTTAAAGAGGCACCCGATGGCGAATTCCCAGACTGAAACTCTAACCAGAAGCAAAGGCCAGCAAAGCACTTCTCACAACGTGCACAAGCGCTAGTCGTGAGAGCTTGGCGATTAAGGAAAAATATATTGTAACCGATTTATGGTGTGGCATGAATAATGGATTATGAATCAATCCCTCAGAAAAAAGGACACGATCTAGGATGATAGAATTCATACATATTTCTTTGGGATACTTGGCACTTGTAAGCGGACTTATAGTCTTGTTGATGAAAAAAGGGGGTCGTACACACCGGTTCGTTGGCCTAATCTACTTTTTTTCGATGTTGGGACTGAACTTAACCGCTTTTGGAATATATAAGCTGTATGATGGTTGGGGCTTTTTCCACTGGATGGCAATTGCTAGCCTGATACCTTTGTTAGCTGGCTACTTCGCGATTCGTCACAAAAAAATTGAAGCACATTACTACTTTATGTGTTGGTCATATATCGGGCTTCTATGTGCAACGGTAAGTGAAATATTTGTTCATATTCCGGCAGCAGAGACCTTGTTGAACAAAGTGCCACACATAGACACGGCTTTCATGCTTTGTTTAATTGGTGCTGGCTTTTACTTTTTACCAAAAAACCAGCATCGATACGTACGGAAAGTCTAACAAATCAGGGTAAACGACTCGCGTCTCAACCTTGCTACCTTTTGGCGTTACATTCTATTTGGACTCCAAATCTCACCCTTGGATAGAACAGGTTGATGAGCTAATTAGAAGAGTGAAAAGCTCAGGGTGACGCCGACGGTTACGATCGCCACCATCGTCATGAGCTTAATAAGAATATTCAGGCTCGGGCCTGAGGTGTCTTTGAAGGGGTCGCCTACGGTGTCACCGATGACAGCCGCTTTATGGGCTTCGGAACCTTTGCCGCCGAGGTTCCCCTCTTCGATGTACTTCTTGGCGTTGTCCCATGCTCCGCCGGAATTGGCCATGAAAACGGCGAGGGAAAATCCACTTGCCAAAGCACCGGCTAATAGCCCCATCACTCCGGGGACGCCGAAAAGGAGGCCCATGAAAACGGGAGCGAGGATCGCGGTGAGAGCAGGAACCAACATTTCACGCTGGGCAGCGAGAGTGGAAATCGTCACACAACGAGCGTAGTCTGGTTCGTCTTTACCAGAAAGGATTCCAGGAAGTTCCCGGAACTGGCGACGAACTTCGTTGACCATCTCCGACGCGGCTCGACCAACTGCATTCATCGTAAGCCCGCAGAAGAGGAAGGTCATCATGGAACCGATAAAGATGCCAAGGAGCACTTTAGGATTCATAAGGTGCACCTCAAAGTACTGCATAAAGTCCAGCAAGGTTGCGTCCTCTAATTCGACTCTGCCTTGCAGAAGTTCGAAGCTGATCATGCCTTTTTGGATCAAGGCGATGCGAATCTCTTCAACGTAGGATGCGAGCAGTGCAAGTGCAGTCAGGGCAGCGGAGCCAATCGCAAATCCCTTACCGGTGGCGGCAGTGGTATTTCCAAGTGCATCCAAAGCATCGGTACGGGATCTTACTTCAGGTGGGAGCTTGCTCATCTCGGCATTGCCTCCTGCGTTATCTGCTATCGGTCCGTAAGCATCGGTCGCCAACGTAATACCCAGCGTGGAAAGCATGCCGACTGCCGCGATGCCGATTCCATAGAGCCCTTGCGACATCGTTCCTGTGGAAAAACCAACCTCACCGGCTGCAAAGCAATAGGCCAGTATGGTGCCGACGACGACCGCCATAACGGGAGCGACTACGGATAGCATGCCCTCCCCCATCCCCGCTATGATAACGGTGGCGGGTCCGGTCTTCGATTGCTCCGCGATACGTTGAGTCGGTTTGTAGGCTTGCGAAGTTGAGTACTCGGTTGCTTTTCCAATGAAAATACCGGTAAGCAAGCCGGTTACGATCGCACCCCAAAGCCCAAGGGCGTTGGGTAGGCCAAGCAATTTGAGCACGAAGAATGAAGCCACTACGATGAGAACACTCGCAATGTTGATCCCACGCCCAAGGGCCCTAAGCAGCTCGATACTACTGGCACCTTCTTTGACGCGAACGGAGTAAATTCCTGCGATGGATAACAAGGACCCAACAGCCCCAATCAACATAGGGGCGATGACTGCCTCGTATTGGTAGTCAGTACGTGAGTACGCAGCAGCTCCGAGGGCCGCCGTCGCTAGGATAGACCCACAGTAGGATTCGTAGAGATCGGCACCCATTCCGGCAACATCTCCCACATTGTCGCCCACGTTGTCCGCAATGGTGGCAGGGTTACGTGGATCGTCTTCGGGGATTCCCGCTTCGACTTTGCCGACGAGGTCGGCACCGACGTCAGCAGCTTTGGTAAAGATTCCACCCCCTACTCTCGCGAAAAGTGCTTGCAAGGAGGCTCCCATACCGAAGGTCAGGATTGTGGTGGTGATGACGATTAACTTGTGGGAGGGATTGGGATCGTCGATGAACAGGTTGAGTGCAGCAAACCAGATCGAAATATCGAGCAGGCCAAGTCCTACCACCACCAGTCCCATAACAGCACCGCTACGGAACGCGAGTCGTAGACTGGCATCGAGCGAATGACGGGCCGCCTCGGCGGTGCGTCCCGATGCATTGGTGGCCGTTTTCATGCCAATAAATCCTGCCAGTCCAGAGAAGAGCCCGCCGGTAAGAAAAGCGAAGGGTACCCACGGATTTTGAACATGCAGACCATAGGCGAACCAAGCGAAAATGCCGGTGAGTAAGACAAAGACGGCACCAACGACTTTATATTGCTGTTTTAGATACGCGAGGGACCCACTGCGAACATGGCCTGCTATTTTACGCATGATTTCGTTACCTTCGTCGTAGCTCATCATCTGACGATAGAAATAGGCGGCGAAACTCAGGGATACAATTGCGGCAATGGGGACGATCCAGAAAATAGTTTGATTCATTTCGATGCTCTCTTGGTTGGCGATGAGGTATTATTCTCCGAAGGCATTTAAGGCCGAACGCCACCATTCGTAGTATTCGCGTTCGAGCTGTTCGTGGGTAGGCATCGGGTAATAAAGAAGTTCGCCTGTTTTCCCGAGGAAGAACCCGTTCTTCACCATGCGGTAGAGCAGATCCGCCTGCATGCCGCGGCTGACGGCCTTGGTCGTCTTGTCAGTTCTGACTTCGAGCTCCTTCAGACAATCTCTCAAATGTCCAATATTTGGGTACGGGAGATCGCCAATGGAGTCGGAATCGGGGTCGCGCGACAGTTTCCCAAGACTGAGCTCGCAAAAGGCAAGTGCTGGCATGGAAATTGGATTTTTCTCATTAGTGATCGAATGGCTAAATGTACCCGGTTCAAGCTCGGAAACAACACGTGGAGTAACCGGACAAAGCTCCTGGTAAAGATGATGCTCCGGGAAGGACGGAGGCGTATAGGATCCTTTTTCGAGACCGAGAACTCGCCCATCTCCTGTCGTCAAATAGAGCTTGCCCAGAGCTGAAAGCGGTATGCGCTCTAGGACGCGGTATATCGAGATATAGACGGATCGCCGGGGTCGACCATCCTCGTGAGGAACACAGCGTCGATCGGCCTCGCTGAGGTCGAAGGTATCACCGAGTTGCTCCGGATCCACTTCAAAGTAGATCGCCTGGCCGCGAGACCGTTTCTGGGAGCCAACTGCATAATAGTTTCCAAAATCAAAGGGTGAAAGCTGGGACGCAATCAACGATTCTGGAATAAGAGAGAGATAGAAGTACCGTTCCATGATGAAAACTTTTTGTACATCCGCCTGGGGTTGAGGATTAGTACTCTTAACTAATCACAAACTCAAAATTAGCAAATCTGATTCAAAGAAAAAAGTGCTAACGGTAAATTCTGTGGTTTTCTAGAACCACACTCTCCATAGGAAACGACGCTGTGTTCCCTCATAATCGACTCTATTCCCCCTGTTTTTGAGTCGACCAAACACCAATAACCAAGGAGGTACCCATTAAAGTGACGACCATGCCGACCACAATCCGGACCGAAATAATCTCACCCAAGAAATAAGCACCCCAAACCACCGCAAAGACGGGGATGACATAAGTCACAGTCGAAACGAGCGTCGCTCCCATTTTTGCCAACAATCGAAAGAATATTAAGTAGGCCACTGCCGTACATGGAATGGCTAAGCCAAGCGCACAACTCCACGCCTTCACAGAGGGCGTTACTTCCGGCCATAACAAAAGGCCAAGAGGAAAAATAGCGATACTCCCCCCTAGCATACTCCCGGCCGCAACGGTTGCGGAGGGAACTTCAGATAAGAATCTCTTAGAATAATGCGTTGCAAACCCATACGATGCCCCTGCTCCAAGTCCCGCGAGAACGGACCATCCATCACCACTTTCTCCTGTGAAATCGAGACGATCCCATGATAATATTGCCACGCCGATAAATCCCAAGATCAGTCCCGAGAATTGCTTCAAAGACAAAGGACTACGTATCCAAGCAAATCCCACCAAAGCCGCGAACAAGGGCGTCGTCGCATTAAGTAACGAAGTCAACCCCGATTCTAAGCTCAAGGTCGCAAACGAAAGAAGGCTAAACGGAAGTGCCGATCCCACGATACCGACAACTAACAGATGCTTCCAATAGCCTATCAACAAACGTCGTTCGCTCGCCTTCATCCAGACGAATGAAAGACAAAGAGCCGCCCCGACTACGCGAACAAATATCAAAGGAACCGCCCCAAACTCTGAGGACGCTATTCTCATAAACAAGAACGAGCTGCCCCAGACAGCCGACAACAGTAATAATAACAATCCCTGAGCTCTATTCATATCATCAATCCTCTTTCAGATCGGCACCAGCCGCTTCTGAACCGCACTCTTACCAACAACGCATCAAAAAGAACATCCAAACGATCTTGCAGAGCCCCAAAAAGGCGACATACCCTCCCCAAATGGAAAAAGGACGCTACGAACCCAACGACCATGGCTTTATAAATGATCACATCCGCGAGGCTGCCAAAAGCATCGGGAAAGCGATTCATGTCTATTGCGAAGGTCATTATGCTCATAGCAATGCACAAGACATTCCAGCTACGCACGCTCTCGTCGAAATAATGAATACTCTCAAAGAGATCGACGAAGACACGGCTGAAAAAGCCAACCGCACCCATGATCCGAAACTGTTCAAAATCCATAAACCCACCAAAGCCGCGAAAACACGCTGGAATATCTAGAGTAGAATCCGGAGACACACCGTAGCTCTCCTTCAGCGACTTAGATATCAAATTTAAAGCCCACTTTTCCAGTCCATCCTTCAAAGCGATAGAAGGTCGGCTTGGATTCATCCCCCTCGTAACGATTGTTATCAGCTGCTTCCGTTATATTATCGAAATCAGCAAACAAGCGGACATTTTTGTTTATTCTATAATTCAGGTTTAAATCCAATTCACCTTGTGACTTTTCGTATTCGCGATCCGATGCTAGCTCAGCTACTCGACGAAACTCAGTGTCTTTATAAGAATATTTTAGCTGAACAAAGAATCGTTCATTCTCAAAATTCAGTGTCGCTCTAATCGAATTTTTAGGCACATGAGTCTGATTCAACAGCAATCGCTTATCATTTATCAAATACTCTACTTCAGAGTCCTGATACATGTAGTTGATATTCCAAGAAAATCCATCAGGCACAAACCCCAAACTGATTGCCTGTCGCAACGTTAGCTCAAAGCCTTGGATCTTCCCTTGGGAATCCGAACTATTCTCACTACGACGTAATTCATAGAGCACTGTGCTCCCGTCATCAACAACAACTGGAACCTCGACTTCGCTGTCAAAAATCAAGTCTTTCACACGCCGATCAAACAACTCTACCGACAAAGCCGATCCTTTCCCGAGATCAATATCAAACGAGAAGTCCCAATTCGTATAAAGCGTTGGTTTCAGCCCCGGGTTTCCTTCACTAATATCTTTATCTTCGTGATCAATCCTTCGATACGGTACTACAGATTCGTAATCAGGTCGCTCAATCGTATTAGTAAACGATCCAATTAGCGTCAACCATTCAGTCCACTTGTACCTAAAATGTGCATTAGGAAAATCATTTCCGTACGTCGACTCTCCCACCCTAGGATTTGTAGCGAGATACACCGGTTCAACGACACCACCCAAGTCATCAGCCTCTGTATAACCAACCAAAACACGATCCTCCGATTCGACATCAGTTCCCTTCAAAACCTCATTAGCCCGAAAAGACACTGAGGTACGTTCATGACGCCACCCAATCACGGAGCGAAATTTTCCAATATCCCAATTCATCATTGCGTACAAAGAATCAACCTCCTCATCCGCTGTATACGTGTTCGGGGCAGACGACTCTCGCGTACGACTCTCATTCAAGGTAAAACCATCAGCGTTATCCTTTCCAAATGCACTGGCCTTGTAATAATCAGGGAATGCATCGATAGAATAGCGCCCTCCTGAGAGATCCGAAAAACGTTCATTCGAAACCACATCTGCCATAGAGTAGATTCCAGCGTACACGTCGTAGATTTTATCGCCTTCAAACTGATCGCGCTCTCGCACCCTTCGTTTAACGCCAAATTTCATAAAGATATCTTCCACCCCAAAGGCTTCGTTCCACTTTGCATTCAGAGCACTGATCAAGTCACTATTTTGAGTACGCCACTCTTGTGAATTGTAATCTTCGAAAAGAAACAGAGAAGGATCCTTCAAATTAACCCCGTTTGTAACCTCTACGGTTGGATAATTACTGTTGGTAATATCATACCTAATATCAACCCCCGGCTTAACGAAATCGATGACAAGAAACTCTGGCTCGTTATACTCATTATCCTGATAAGTCAGCTTCCCATCGATCTCGAACCGATCGCTTTCAAACAAAAAACCAGTCGCCGCTTCGACTTTTTCATTGGTGCTCTCCCAAGCGACAAGACCAGTTTTGACCGGTACATTGCTAACCTCCCCAATAAATCCATCAAAAGATTCGTACTGAGCACGATCATCCTCACCTTCATCATGATAGATCCGATAATCCACCTTCGGTTTAGTCCCTTTCCCTTCACTGTCTTGAAACATACCTCGCACAAACAACGATAGTGCATCATTTACCTTCCAGTCTAACCCACCGCTGAGCTCAACAGTCTTTCTTTCCTCGATTTCGACCTCAATACCGAACTCATCCAAAACAGTATGAGTCACTCCATCGATCGTTTCAGTTCTCCAGTCACGACCTAGCCTATCCTCTCCCTCGAAGGTATCACTTGAGCGAAGGGAAAATCGCCCTCCAATCGTCCTCTTTTTATTTACGGGGCCACTGACAGAGACTCTCGCATCGTATCCACTATGATCAAACAATGGATTATAGAGGTACTCCACATTACCTTGAGTACGCACCCGCTCTTGCTCATACGCTGCCTTTGATTTTAAGTTAACGGATCCGCCTCGTGAATCAGCATCAAGCTCAGGCGTAACAGCCTTCAGTACTTCAACAGACTCAACTGAATCAGCCGAAATACTATCCAGAGACATATTCGAATCTTCTCCATCTATCGTTACATTCGCAAAGCCAAGATCAGGCCGCCGTTTTACGGCTTCGCCCACCGAAGAATCCTCAACCAGCTCGATCTCATCTTTTTGGCTTACGATAGATTCTCCATCGGAAACAATCACTGGATCCTCGCTCTCTGGATCGGTTTGACCAAAGGCATTTACAAAGAGAACGATTCCCAATGGAATGATTAACCTTCTCAAAGAAAGAGAGATGAAATTGGAAGAGGGATTTTTAAATCTAAATGAAATTAGCATCAAGTTGGTGGATAAGCAGCTTAGGGAAATGATAGAGGTACAAAAAAACCGGAGTTCTTTACGAAATCTCCGGTGTCCAAAAAAACTAATAGTGCTGAATACAGCTTCTAGAATTTAGACAGGAGGAGACGCATGGAAAAAGATCGAATTGTCATATATTTATAGCAATGTTTCATAATTAGCGTGTCCTTTCTAAACTTATAGAAGCTTCGAAGAATCCCTCGTCGCTCGAATAAGTCAATTTTAAAGACCACCTTTTACTCATACATCTCTAGCATCAAGATTCTTCCTACAACCAATACGTGGATCAGGTTACAATAAATAATAGACTAAATAAGAAGAGATGCCTCGTAGTGCTTACAGACATGCTTTACATGCCGGGGACTCGAAAGCTCATTGAGTCGTGGTCTCGTCACAATGACGCAATTCCAATCATTGCACTCAGCGACCAAGAAGAGGCCCTCGATAGTACCTTCCTGCAAACACACGCCACTGAACGCATCCTCATCGCCCCCAATCAGTACGCTGACATCGCTCCCTACAAAAAACGCCACTCGCAAAGACACGCGCGCACCTTCTACAAATTTGAGGCCTTCGCAGACTTCGGCTACGATCAAAACATATTCCTTGATAGCGATATCCTCTGCCTTGCACCTTGCCCTCTGCTTCTAAAGCCAAACACCAATACTCTTCTAAAGGCTGCCAAAGACACGGGGTTTAGACCGCGCCGCGGCTACAAGGGCTCGCCAAACGAGATCAACTCGGGCGTTCTCGTCATCGACCGTGCTCTGCAGGGCAGAAACACGATCCAAACGCTCCACCAGATCGCAATCGAGTCACCTGGTCACGGAGGTTACAACTCGGGAGACCAAGGAATTATAAATAAATGGATACGAAAAGAATCCATTCCGATCGAGATACTCCCCCAAAACTACAATCTCATAAAAAAGGACTACTCGGACTGCAGCCAAATCGAGGACTGCTGCCTTCTTCACTTCACGGATCGGAAACCTTGGTTCCCGCAACCTGAAAGAGAGGAAGAGACACAAGCCCTCACTTCGATTTGGCGAGATGCCTAAACAAATGACTCAACCGGTTTACTTGGCAAATCTACAGCATAGCCAATCTTGCAATTCCCAACAAAGCCTCCATCTTCCTAAGCACTTTTGAACAATCTCACTACAGTCCTCCTCGCCGTCGCAAAGATCGCCCTTGTGGTCAGCATCTCTGGATTTCTCGTTCGCAAACGGGTCGTGTCCCGCGAAGTAATCAAACCAATTTCCGCCCTCGTCGTCACCTTCTTCCTGCCGGCCCTCATTTTTTCCAACATCCTCGGGAAACTGGATATTCAGACCTCACCCAACTGGTGGTATCTCCCTTTTACCGCGATCGTCATGACCGCAATCGCTCTTCTCATCGCTCTTATCGGACCATCGAAAGTCCTCAAAGAACGTCGCGAAATTATCCCGGCTTCTTTCCTTCAAAATGCCGCATTTCTGATCCTTCCACTGGGACAAGCCCTCCTCAGTCGAGATGACTTTGATATTTTCACCCTAAGCGTCTTTCTCTTTATTGCAGCCTACAACCCCTGTCTTTGGCTTTTCGGAAAGCATTTCATGCGGAAACGCTCCAACAATGAACCGTTCTTGTGGAAGAACATTCTGAGCACCCCGCTGATCGCCAGCCTTGCGTCGCTAACACTCGTGCTCACCGGCATTCGCGATATCATCCCAAATCTATTCATCGAGACTGCAGGGTTTATTGGAGCCGGAACCGTTCCTGTCGCCACTTTCGTTCTCGGAGCGACCTTGGGCGGACTCAATATAGATTTTCAGAAATACTGGAAAGACACTCTATTCGTCGCCAGCAAGAAGCTATTCGTCATCCCTGCTCTCATGATCACAGCCATGCACTTTATACCATGGTTACACTCCAGCCCCTTGCTTCTTCTCTTCTTCATCCTACAGGCCGCCTCCCCACCCGCGACCACCCTAGCAATCCAAAGCCAAACCTATAACGACAACTCAGAAAGAATCGCATCAATCCTCTTCGGCACCTATCTCCTCTGCATCATAACCATCCCCGCATGGATCCTTGTTGCACAGAGTCTCTTTGGGTAAGGCACACGGAAGAGTTCCCTCTTCAGAATACTCGGAGGCTAAACCTACCTCACTTCTTTAAATAACGTGCCACCAAGAAGCCGCCAATCAAACCAAACAAATGACCTTCCCATGAGATTCGGGAATTAACCGGGAGCACACCCCATAACATCCCACCAAATAATATAATCACAGCAAGTGAGACGAGGATCGAGACGAAGTCACGATCATAGAATCCCCGGGTCGAAACGTATCCAAAGTACCCAAACACAAGTCCACTTGCACCGATGTGAACACTATTCCTACCCAGCAGCCACACTCCCACCCCAGCAAGGAGAATAAGTGGAAGAGTAATCTTTACGAAATTTCTTCGGCTACGCAGCGAAACGATCCCGCCCAATATCAGTAGCGATATAGTATTGCCAATCAGATGCCCAAAATCGCCATGCAAAAACGGTGCAAATAAGATCCCAAGTAATCCGCCTAGGCTACGTGGATGGATCCCATACGCATTGAGATCCCAAGGGAACAACAAGTTAACGAAGTGTACCGCCCACATGACTCCCACTATAAGCAAAAGCGGTCCAAAACGATTTCCCAATAATTTCATACTCAATAAGCCAATCAAAGCCTATCGATTTGCAACCCAAGAACGCCACAATCAAGTTCTTCACCGGTAGCGATCATCTCGATTCCACACATAATCGGGAAATGCCCAAATTGATCTTGGAATACGGATCACCCCCCTCTTACCTTCTTCCTATTCCCATGCACATTCCCTTCGACAATAGCTATACGAAGCTACCTGACCATTTTTTCGCAACGCAATCACCTGCGAACGTTCCAAGTCCCCAGCTCATACGCCGTAATGCCGCATTGGCAGACCAGCTCTCGATTGACTCAGAATGGTTTAACTCAGCTTCCGCGATCGAAACCTTTGCCGGCAACGAAATTGCCGCCGGATCCGAACCAATCGCACAGGCCTACGCTGGCCATCAGTTTGGAGGCTTCTCGCCTCAACTCGGAGACGGACGTGCTATCCTCCTCGGAGAAGTCATCGATCAAGACGGCCGTCGCAAGGACATCCAACTGAAAGGCTCCGGCCGCACCGCATTTTCGCGAGGGGGTGACGGCAAAGCAGCCCTCGGCCCCGTCCTCCGCGAATATATCGTAAGCGAAGCGATGCATGCCCTCGGCGTCCCCACGACCAGAGCCTTAGCCGCTGTGACCACCGGAGAATCCGTGTTTCGCCAAGAAGGGCCACTGCCCGGAGCGGTTTTCACTCGTGTGGCCGCAAGTCATATCCGAGTTGGGACCTTCCAATATTTCCTCGCTCGTCAAGAAACCGACGCCCTCAAGACGCTCGCCGACTATGTCATAGCACGCCACTATCCAGAATCGGCCAAGGATGAATCCCCCTACAGAAACCTCCTAAAATCAGTAATAAGCAAACAGGCTCGCCTCATTGCTCACTGGATGTCCCTCGGTTTTATACATGGGGTGATGAATACAGATAACTGCTCCATATCAGGTGAGACCATCGATTACGGCCCCTGTGCCTTCATGGACGCGTTCCATCCAAATTGCGTATTCAGTTCGATCGACAGCCAGGCACGCTACGCTTGGGGCAATCAAGGCAATATAGGACTGTGGAATCTCTCTCGGTTTGCCGAAACCCTCCTCCCCCTCCTTTCGGACAATACAGACCAAGCGATCGAAATCGCCGAGTCTGAACTTTCCAACTACTCAAACCAATTTCGTGCAGACTACGACCAACGTTTTCGAGCCAAACTAGGCCTCCCCTCAAATGCCTCTCTCGACGTCATCCAGGACTGCCTTGAACTCCTCGCTACACATAAAATCGACTTCACTCTATTCTTTCGACGCCTGACTCAATTAGCATCAGGAGAGCCCAAAGAACCTCTCGAAGAACTCTTTACCGATAAAACCGCTCTTGATAATTGGATAACACACTGGAACTCCTCTAAAGGCGGAAGCCGTCTCGAGGAGATGCAAGCGGCCAACCCCATCCTAATCCCACGCAATCACCGCATTGAACAAGCGATCCAAAGTGCCAATACCGGTGACTACTCCCCCTTCCATCGACTTGTCGATGCCCTCGGAAGCCCTTTCTCCGAAAACGAGAAGTATTCCGATCTAGAACTGCCCCCTCGCTCCGAAGAAATCGTCCACGAAACCTTTTGCGGGACCTAGGTCCAGTCCTTTTTCACTAACGCAGTTATTGAAAAAATGGGACCTGTCACGAAGTGATTTGGTCCTAAACAAGGGTCGCCGCCTTGCGCTGCCTCGTTTAGGACTCAAACCTGCAAAGTGATTATTCACGAACACGCCCTAATATAATCAGCAGAGCTGTAACCGAGTCATCAAACCATGTGTAACACTGGATGACTATGACAAGCCAAAGCCACTATTCTCACATCGAACCTAATCCCCAAGGAAGCGTCGGAAACGTAATTGCAGCACTTTGCTCCTTCTTCTTCCCAGGTCTTGGCCAGCTCCTTCAAGGGCGATTGTTCATGGCTACCTTCTTTTTCCTTTCAACCACTATCCTCTACGCCCTCGCCTTCCTAGTATTACCGCTTCCCCTAGCTCTGATAATGCATCTATGGGCAATTCTCAATGCCGCGATGTTTAGTCCTCGATAGATTTAAGTGCCAGATTGTCGCCCTAAGAGCGACTGCACTTCCTTTTGAGATGCTAACCGCACAAACTCCCCTTCCCCCCAAAAGCTCTTACTTCCTATCTCTTGGGCGTCTTCTCAACTATCTTCGTCAACGCTCTTCACTTCGAGGACTTGATAGGGAACGCAGGTACCTTCTGTAATTCGTTCAATTACAACACGTAAGCGAGCACCTATCGCCAAGCGTTCATCCAAGAATGCCTCAGGGAATGAAACGAATTCTCCCTCATCGAGAGCAACGCTAACGTAGCCGCTTTCATACTCACTAATAGAACCGAGGCTCACCACTTTCACGTAATGACAGGGGCCGCCCGTTTTTTTTGGGCCACAGGCCCACAAAACAAGAAGCGCTCCCAGCAAACCTCCAATTAACAGCTTTTTGTACAGTCTGGAATCCATCTAAAAACCAATTGTTTTAACGATGGCACCTTAGCAACGCTCAATTTCTAGATTGCCTCAAAGCGTGTCTCCTATTCCACGTTTTCCCAATTTTATCGTAGATCTCAGACATTATAAAAATCCAACTTATGCTATAACCTCTTCAATCGTAAGCGTTACTAAATCTGCCCCCTAGGATTGGTTTGACTTCTTCCATTGAG
>CAWVWU010000104.1:0-13309 GCA_963933925.1 uncultured Puniceicoccaceae bacterium
GACGACGCATCATCCTGCAAATCGCCCACAACCGAATTTAACAAATCGGGCAACTCCTTGCCATCGTGCTTCAAGATCGCATTCCCCAAACCTTGCAGGCCGAAATCCTCACCGCTCTTCATCGTCTCCTCGATCAAGCCATCCGTAAAAAAGAACAATTCCGTCCTCTCATTAAGCTTAAATTCACTGGGCTCGTAACACTCATCGTCTATTAATCCAAGTGCAGGCCCTATCTCACCCGCAGGGCACGGCTCATAACGAACCTCATCGTCCGTTGCCACACGCCAAAGCGGAACAGGGTGCCCCGCATTTGCCATGCTTACATTCCCATTTCTCAAATTCACCACACAATACGCCGCCGTAACAAAACGAGGGAATTCATCATCCTCAGCCAAGTTAACTAAATTGCGGTTTAAATGCTCCAACAACTTCTCAGGTTGAATCAAAAGATCCGTATCCTCGAGCATAAGACCGCGTAACAACATCGTAACCAACGCTGCCTTCACCCCGTGCCCCATCACATCGCAGATCAAAATCCCTAAACGGTTCTTTGAAATCGGCAGCATATAGAAGAAATCTCCCGCCAAATGATGACTCGGCCGATAGAAATAACTCGCTTCCAAATCCCACTCCGTACCATTTTTCAGATACAACGGACGATCATCGAATCCCATCGCCATCATCTGCTCCTGAAGGTGACGAGCAACCAAGAGTTCCGTATCGAACTGCTCATTCTTTTCCTGTAGAGCCGCTTCAGCTTCCTTTTGCTCCGTAATATCAAGCGTCACTCCCACAATCCCTTCAATGCCTCCAGAAGGCGAACGTAGAGGTACTTTCGAAATTAAGACCCAGCTTTTGGTACCAAATACACTCTTATTATACTCGAGCTCGTTATACACCGCGTTTCCAGTAGCGATAATCTCGCGATCTTGCTCCTCAATACGTTTCGCATTCAAGGTACTCCGCAAATCCACCAACCGATGCCCCACCGCATCCTCACGACTCTCAAGTCCAAACTGTTTTCGGTACTCTTCGTTGATCAAGATAAAACGCCCTTCCCGATCTCGCACAAAAATCCGACACGGGAGAATCTCGACGATCGTATCCAACAACTGACGCTGACGATTTAACTCCAGCTCTGCCATTTTTCGGTCCGTTGTATCACGAGAAACACCAAAGGTCCCGCAAATCACCCCATTCGCATCGTAAAGAGGCAACTTCGAAGTCAACTGCCAGGTCACTGTCCCGTCATGTTGCTCGCCGCATTCCTCAAGAAAACTCCACCCTTCGCCCGTGCGGATTATTTTCTTCTCCGCTTCCAACTTCATGGTCGCGAACTCTTCGCGGAAAAAATCATTATCAGTTTTTCCAATCGCGTGTTCTGGAGACTCGAGATCGAAGAATTTCGACAAGGCCTGGTTTACACAAATAAAACGACTCTCCAGATCCTTAAACCAAACATGGTCGGGCAGAGATTCCAACAACTGCCAAAATAGCATCGACGAATCCAAAGACGGGTCGATTCCACTACGACTGCGCCCAGACACTCCGCGCTCGTATGCAGCCCGCAAGGCAGCATCCAAAGCACCTTTGCTCATACTCACTTCCTCGTCCGCACCGGTTACCATCGAGATGCCGAGATGTTCGGCACTAATTTCGTCGGCGACGTTCTGTGAATTCGAATTGAGGCTCATAATGAATAAGAAAACCCAAGCAAAGAGGCTTCCCGTATAAGGTACAAACCCAGAGTCCTCTAAAATACGTATTTTTTTACGTCGAACACGCCTGCTCCGCACAACGCAGCCCATCAAGGGCTGCCGAAACAATCCCTCCAGCAAAACCAGCCCCTTCCCCGCAGGGATACAGGCCTTTCACATCGGGGTGTTGCAAACTCGTCTCGTCACGCGGAACGCGCACCGGCGAGCTCGTTCGCGTCTCAAAACCAATTAAATTCGCCTCGTTCGTCACATACCCACGCATCGACTTCCCAAATTGCGTCAACCCTTGTTTCATCCGGGTCGAAATAAACTCAGGCAACAATTCGTCGAGCGGAGCTGCCGTAAGTCCCGGGAAATAGCTCGTTCCCGCCAAGGAACTCGAAAGCTTCGAATCCAAAAAATCCGCCACCCGCTGGGCCGGCGCCTTCTGCATTCCACCACCAGCCTGAGAGGCCGCCACCTCCAACGATTTCTGAAAAGCAATCCCAGCCAACACGCCGTGTTCCGCATCAAACTCTCGCGTATCTTCCGGCTCCACCGAAACCACAAACCCACTGTTAGCAAACGGTGAATCACGACGTGCCAAGGACATTCCATTGACCACTACCTCATCGTTCTCAGTCGCCGCAGGTACTATAAAGCCTCCCGGACACATGCAAAACGAATGCACCCCTCGACCTTCAATCTTCGTCGCCAGACGATAACTCGCCGCAGGTAACATCCGGTGCCGCTCTGCTCCACGCTTCATCGAGTACTGAATACTATCAATCAACGGCTGTGGGTGCTCGATACGAACGCCCACCGCAAACGACTTCTGCTCCAATCGAATTCCCTCTTCGTTCAACAATCGGAAAATATCGCGAGCACTATGCCCCGTAGCCAAAATCACCGAATCGCCCGTAATCTCGCGCCCGTCCAAGACGCCGACTCCCAACAAACGACTCCCATCAGCACTACGCAGAAACCGCGTCACGCGTGCCTCAAAATGTACCTCACCCCCAGCAGCCAAGATCGACTCCCGCATCGCCCGCACCACATTCGGCAACAAGTTGGACCCAATATGCGGATGAGCATCGGTCAAAATACACGCCGGAGCCCCATGAGCCACAAAGGTCTCATACACATCACGAACCGGCCCGCGCTTCGTCGCCCGTGTATACAATTTCCCATCGGAGAACGTACCCGCTCCCCCTTCGCCAAAACAATAGTTCGAATCCTCGATAACCGTCCCCTGACGCAAAATCGGAGCTAAATCAAACCGACGCTTAATCGCATCCTTACCCCGCTCAATCACGATCGGCTTACTTCCCAACTCAATACAACGCAACGCCGCAAACAATCCAGCCGGTCCAGAACCAACGATCACCACCCGCTTCGCCCCAGAACCCAAAGCCTTGTAATCCGGCTTCAATTCATTCTCTAGAGGCAACACCCCATCCAACGCGATCTTCAGGCGCAACTGGACCATAATATCCCGCCGACGCGCATCGATCGAGTGCTTCACCAAACGCACCTCACCAATCCGAGCCACCGGTACCTTCAACTTCTTCGCCGCCTTAGTCTTCCAACGAGCAACGTCATCAGAATGCTCCAAAGGCAAAATTACATCAATTAAATGGACCTCGAACTCGCTCATCTCTTAAAACTAAAAATCAATCTCACCACCCAAGTATGTAGGGCCGGATGCTATCCGGCCACCCCCAAAACCAAAAACGTCCGGATAACATCCGGACCTACACAAAAAAAGCAAGCCAGCACAAAATGGCAGGACCGGATAACCTGCCGGTCGCAGGCTTGGCGTAATCCGGCTATCCCGTCACCCCACAACCCAATCAATTCCCCACAACCCAATCACCTCCATAAAAAAACATTTGTCCCCCCAACACCCTATAAGCACAACTGCCCTATGAAAATCACCCTACTCGATGGATACACCCTCAACCCCGGAGACCTCTCCTAGGACGCCCTCAACGAATTCGTACACACCACAGCCAGACGCACAATCATACCACAATCAGACGCTTGACAACACCACAATCAGACGCATAGATATACCGCAAATGGCCGAAAGTAAATTATACACAAGGCGAAGAATAATGAAGACCATCGAAGAGGCACTGGAGGACACTCCCGTCGTATGCCTTCTAGGCCCTCGCCAATGCGGGAAAACAACGCTCGCCGCAATGCTTTCCCCCGACCGCCCCTACTTCAGCCTCGATGACCATAATTTACTTCAAGCAGCCAAGGAAGACCCACAAGGCTTCATCCTGCAACTGCCGGAATATGTCACCATCGACGAAGTGCAACGAGTACCAGAGCTCCTCCTTGCGATAAAACTTTCGGTCGACGAAAACCGCTCCTCTGGCCGATTCCTCCTAACAGGATCCGCCAATTTGATGACCATGCCACAACTCGCTGACTCCTTAGCGGGTCGAATGGAAATTATCTACCTTCACCCCTTCGCAGAAACGGAAAAGGAAAACGGGAGCGGCGACTTCCTTGAACGATGGCTAGACAACAAATTGAAGGCGGAGCTTAAGCCCAACGGACTGTCAGAAGCATCTGAACTCCCCCAGCGACTTACATTCGGTGGCTACCCAGAACCCAACAAAAGAAAGATAGAACGCGCACGCCAATGGCATCGACAGTACATCCGATCTATTGTGGCACGGGATATTCATGATGTCGCACGAGTCAAAGAAGGAGACGACGTATTACGATTGCTCGAAACGTTAGCCCTACAAAACTCACAACTCCTAAATACAACCAAACTCTCCAAGGACCTCCGATTGGACCGAATGACAATAGAGAGATATCTGTCGATCCTAGAGAAATTATTCCTCATAAGACGCCTTCCCGCGTGGCACAAAAACGAAGCAAAACGACTCGTAAAAACTCCCAAAATCCATATCTGCGATAGCGGCTTAGCAGCAACCTTAAGCGACCTAAAACCCGAAGGTTGGATTACGCGTAAAAGTAAATTTGGTCACCTCCTCGAATCGTTCGCAATACAACAATTAATTGCCGAAGCTGGTTGGACTGATCCTGACCTCCGATTTTGGCATTACCGAGACAAGGACAAAGTCGAAGTCGACTGCATTATAACGCGCGGTAACAAAGTCTGGGGAGTTGAAGTAAAAGCCTCCACCAGCATCAACAGCTCCGATGGCAATGGCCTGCGGCGACTCTCCAACCAAGCAGGTAACGATTTCCAAAGCGGGATCATTTTATATGACGGAAATTCAATCCTCAACATGGGATCCTCGAACTTATGGGCAGTACCCTATTCCGAACTCTGGAAAATGCCTCACTCATAAAATCCCAGCCAAAGCAAAACTGAATCAAAAGATGAAAATAACCCTACTCGATGGATACACCCTCAACCCCGGAGACCTCTCCTGGGACGCCCTCAACGAAATCGCCCCGTGCACGATCTACGACCGCACCCCCGCCGACAAAGTCATCGAACGAGCCCAAGGCGCCACCATCCTCCTCACCAACAAAGTCATCCTCAACGCCGACACGATCAACGCCCTCCCCAACCTAAAGTACATCGGTGTCCTCGCCACAGGGATCAATGTCGTCGACGTCGAAGCAGCCCGAAAACGCGGCATCCCTGTCACCAACGTCCCCGCCTACAGCTCCGAATCCGTTGCCCAAATGGTATTCGCCCAAATCCTCGCCCACACGCGACGCATCGAACACCACGCTACCCGTGTACGTTCGGGCCACTGGAGCCGATGCCAAGACTTCACCTTCTGGGACACGCCACAAACCGAAATCTCCGAACAAACACTCGGCCTCATCGGCCTAGGAGGAATCGGCCAAGCCACCGCCCGAATCGCCCTCGCCTTCGGCATGAAAGTCATCGCCTACCGAAAGGACCCCACCAAAGGATTTCCCGACGGCGTCCAAGCAGCCTCTCTAGACGAGGTCATCCAGCAAAGCGACTACCTCAGCCTCCACTGCCCACTCACTCCAGAAACCCAACACCTCATCAACGCCAAACGCCTCGCCCTGATGAAACCCAACGCCTTTCTAATAAACACCGGGCGCGGCCCTCTCATAGACGAGCCCGCACTCGCCCACGCTCTTTCCAAAAACCAAATCGCCGGAGCCGGCCTCGACGTCCTCAGTCATGAACCCCCAGCCCCAGATAATCCACTCCTCCCCCTCGAAAACTGCTTCATCACCCCACACACCGCCTGGGCCACCCTCGCCGCTCGCACTCGACTCATGAACACCATAGTATCAAACATTACGGCCTGGCAAAACGGAACACCCCAGAATGTTGTAAACAATAAATAGACTGATTGATTCGGGAACTCTGCCGCCCTTTAGAACCAGCTCAGTGTTCTACAATCCGGCCTCCCTATAAACCATTTCTAATAGCCCTCTATACCGCTCCTTATCACGTCAATACGTCGACGGGTCAGTAACACTTTAGAGCTTGTAAAAGAGAGCAATAGTGACCTTCAATTGCAGTTTAGCTGCAGGATATCTTGACGATATCAAATTTGTTCAAGAGCGCGTACCCCTCCTATCGCACCCTGAGCTAAGACTTATCGATGCCAATTTCGGCATAAGTTTCCGCACGAGGGAACCTTCTATCAACTTGCTTTTTCAAACTTATCCAGATGATCAGACTACTCCTTTGCCTCCAAGTGCTACTGCTCGGCGCAGCAACACTATCCGCTAACGTCGTAATTTCCGAATTCATGGCGTCCAACTCATCCGTTCTCGCGGACGAAAACGGCGACTATTCCGACTGGATCGAAATCCACAACACCGGGGCCTCCTCAGTCGATCTCGCAGGCTGGTACCTGACCGACAACAATAATTTCGACCCCGCGAATTCCGCCACCTATTGGCAATTCCCCGCAAGAACCCTCGCAGCGGACGAGCACCTCATCGTCTTCGCCTCGGGCAAAGCACGAACTCCAGCGGGAACAGGCGAACTCCACACCAACTTCAAACTCTCATCATCAGGCGAATACTTCGCCCTCATCCAAAACGACGGCATAACCATCGCAACAGAGTATTCCCCCTCATACCCAAAACAACAGACCGACGTTTCATTCGGCCTAGGATTCGCCGCCGGAACCACAAATCGCTACATCTCCGAAGAAAGCTCTCTTAAACTCACAATCCCATCCGACGACTCCGACGGATCCACATGGACCGGCGGCAACGAACCTTTCGACGAATCAAGCTGGACCTCCGCCAAGAGCGGCATCGGCTTTGACGCAGGGGCAGGTGCCAGCGGCTTCACACTTATTGACAACTTCGACTCTCTCAACCCTACCGCTATCGATGGTCAAAACGACTGGACCGCAACCGATTCTAGAATCGCCGTCGGCATCGATCCTGAAAACGTAGAGAACCAAATCCTAAAACTCGACGGAGACAATGTCCAAGCCTACAAACCTCTCGATCTACCAAACGGCGACACCGGTACCCTATTTTTCAGAATGCGCCGCGACGGACTCACGGATGCCGCTGCCGGTGCTGCTGACGTAAGTAACCCCGACGGCTGGGGCAGCTACGAAGCCATGACCAACACCAAAGCCGATGGCATTATAAAAGTCCGCGATGGTTCGGGCTACCAAGATGCTGAAAACTTTGACGACAACACATGGTACCTCGTCTGGTTGGTAATAGACAACGCGACCGACACCTACCAAGCCTATATGAAAGGCGGCTCACTCACAGAACAGACCCTTCTCGAGGCAGGGGGCAATACCGTATTCGAATTCCGAAACGGCACCGCATCAAACGCACTCCAATCATTCTACACCCGAACCGCTACCGACAGTTTCGGTACCTTTATGTTGGACGACATTTACCTCGGCGAAGGTGAAAACCTCGGTATCCCGATCGGAGGCACAGGCTACGCCAGCTTGATCTCTACAGAAGGCGATATCGAGTCTGCAATGCACGATACCAACAGCTCCGTCTACCTACGCTTCCCATTCGATGCCGAAGAAGTAACCGACAACACAC
Source organism: uncultured Puniceicoccaceae bacterium (assembly GCA_963933925.1). Taxonomy (GTDB): domain Bacteria; phylum Verrucomicrobiota; class Verrucomicrobiia; order Opitutales; family Opitutaceae; genus JAKYXN01. Next base: position 7,722 of record CAWVWU010000104.1, read on the forward strand.
AACTCTCTCTCAACATCCGCTACGACGACGGTTTCATCGCCTACCTCAACGGAACAGAAATCGCCCGTCGCAACGCACCGACCTCAGCGACATGGAACTCTAGTGCGACCAGCGAACACATCGCAGCGGAAGCCATCCATTTCGAAAACATCGAAGTGCTCTCAATTCAAACGGCAGCAACATCCTCGCTATCCACGGACTCAATACAACAGCTGCCGATCCTGATTTCCTCATCAGTCCAGTACTTATTGCTGAAACAGTTTCATCAGGATCTCAACAGGTCTATTTCCTAGACCCGAGTCCCGAAGCGTCCAACACAACCGGATACCTCGGCCTCGTCGGTGACACAGACTTCTCACAAGATCGCGGCTTCTACGAAACTGCCTTCGACGTCACCGTCAGCACAGAAACTCCCGACGCGACAATCATCTACACTACTGACGGATCCACGCCTTCCCTTTTTAATGGAACGCAAGTACCGACGCCGGCCACTGTAAACATTCCTACGACCACTGCACTCAGAGCAATCGCAGTTAAAGAGGGCTACCTCCCGACAAACGTTGATACACAAACCTACATCTTCATCGCAGATGTCATTACTCAGGGTAATACCCCCGAAGGATACCCCACCTCTTGGCTCGGTAGTGACGGGAGACCCTCCGGCGACTACGAGATGGACCCTGAGATCACAAACGACCCAGTTTACAAAGATCGAATCGCTCCAGCCCTTCTCGCCATCCCAACCATCTCTATCGTAACTGATAAAGAACACTTCTTCGACACATCAACCGGAATTTACCAACATCCACAAGAAAGCGGATCAAACTGGAATCGCAGTTAAAGAGGGCTACCTCCCGACAAACGTTGATACACAAACCTACATCTTCATCGCAGATGTCATTACTCAGGGTAATACCCCCGAAGGATACCCCACCTCTTGGCTCGGTAGTGACGGGAGACCCTCCGGCGACTACGAGATGGACCCTGAGATCACAAACGATCCAGTTTACAAAGATCGAATCGCTCCAGCCCTTCTCGTCATCCCAACCATCTCTATCGTAACTGATAAAGAACACTTTTTCGACACATCAACAGGAATTTACCAACATCCACAAGAAAGCGGATCAAACTGGGAACGCCCCATATCCATTGAAATCATCCAACCCGACGAAACCCTCGACGACGTACAAGTCGACGCCGGAATCCGCATCCAAGGGGGCCATACAAGAAATCCAAACAACAATCCAAAGCACTCATTCCGACTCCTCTTTAAGTCCGAATACGGTGCTTCAAAACTCAACTACGATCTTTTTCCCGACGATCCAACTGCCACCAAAGAATTCGATCAACTCATCCTTCGAGCCGCCGGCAACCAATCATGGCTCCACCACAATACCTTTAAGGGCACCAACCGCGAACGTGCCCAATACGTTCGCGACCAATGGGCCAAGGATGTCCAACTCAACATGGGACACCCAGGTCTTCGAAACAATGCTGCCCACCTCTATATCAATGGCATCTACTGGGGCGTCTACAACCCCACCGAAAGGGCAAGCTCCGGATACGGCGAGTCCTATCTAGGTGGAGAAAAAGAGGACTATGTAGCACTCAACTCCGGCGAAGAAGTCAGCGGTGACGCAGAAGCACTAACCGAATTCCAAGCACTCGTCGACCTCGCAGACTCCAATATCACCAACGCGTCTACTTACGCTCAAATGGCCGAACTACTCGACCTAGAAGCCTTCGCCGACTACATGATCCTCCAGCAATACGGCGGAAACGTGGACTGGCCTCACCACAACTGGTACGCAATCCGCAATAAAAATGGCGGCAAGTGGTACTTCATGATGTGGGACAGCGAATTCATCTTTTACCAAGTTGATAACAACGTAATCGATCAAAACATCCACGACAGAGAAGGGCCTGCACTCGACATACTCGACCGCCTCATGCTCAACGAAGACTTCCAAATCCTCTTTGCCGATCGTATCCAGAAATACCTCGTTAACGAAGACGGACTGCTCACACCCGACCAAGTTGTCGCCAGTTGGAATATCCGTAGCGAAAACATATTCGAACCGCTCGTTGCCGAATCCGCCCGCTGGGGCGACTACCGCCGCGACGTTCATACACGCGGAACACCGGTATCACTTTACGATCCCGAAGACGAATGGATGGACGAGCGCAATCGACTCATGACCACAATTTTCCCAGTGCGCACAGGCATCGTCATCGATCAATACAAAGCCCGTGGATACTTCCCCGACCTAAGTGCTCCTACATTAAGTTCCAAAAGCGGAATCGTCTCACCTGGCCACAACCTAAGTATGACCGCTCCAAGCGGAGGCACCATCTACTATACCACAGACGGCAGCGATCCACGTACCTCCACCACCGGAGCAGTCTCAGCAGCAGCGACCCAATACAGCAGCCAAATCTCGATCAACAACACGCAAACAATTCGTGCCCGTGTTCGTACTAACAATACATGGTCGCCGATCGTAGAAGCCGATTTCACCATGAAACTCCCAGACGTCTACGATAATCTCGTAGTATCCGAAATCATGTACAACCAAGACGGATCCGACGACGCAGAATTCCTAGAACTCTACAACGCAGGTAGCCAAAGCTTAGACCTCAGCGGAGTCCACTTCACAGCCGGTATCGAGTTCGAATTCCCGAGCGGTACACAACTCGCTCCAAATGAATTCACACTCATCGTCCGCGACGAACTTGCATTCGCTAATAAGTACGGAAACGACCGCTCGGTAGCAGGGAGCTTCGCCAACGACTCAGCCCTAGAGAACGACGGCGAAACAATCACCCTCGTCACCTCTGAAAACAGCATCATCAGAAGCTTCACCTACAACGATGTCGCCCCATGGCCCACCGCTGCGGACGGCATTGGTTTCAGCCTTGAACTGGTCGACCCTAACAGCAACCCAGATCACAACGATCCCGCCAGCTGGCAGGCAAGTAGTCAACTCGGAGGAAGCCCGGCTTCCATCGTCGTATTCGATCCACTCGCTGATGAAGATGGAGACGGAGCATCCGTTCTCCTTGAAAGAGCCCAAGGCACCTCTGACCTCGATCCAAACGATAGAGACCAAACCTTCTACATCTTCGAAGACGAGGGCGAACACTACCTCGCTTACCTCGTCAACCCAGACTCAGGGCGAACCATCAATGTTCTCACCTCCACAACGCTCGAATCTTGGACCTCAGCCGACAGCATCCTAGAACTCTCCGATCAGAGCTCTACCGGAAACGGCAACCAGACCCTCGAAACCTATCGCATCACCACAAGTGAACCAGCGACAAGGTACTTCCAACTCGAGGTCGAATAAGCCAAAAAGAATTCAAAACCGCAAAAAGCGTAGAGGGCTCCTGCCCTCTACGCTTTTTTCATGTCAAAATCTATTGATACTCCACTAGCATCGATCACTCGATCCTCTCGCACGACACCCCTTCGTTTTTACCCATCCAACCCTATAATTCGTGGAAAGAACACTGATCGAGGCATCGCCCCTGCCCCTTCCATCCTCCAACAAATTTTCAATCCTCAATTTTAAATATCCAATCTCCCCTAAGCCACCATTGACAGGCAGGGTCGAAAACCTACGTTTGCTCGTTGCATCATTGCAAACGATCAACCCATACACCAATGGCTCACTTCGATACCGTCAAACAAGCACCCGCAGATCCTATCCTCAGCCTAACCGAGGCTTTTAAAGCAGACCCCAATCCTGAGAAATCAAATCTCAGCGTAGGCGTCTTTAAAGACGACAACGGCGAAACACCGTCCTTGCCAACCGTCCTCGAAGCGGAAAAACGCATCGCGGCCAACCCAGTATCGAAGACTTATCTTCCGATGACCGGGACTCCGAACTACGGTGCTCTCACTCAAAACCTCTGCTTCGGCAGCGAGCTCAAGAGCCAACTCAAGGGACGCATCATCACCGCTCAAACCCCAGGAGGGACCGGTGCACTGCGCGTTGCCGGCGACTTCATCGCAAAAAACCTTTCCAGCAAAAACATCTGGTTCAGCAACCCTACGTGGGCGAACCACAAAGGAATCTTTTCAGCAGCAGGACTCGAAGCCAAGACCTACGCCTACTTCGACCAGGCTACTCTCGGACTCGACTACGACGCCTTTATCCGAGACATCAAGGCAATCCCAGCCGGAGACGTCGTCCTCCTACACGGCTGCTGCCACAATCCCACCGGAGCTGACCTCAGCCCCGACCAGTGGGACGAAGTCATCTCAATCTGCCTCGAAAAGAAGTGGATCCCTCTCCTCGATTTCGCCTACCAAGGCTTCGGAGCAGGAATCGAAGAAGATGCCTACGCCATTCGTGAATTCGTTAAAGCGGGAATAGCCTGCTTCGTCTGCCAGTCTTTCTCTAAAAACCTCGGCCTCTATCACGACCGCGTCGGTGCTCTACATATCGTCACTGATACCGAAGAAGAAGCCGCTCGTGTCGTGAGCCAAGTCAAAATCGCCGTCCGCACCAACTACTCCAACCCACCGGCTCACGGGGGTGCGATCGTAGAAGCCGTACTCGGCGATGCTCAACTTCGCACCCAATGGGAAACCGAAGTCAACGCCATGCGCGAACGCATCCACCGCGTACGTGCTCAGTTCGTCGAAGCCCTCAAAGCCGCCGGCGTCAGCCGCGACTTCAGCTTCCTCCAACGCCAAAACGGCATGTTCTCCTTCACCGGACTCACCCAAGAACAAGCCATCGAGCTCCGCGAAAAGTACAGTATTTACATCGTCAACAGTGGACGCATCAGCGTCGCAGGCATCAACGACAAGAATCTTCCAAAACTCGTCGAAGCCTTCAAAGCACTCGTAGGCTAAACCGGCCTTCACTCTATGATCTTATCCGACAAAGCCATCCTAGAAGGGATCGAGAAACGTGAAATCGTCATCGATCCCTACGATCGCAACGCACTCGGCACGAACAGCTACGACGTTCACCTGAGCAAGCACCTCGCACTTTACGTCGACAAGGTCCTAGACGCTAAGAAGCACAACAAGATCCGCCACTTCGAGATACCCGAAGAAGGCTACGTCCTAGAACCAGGTAACACCTACCTCGGCTCGACGCTCGAATACACCGAAACCCACAAGCAAGTCCCCTTCCTCGAAGGCAAGTCTAGCGTAGGGCGCCTCGGTATCGACATTCACGCGACAGCCGGAAAAGGCGACGTAGGATTTTGCAACCACTGGACCCTCGAAATTTCAGTTTCCCAATCCGTACGCATCTACGCAGGCATGCCCATCGGCCAACTCATCTACTTCATGGTCGATGGCGAAGTAGAAATCTCCTACGACAAAAAAGCCTCCGCCAAATACTGTGGCCGCAGCCCTCTCCCCATGGAGAGCATGATGTGGAAAAACAAATTCTGATGTAGGTACCGGATGCCCACGTCGAAAGGCTATCCGGGCAAAAAACCACCCCATTAAAGAACCATAGAATGTAGGACCGGATGTTATCCGGTCAACCACCTCAGCACTACCAATTCAAAAAAAGAATTCGTGCAGATTCGCACAATTCGTGGTCAACACACCCCATTTCCAA